>NZ_JBIVBY010000036.1:0-67671 GCF_044746405.1 Pseudomonas sp. NPDC086251
GTCACGCTGGGCCTTACTGGCCGGTTTCTTTTTGGTCGGCATACATGCACCTCTGCAACATGTTATGCCCGAACACAAAATTTATGACACTCCCCTAAAGCCAACACCTCAATCCCGGTAAAACACCTGCACCAGGTGATACCCAAACTTGCTCTTGATCGGCCCATGCACCACCCGTAGCGGCTTTTTGAAGATCACCGCATCAATCACCCCGACCATCTGCCCCGGCCGCACTTCACCCAAATCACCACCGCGCTTGCCGGACGGGCAGGTGGAGTACTTCTTGGCCAGCACATCAAAGGCTTCGCCCTTGGCGATGCGTTGTTTGAGCTGCTCGGCTTCTTCCGAGGTTTTCACCAGAATGTGGCGGGCTTGAGCTTTCATTTGGCAGTACCTTGCAACGGTGATGGCTATGTTGGTGCCCGCATGGGGCGCGGGATTATGCCTTAACTCACTCGGATTGGCCGATCATCGTGCGAATCTTGTTGGCCAGCAGGTCAATGGAAAAGGGTTTGGCTACCATGTCCATCCCTTCTTCCAGGAAGCCCTGGCGCTCGGCGGCTTTCTCCGCATAACCGGTCATGAACAGCACCTTGAGGTCGGGACGGTGCTGGCGCGCGATTTCCGCCAGTTGTCGGCCGTTCATTCCCGGCAGCCCGACATCGGTCACCAGCAGGTCGACCCTCAGGTCCGATTCCAGCAAGGGCAGGGCGGTCTTCGCGTCTTCCGCTTCATGGGCGTGATAACCCAGTTCGTTGAGCAGGTCGAGCACCAGCATGCGCACCGCCGGATCGTCCTCCACCAGCACCACGGTTTCGCCGGCAATGGCTGCCGGCGTCTCGCCCGTGACCGGCAACAAGGTATTTTCCGGCACCGCGACGAACAACCGTGGCAGGTACAGGCGAACGCTGGTGCCTTGACCGGGCACGCTGTGCAGGCTCACGTGTCCGCCCGACTGCTGGGCGAAACCATAGATCATCGACAACCCAAGCCCGGTGCCCTGGCCGATCGGTTTGGTGGTGAAGAACGGGTCGAAGGCCTTGGCCAGCACCGACGGCGTCATGCCGGTGCCGTTGTCGCTGACGGCGATCATCACGTAATCCCCGGCCTTGACCGGTTCCAGGGTGGTGATGTCACTGCCGTCGAGGTACACATTGGCGGTTTCGATCAGCAACTCGCCGCCATCGGGCATCGCGTCCCGGGCGTTGATCACCAGGTTGAGCAGGGCGTTTTCCAGTTGGCTGACGTCCGTGCTGACCGGCCACACTTCATCGGCCAGTTGCAGTTTGAGCTCGATGTGATCGCCCTTGGTCCGGCTGAGCAAGTCTTCCAGGGAATGGATCAGCTCATTGGCGTTCAGCGGCTTGCGATCCAGCGACTGACGGCGCGAGAACGCCAGCAGGCGATGGGTCAGGGCGGCGGCGCGGTTGGCCGACGACACCGCTGCTTCGGTGAAACGACCAATCTCGGCAGCGCGCCCGTCGGCAATGTAGCGTTGCATGAGGTCGAGGCTGCCGATGATCCCGGTGAGCATGTTGTTGAAGTCGTGGGCGATGCCGCCCGTGAGCTGGCCAACCGCTTCCATTTTCTGCGCATGGCGCAATGCCTCTTCGGCGCGCTCGCGTTCGAACATCTCGCTGAGCAGCTTTTCATTGGCCTCGGCCAATTGTCGGGTGCGGGCGGCGACTCGCTCCTCAAGGGTTTCGTTGAGATTGCGCAGGGCTTCTTCGGTTTGCTTGCGTTCGGTTTCGTCGATCACAAAAATGTAGAAACCGTTCACCGCACCATCGGAACCGTGGCGCGGCAAGTAATTCATCAGGGCATGGCGAATACTGCCGTCTCGGTGCGGGGTGCTGATGTTGAAACAGCAGGGCTTTCCGGACAGTGCTTCGGCGATGTGCTCGGCGCGCAAGGCATAGGCTTCTTCGCCGAGGACTTCACGAACGGTGCGGCCGAAGAGTTCCTGGGGTGTCAGGCCGTACCAGTCGAGATAAGCGGCGTTGTTCAGGCGAAAGCGCTCTTCGCTGTCGACGTAGCTGATCAGGATCGGCATGGCGTTGATGATCAACTGCAGCTCGGTCTGACTCTGGCGCAACGCCTGCTCGGTGAGCTTGCGTTCCGTCAGGTCCAGGGCTGCGCCAAGAAAGCGGATCGGCCGACCATGGTGGTCCTTATAGCAACGCCCGCGGGCAAACACCCAGCGCAACTGGCCATCGGCTTGCAGCAGGCGATATTCCTCGGCGTATTCGGTGCCGTGGGTGATGCAGTGCTTGATGGCGCGGGTGACCATGCCGCGGTCTTCCGGGTGGACCCCATGGAGGTAGGCACTGATGGGTAACTGACTGGCCAACAGCGGGTCAATGCCATGTAATTGGGCAAAGTGGGTGTCGGCGATGAAGTGGTCTTCGCTGATGTCCCAATCCCAGGTGCCGACGGCGTCGGTGGCGGCGAGGGCCAGTTGCAAGCGTTCTTCGGTTTCGTGCTGGGCCTTGAGGCTGGCGGCCGAGCGCTGTTCAAGCTCGAGGGCAATGCGTCGGCGCTCGTTGGTTTCAATGGCGGTGACCAGAATCCCGGCGACCTCGGCGCTTTCATCGCGGATGGGGCTGTAGGTCAGGTCCAGCCAGAAGTCGGAATCCACGCCGTCACGCTGTAGAGTGAAGCGCTGCTCGCTGTAGCTCCGCACTTGTCCTTGTAGGACGGCGCTGTAAATCGGGTCGGTAAAGTCTTTGAGTTCTGGCCAGATTTGGTGAGTAGGCTGTCCGAAAGCGTGTGGATGCTTGCTGCCGGCCAGCAGGGCGAAGCCGTCGTTGTAGATCTGAGTCAGCTGCGGCCCCCACAGCAACAGCATCGGCATCGGCGAATGAATCACGATGTCCACGGCGGTTCGCAGGCTCTGCGGCCAGGTACTGGCAGCGCCCAGCGGGCTGCGTGTCCAGTCGAGCCTGGCAATCAAGGCCTGGGCATCGCTGCCGGTCGGTGATGCGTTCATCAAAATGTCCTGCACTAAAGTCGGTGTGGCGACGTCTACTATCCTTGCAAGCGGTCGACGCTGGATGACCCGTTCGGGGTCATATTTTTTCATTGAATGCTTCGCGGGTGCTTTTTGCCATGGATATCGATGCACTGTTAAGACTGCTGGCCAGCCAGAATGGCTCCGATCTTTACCTTTCCACCGGCGCGCCACCCAGCGCGCGGTTCGACGGCGTCCTCAAGCCCCTGGACGATCAGCTGTTCAAGCCGGGGGAAATCGTGGCCATTGCCGACTCCATCATGGACGCCGAGCAGCGGCTGGAGTTCGATCGGGAACTGGAGATGAACCTTGCGATCTCGTTGCCGGGTGTCGGGCGCTTTCGGGTCAATATCTTCAAGCAGCGCAACGATGTGTCGATTGTGGCGCGCAACATCAAACTCGACATTCCACGCTTTGAAGACCTCAATTTACCCTCGGTACTGCTCGAAACAGTCATGCTCAAGCAAGGCCTGATGCTGTTCGTCGGCGCCACCGACTCGGGCAAGTCTACCTCGCTGGCGGCCTTGATCGACTATCGAAACCGCCATAGCTGCGGCCACATCATCACCATCGAAGACCCGGTCGAGTACATTCATCGGCACAAAAAGTCGATCATCAACCAGCGCGAGGTCGGCGTCGATACCCGCAGTTTTCATGCCGCCTTGAAAAACACCCTGCGCCAGGCACCGGACGTGGTGCTGATCGGTGAAATCCGCGACCGCGAAACCATGGAGCACGCGCTGGCATTTGCCGATACCGGTCACCTGGTGATTTCCACCCTGCATGCGCACAACGCCAACCAGGCGCTGGACCGCATCATCAACTTCTTCCCCGAAGAGCGCCACACGCAACTGCTGCATGACTTGGGCAACAACCTCAAGGCCTTCGTCTCGCAACGCCTGGTGCGTACTCGCGATGGACAGCGACGGGCGGCGGTGGAAGTGATGCTGGGCACGCCAACCATCGGCGATCTGATCCGGCGCAATGAGCTTTCCGAGCTTAAGGGGATCATGGAGAAGTCGGTGGAGCTGGGAATGCAGACGTTCGATTGCGCGCTTTACGCACTGGTGGTCGAGGGGGCGATCGATGAGGAAGAAGCGCTGAAACACGCAGACTCGGTGAACAACCTCAGATTGCGCCTGAAGCTGCACGCCGAAGCGTCACCCGGCCCCCACGCACCACCGGGCGAATGGGGCCTGATGGACTGACACAATTCAACTGTGGGAGCGGCGGTGCGACGATTCGACTTGCTCGCGAAGGCGCCGTGTCAGTCAATATTCATTTCGACTGACACACCGCTTTCGCGAGCAAGCCCGCTCCCACACTCGATCGCTGTCAATAAAGTAGTTCGGGGCGGTTGCGGAATTGCTCCAGCGCTTCGGGATTGGCCAGTGCATCGGTGTTTTTCACGGTCTGCCCATGCACCACATTCCTTACCGCCAACTCGACCACCTTGCCACTGATCGTCCGGGGAATGTCGGTCACCGCGACAATCTTCGCCGGCACGTGCCGTGGCGTGGTGTTCGCACGTATGACCTGGCGAATCTGCGTTTGCAGCGCCTCATCCAGTTCGACGCCATCGCGCAAACGCACAAACAGCACCACCCGCACGTCATCCTGCCACTGCTGACCGATGGCTACGCTATCAAGCACCTGCGTGACTTTTTCCACCTGACGGTAGATTTCCGCCGTGCCGATGCGCACGCCGCCAGGGTTGAGCACGGCGTCTGAGCGGCCGTGGATCATCATCCCGCCGTGGGGCAGTTGTTCAGCGTAATCACCTTGAGCCCAGACCCCGGGAAACTGGCTGAAGTAAGACGCGCGCAGCTTTTCTCCGCTGGGGTCGTTCCACAGGCCAATGGGCATTGCCGGGAAGTGCCGGGTGCAGACCAGTTCGCCTTTTTCGCCGATGACCGGACGGCCTTCGTCATTCCAGACCTCGACGGCCATGCCCAGGCTCTTGCCCTGTATTTCCCCTCGGCGAACCGCCTGCAACGGATTGCCGTTCACAAAGCACGAGACGATGTCAGTGCCGCCGGACATCGACGCCAGGCACAGGTCGCTCTTGAAATCGCGGTAGACGTAATCGTAGCTCTGCGGCGACAGCGCGGAACCGGTGCACAGCAGGACTTTTAGGCTGTCCAGGTCGTGGCTGTCGCGCGGCTTCACGCCATTGCTTTCCAGGGTCGCGAGGTATTTGGGGCTGGTGCCGAATACGCTGATGCGTTCGTCGTCGATCAAATCGATCAAGCGCTCGGGCCCCGGATGAAACGGCGAGCCGTCATACAGCACCACGGCGCTGCCCACCGCCAGGGCCGAGACCAGCCAGTTCCACATCATCCAGCCGCACGTGGTGTAGTAGAACAAACGGTCTCCGGGGCCGAGACCGGAATGCAGGCCGTGTTCCTTGACGTGTTGCAACAGCACGCCGCCGGTGCTGTGAATGATGCATTTCGGCACGCCAGTGGTGCCGCTGGAATAGAGGATGTACAGCGGATGTGCGAAGGGCACCGGAACGAAATCCGGCTCGCCGCCCGGTTCGTAAAAATCATCCCACAGCGTTACGTTGGCCACCGTGCGGAAGTCTGTGATGTGCGCGTGGGGGCGCGCATAAGGCACGACGATCAACTGCTGCAAGGACGGCAGGCGTTCGAGGATTTCGTTGACCTTGGCGGTCTGGTCAATTTCCTTGCCGGCATAACGATAACCGGCGCAGGTGATCAGCACCTTCGGTTCGATCTGGCCGAAACGGTCGATCACCCCTTGAGTGCCGAAGTCCGGCGAAGAACACGACCAGATTGCGCCAAGACTGGTGGTGCCGAGCATTGCCACCAGGGTTTGCCAGGTGTTCGGCATGCAGGCGGCGACACGGTCGCCGATACCGACCCCGGCGGCGATCAGGCTGTTTTGAAAGCCGGCGACATGCTCGGCCAGTTCGGCCCAGGTCAACTGTTCGCGCTGGCCGTTCTCACCGATGGCCACCACGGCCACGGCATCATCGCGGCGGCGCAGCAGGTGATCGGCGAAGTTCAGGGTGGCGCCGGGGAACCACTCGGCACTGGGCATTTGCGCGCCTTCCACCAGCACCGCGTCGGGTTGGTCGTGAAAGCGGATGTCGAAGAAGTCGACGATCGCCTGCCAGAAGGCTTCTCGCTGATCGATGGACCATTGATGCAGCGCAGGGTAGTCGTCGACGTGCAGGTGGTGCCGCTGATTGATGAAGCGCCGAAAGGCCTCCATGCGGGTCTTGCCGATGCGCTGGGCGCTGGGTTGCCAGAGGATGTCGGACATGGCTTGCCTCTTGTTCTATCTTCAGATCCATTCGCGGGCAAGCCTCGCTCCTACAGGGGATCGCATTTCACTGTAGGAGCGAGGCTTGCCCGCGAAGAACGATAACGCGGTCCAGCGTCAAATCACTGCGCCAACCACCCACCATCAATATTCCACGCCGCGCCCCGCACCTGGCTACCGGCTTCACTGCACAAAAACAGCACCAACTCGCCCAACTGCGGCGGCGTCACGAACTCCAGGGACGGCTGCTTCTCGGCCAGCAAATCGTGCTGCGCCTGCTGCGGGTCGATCCCCTTGGCAATGCGATCATCAATCTGCTTCTGCACCAGCGGCGTCAACACCCAACCCGGACAGATAGCGTTGCACGTGACGTTGGTTGCGGCGGTTTCCAGCCCGACCACCTTGGTCAAGCCGATCACGCCATGCTTGGCCGCGACGTACGCAGCCTTGCCAGTCGACCCTACCAGACCATGCACCGAAGCGATGTTGATGATCCGTCCCCAACCTTTGGCGCGCATGCCCGGCAGGCTCAAACGAGTGCTGTGAAACACCGACGACAGGTTGATCGCAATGATCGAGTCCCAGCGCTCCACCGGGAACTCGTCCACCGGTGCCACATGCTGGATGCCGGCGTTGTTCACCAGAATGTCCACGCCGCCGAACTCGCGCTCGGCGTAGGCGATCATCTCGGCGATCTGCGCCGGATCACTGACATCGGCCGGGTGATGGCCGACCTTGCCGCCGAACTGCTCGACTTCGGCAATCACCTTGGACGCGTCGCCGAAACCGTTGAGGATCAAATGGGCCCCCGCCTTGGCCAGGCTGAGGGCGATGCCCAGGCCGATGCCGCTGGTGGAACCGGTGACCAGTGCGGTCTTGCCCGAAAGAGTCGTCATGTATATCTCACACAATGCCAGTGGCGTAGAAAGTACCGATCACCACAAAGACCGCCAGGGTCTTGATCAGCGTAATACAGAAAATGTCTTTGTAGGCCTCACGATGGGTCAGGCCGGTGACCGCCAGCAAGGTAATCACCGCGCCGTTGTGCGGCAGGGTGTCCATGCCGCCACTGGCCATCGAGGCAACCCGGTGCAGCACTTCAAGCGGGATGTTGGCGGCCTGCGCGGCGGCGATGAAGTCATTGGCCATGGCCGCCAGGGCGATGCTCATGCCGCCCGAGGCTGAACCGGTGATGCCGGCCAGCAGGGTCACGGTAATCGCTTCGTTGACCAGCGGATTAGGGATGCTCTTGAGCCAGTCGGCCAGCACCAGGAAGCCCGGCAGCGAGGCGATCACCGCACCGAAGCCGTATTCCGACGCGGTGTTCATCGCCGCCAGCAACGCGCCGCTGACCGCACTTCTGCTGCCTTCGGCGAGCTTGCCGCGAATCGCCTTGAAGCCGAACGCCAGCACCATGAGGATGCCGACCAGCAACGCGGCTTGAACGGCCCAGATCGCCGTGAGTTTGGCGATTTCGGTGGTCACCGGCGCGGCCATGCCCGGCAGCGCGAGGCTGTGGGTCTTGCCGTACCACTGCGGAATCCACTGGGTGAACAGCAGGTTCATGATGCCGACGGCCAGCAGTGGCGACAGTGCGATCCACGGATTTGGCAGCTTGATATCAGCAGCGGTTTCCGGCTCGTTGCGCAGTTCGGTGCCATACCCTTCGCCGGCGCGCTGAGCCTTGTTGCGCTGACGCTGGAGAAACAGCATGCCGGCGCAGAACACGAAAATCGCTCCGATCAAGCCCAGCCACGGCGCCGCCCAGGCGGTGGTGTTGAAGAAGGTGCTGGGGATGATGTTCTGGATTTGCGGGGTGCCGGGCAGGGCGTCCATGGTGAACGAGAACGCGCCGAGGGCAATGGTCGCCGGGATCAGGCGTTTGGGGATGTTGCTCTGGCGGAACATTTCCGCGGCAAACGGGTAGACCGCGAACACCACCACAAACAGCGACACGCCGCCATAGGTGAGCAGGGCGCAGACCAGCACGATCACCAGCATCGCCTGACGGGTGCCAAGCAGGCGAATCGCCGCCGCGACAATCGAGCGCGAGAAGCCGGACAGCTCAATCAGCTTGCCGAACACCGCACCGAGCAGGAACACCGGGAAATACAGTTTGATGAAGCCGACCATTTTCTCCATGAACACCCCGGTGAAGGCAGGGGCAACGGCGGAAGGGTCGGTGAGCAGCACGGCGCCGAGGGCGGCAATCGGGGCGAAAAGGATAACGCTGTAGCCACGGTAAGCCGCGAGCATTAGCAGCGTGAGGGCTGCCAAGGCAATGATCACACTCATGGTGTGTCTCCTGGATTGTTATTTTTGTAGGGTGGATCTTTTGTGGGTGAGGGCTTTAGCGAGATTCGTGCCACGTATGCAACATGTTGAAAGATAAGGATATTTTTATTTATTCATGTTGATTTTAAGAAGTTCGTCTCTGTTGTGAGATTTCTGCGGATAGGGATGGCCTCTTCGCGAGCAAGCCCGCTCCCACATTCGACCGCATTCTTCTGCACGACTCGGTAGAAATGTGGGAGCGGGCTTGCTCGCGAATGGTCTATCTAACAATAGAGATATATGTCTCTTTATAGAGACTCAGCAATCCCCAACGCTACCATCTTCTTGTACAACGTCGACCGCCCCAACCCCAACCGCGCCGCTGCTTCAATCACCTTCCCCCCGCATTGCGCCAAGGCCGATTCAATCAACTGCCGATCAAACCGCTCCCGAGCCTCACTGAATGTCTCATGCGCAACCGGCTCGACATTCAGGGGCGCCACACGCTCCACTGGCGTAAATGTCCCAATCGCCGCACGAATATCCCCCGCGTTCAACATCAGGTCATCACTGAGCAACGCCGCTCGCTCCAGCACGTTTCGCAATTCACGAATATTCCCCGGCCAGGCATGCTGGCCCAGCAGGTCCAGGGCTTCGCGGTTCAGTTCATGCTGGCTGCGCAGTTCCTCAAGGATCGCTTCACTGAGCGCTGGCAGATCGTCGAGGCGATCGCGCAGTGGCGGCACCTGGATCGGCAGCACGTTGAGGCGGTAATACAAGTCGGCGCGAAATTCGCCGCGTTTGATCGCCGCTTCCAGGTCAGTAGAGGTCGCGGCGATCACGCGCACGTCGCTCTGAATCACCTCATTGGAGCCCACCGGCTCGAATTCTTTTTCCTGCAGCACCCGCAGCAGTTTGCTTTGCAAGGGCAACGGCATGTCGCCGATTTCATCGAGGAACAACGTGCCGCCCTGGGCAATCTGCAACTTGCCCACCCGGCCCTTGCGGTCCGCGCCGGTGAACGCGCCCGGGGCCGTGCCGAAGAATTCCGCTTCCAGCAGTGACTCGGGAATCGCCGCGCTGTTGATGCTGACAAAGGCTTTGTGCGCACGCGGCGAAGCGCCGTGGATCGCCTGGGCCAGCAGTTCTTTGCCGGTGCCGGTTTCACCGAGCAGCAACACCGGCGACTCGGCGCTGGCACTGCGTCGGGCGCGGCGTTTGACTTCGAGGCTGGCGGCGCTGGTGCCGATGAAGTGGGCGAAGTTGTATTTGGTCTGCCGCGAGCGCAGCAGCGAGCGGGTGGACGCCAGTTCTTCCTGCATGCTCATGTAGCGCTTGAGCATCGGCGACAGGCTGCGCAATTCGTCGAACAGCGCAAAGCCGATGGCGCCGATCACCACGCCGGCATCGTCGTGAATCGGAAGGCGCATGACCACCAGCGGTTCTTTGGGGGTGTCCTGCATGTCGAGCAAAATCGGCCGGCCGGTGCGCACCACCTCGCGCAACAGACTGCCGGGGATCACGCTTTCGCAGGCTTTGCCGATCGCCACCTCGGCCGATTCCAGGCCAAAGCGCCGCGCGTAGCGTTCGTTCATCCAGACGATATTGGCGTCCCGATCGACAATCACCGTGCCTTCACTCGACTGCTCAATGATCTCGAACAACGAACGGATCGCCAGCAGGCGAACGCGCTGGTAGTCCTTGAGGCTTTCGGTGGTGTTCATGGAGGCTGATCCTGATTGTTTGTTGCTGGTGCGGGCGCCTTCGCGGGCAAGCCTCGGTTCATAATGGCCTACGCTGGATGCGCCGCCGCCAACAGCTCTTTGGTGTACGGATGCTGCGGCGAATCGAACACGTCGTGGCTGGCGCCGCGTTCCACCACTTTGCCGTCCTTGATCACGATCATGTCGTGAGCCAGCGCACGCACCACTGCCAGGTCGTGACTGATGAACAGGTACGTGAGGCCGTGTTTTTCCTGAAGCTGGCGGAGCAGGGCGACCACTTGCTTTTGCACCGTGCGATCCAGCGCCGAGGTCGGTTCGTCGAGCAGGATCAGCGCCGGTTTCAGCACCAGCGCCCGGGCGATGGCGATGCGTTGGCGCTGGCCGCCAGAGAACTCGTGAGGGTAACGATGGCGGCTTTGCGGGTCGAGGCCGACTTCTTCGAGGGCCCGAATCACTTCAGCCTTGCATTCGTCAGCGGTTAACTGGCTATGCACCTCAAGGCCTTCGCTGATGATCTGCGCCACGGACATCCGCGGGCTGAGGCTGCCGAACGGGTCCTGGAACACCACCTGCATCTTCTTGCGCCACGGCCGCAACTGCTTCTGCGTCAAGCCGTCCAGCGCCGCACCCTGAAAACGAATGCTGCCTTCGGAGTCGAGCAAACGCAGGATCGCCTGCCCCAGCGTCGACTTGCCGGAACCGGATTCGCCGACGATACCCAACGTTTTGCCGCGCTGGATATTCAGGCTGATGCCGTCCACGGCCGTCAGGTAGGTCTTGCGCTGGAACAGCCCGCCACCGAGGGCGAACTGCACCCGCAAATTGTCCACTTCCAACACATTTTCGCGCTCGTCCCGGGGCAGGGCTTCACCTTCCGGCTCGGCGTTCAGCAGCACGCAGCTGTAAGGGTGTTTCGGCTCGGTAAACAGTATTTCGCAAGGGGCCTGCTCGACGATTTCCCCGGCCTTCATCACGCACACCCGCTGGGCGATGCTGCGCACCAGATTGAGGTCATGACTGATCAGCAGCAGCGACATGCCGAGCCGCTGTTGCAGGGATTTGAGCAACAGCAGGATCTTGCGCTGCACCGTCACGTCCAGCGCCGTGGTCGGTTCGTCGGCGATCAGCAACTCCGGCTCGCAGGCCAGGGCCATGGCGATCATCACCCGTTGGCGCTGACCACCGGACAATTGATGGGGATAGGCCTTGAGGCGTTCCTTGGGTTTCTGAATGCCCACCAGGTGCAGCAATTCGAGGATCCGCGCCTGTGCCGCTTTACCGGCCAGGCCCTTGTGCAGCAGCAGCGTTTCGCCGATCTGCTTTTCAATGCTGTGCAGCGGGTTGAGCGAGGTCATCGGCTCCTGGAAGATCATCGCGATCCGGTTGCCGCGCAACTCGCGCAGCACCCTGGCGTCGGCGCCCACCAGTTCCTTGCCGCGATAGCGAATGCTGCCGGTGGTTTCGGTACCGGTCTCGGGCAGCAGTTGCAGGATCGAGTGGGCGGTCACCGATTTGCCGGAACCCGACTCGCCGACCAGCGCCAGGCATTCGCCCGGGCGGATGTCCAGGCACAGCTTGCGCACCACGGCCTGGCCGTTGAAGGCGACGCTGAGGTCACGGATTTCGATCAGGTTAGTCATATCAACAGTC
This sequence comes from Pseudomonas sp. NPDC086251, assembly GCF_044746405.1. Taxonomy (NCBI): domain Bacteria; kingdom Pseudomonadati; phylum Pseudomonadota; class Gammaproteobacteria; order Pseudomonadales; family Pseudomonadaceae; genus Pseudomonas; species Pseudomonas sp. NPDC086251. The sequence continues at coordinate 11,950 of NZ_JBIVBY010000036.1, forward strand.
CGCGTCATGATCGTGGGTCAAAGGCATCACGCAACGCCTCGCCGATAAACACCAGTAAAGAAAGAATCAGCGCCAGGGTGAAAAACGCCGTCAGCCCCAGCCACGGCGCTTGCAGGTTTTGCTTGCCCTGACCGATCAACTCGCCCAGCGAGGCACTGCCGGCCGGCATGCCGAAACCGAGGAAGTCCAGTGCAGTCAGCGTGGAAATGGCGCCGGTCAGAATGAACGGCAGATAACTCAGGGTCGCGTTCATCGCGTTGGGCAGGATGTGCCGCACGATGACTTTGCGGTCGGTCAGGCCCAGTGCCCGCGCCGCTTTGACGTATTCCAGATTGCGCCCGCGCAGGAACTCGGCACGCACCACGTCCACCAAGGCCAGCCATGAAAACAGCGCCATGATCCCCAGCAACCACCAGAAATTCGGCTCGACAAACCCCGACAGGATGATCAGCAGGTACAACACCGGCAGCCCCGACCAGACTTCCAGCAAGCGCTGGCCGATCAGATCAACCCAGCCGCCGTAATAGCCTTGCAGCGCGCCGGCAGCAATACCGATCAACGCGCTGACGAAGGTCAGCATCAAGGCAAACAGGATCGACACCCGTGCGCCGAAGATCACCCGGGCCAACACGTCGCGAGCCTGGTCGTCGGTGCCCAGCCAATTCACCTTCGAGGGTGGGCTCGGCGCCGGTTTGTTCAGGTCGTAGTTGGGTGTGTCGTCGCTAAAAGGAATCGGCGGGAACAGCAACCAGCCGCCGTCCTTTTTGATCAGCTTCTGCACATAGTCACTGCGGTAGTCCGCCTGGAACGGCAGCTGCCCGCCGAACTCCTGTTCGGTGTGGCGCTTGAAGGCCGGGAAGTACAACGAGCCCTGGTAGCTGACAATCAGCGGCTTGTCGTTGGCGATCAGTTCGCCGCCGAGGGACAGCACGAACAGGCCGACAAACAACCACAGCGACCACCAGCCACGACGGTTTTTCTTGAAGCGTTCGAAACGCCGACGGCCTAACGGCGAGAGCTTGAACATCAGGCGTTCCTCGCGGCGAAGTCGATACGCGGGTCGACCAGGGTGTAGCACAGGTCGCCGACCAGTTTGATCAAGAGGCCGAACAGCGTGAAGATGAACAGCGAGCCGAACACCACCGGATAGTCCCGCGACACCGCCGCTTCGTAACTCATGCGACCCAGGCCGTCGAGGGAGAAAATCACTTCGATCAGCAACGAACCGGCGAAAAACACGCTGATGAACGCCTGGGGAATGCCCGACACCACCAGCAGCATGGCGTTGCGAAACACATGGCCGTACAACACTCGGCGCTCGCTCAAGCCTTTGGCACGGGCGGTGACCACGTACTGACGGGTGATTTCATTGAGGAACGAGTTTTTCGTCAGGATGGTCAACGTGGCGAAACCTCCGATCACCAGCGCCGTCACCGGCAGAACCAGGTGCCAGAAGTAATCGGCGATTTTGCCCACGGTCGACAGCGAATCGAAGTTGTCCGAGACCAGCCCGCGCACCGGGAACCAGTTCAGCGAAGTGCCGCCGGCGAAGACCACGATCAGGAACATCGCGAACAGGAACGCCGGCATGGCGTAGCCGATGATGATTGCGGTGCTGCTCCAGATATCGAAGTGGCTGCCGTGGTGTACGGCTTTGCGGATGCCCAAGGGAATCGACACCAGATAAGTGATCAGCGTCGCCCAGAGCCCGAGGGAAATGGTCACCGGCATTTTTTCAAGGATCAGGTCAGTGACGGTGGCGCCACGGAAGAAGCTCTTGCCGAAGTCCAGGCGCGCGTAACTCTTGAGCATCAGCCACAGGCGTTCCGGTGCCGGTTTGTCGAAGCCGTACTGTTTTTCGATCTCCTTGATCAGTTGCGGATCGAGGCCGCGACTGGCCCGCGAGGTGCCGGACATGGTCTCGCTGGAACCGCCACCGACACTGGCGCCGCCAATGCCTTGCAGGTGCGCGATGGCCTGTTCCACCGGTCCGCCCGGCGCGGCCTGAACGATGATGAAGTTGACCAGCAGAATGATCACCAGCGTCGGAATGATCAGCAGCAAACGCCGCAGTATATAAGCCCACATCAGTGCGGCCCTCCGGGTTTGCCACGGCGGATTTTCTCGGCGGTCATCTGTTGGTTGGTCAATGGCGTGGTGCTCATTTCCCACCAGCTCTCGATGGCTTCGTCATTGCTCGCTTGCACGTTCGGTATGCCGAAACGATTCCACCACACGGTAGAGGTACCCGGCGGGTAATAGTTGGGAATCCAGTAGTAGTTCCATTGCAGCACCCGGTCCAGCGCGTGGGCATAGCGCAGCATGTCGGCTTGGGTGGTCGCGCGGATCAGCCCGGCGATCAAGGTATCCACGGCCGGGTTTTTCAGCACCATGTAATTGTTGGCACCGGGATCGGTGGCCGAGACCGAGCCGAAGTAATTGAGTAGCTCACTCCCGGGCGAGGTGGTGACCGGGTAGCCGGTGACGATCATGTCGTAGTCGCGGCTCATCAGGCGATTGACGTACTGCGACGAATCGATGCGACGGATGTTCAGGTCGATGCCGATCTGCTTGAGGGTGCGCTTATAAGGCAGCAGCAAACGGTCCATGCCGTTCTGGCTGACCAGGAAAGTGAAGCTCAGCGGTTTGCCTTCGGCGTTGACCAGTTGATCACCGTCGGGTTTCCAGCCGGCCTGTTCGAGCAGGTCAAGGGCCTGCAACTGTTTGTCGCGAATCAGGCCGCTGCCATCGGTTTTCGGGGCTTCAAAGACCTTGGTAAAGACTTCATCGGGAATTTGCCCGCGCAAGGGTTCGAGAATCGCCAGCTCGGCGGCGTCCGGCAATTGTCGGGCGGCGAGGTCGGTGTTGGAAAAGAAGCTCTGCTGGCGGATGTACATGTCGCGCATCATCTGCCGGTTGCTCCACTCGAAATCCCAGAGCATCACCAGCGCCTGGCGCACCCGGCGGTCCTGGAACATCGGGTTTTGCAAATTGAAGACAAAGCCCTGGGCCGGTTGGGGTGCCTCTCTTGCCAGGTGAGACTTTTGCAGGCGACCGTCGCTCAGCGCCGGGCTGTCGTAGCCGATGGAGTAACCGGTGGCGGAAAATTCGCGGTTGTAGTCGTAGGCACCGCCGCGCAGCACCTGGCGCGCCACGTCGGTGTCGCCGAAGTACTCAATGCTGAAATGATCGAAATTGTAGAGGCCGCGGCTCACCGGCAAATCCTTGCCCCACCAGTCGGCATTGCGTTCGAAGGTGATGCTGCGCCCGGAGTCGACCTTGCCCACTTTGTACGGGCCGCTACCCAGCGGCGGTTCGTAACCGCCGCCACCGGCGAAGTCGCGGGTTTTCCACCAATGCTCGGGAAACACCGGCAAGGTCGCGATGTCCAGCGGCAGGGTGCGGTTTTCGTTGTTCTTGAAGTCGAAACGAATGGTCAGTGGCGACTCCACTTCGACGCCTTTGACGTCGGCGAACTGGGTTCGATAACGCAGGCTGCCCTGGGTCATCAGCAAGTCGAAGGTGTAGCGCACGTCTTCGGCGGTGATCGGCTTGCCGTCGGCAAAACGGGCCTTGGGGTTGAGGTAGAAACGCAGGGACAGACCGTCGTCGGAGCGCTCCATCTGCTGCGCCACCAGGCCATACACGGTGTAAGGCTCGTCCAGCGAACGCTGGGCCAGGGGCGAATAGAGCAGGCCGTCGATCTGCGTAACGCCGATGCCTTTGTCGATGTACGGCAGCATATGGTCGAAATGACCGATCTCGATCGCCGAGCGCCGCATCGTGCCGCCCTTGGGCGCTTGTGGATTGGCGTAGGCAAAGTGACTGAAGCCGGCAGGGTATTTCGCCGGTTCGCCGTACACGGTCATCGCTTGTTGCGGTGCAGCAGCATTCACACCGGCGGCGCCCAATAACAGCGCCACGGCAGTGAACAATAAAGTAGGGAAAGCCAGTCGCATTGTCAGCCTTAGAGCCGGGTGGTCGTTAACCACAATTTGTACGCTAGCGGCGCGTCCCTCGCCAGCCGTATACGTAACAGAAACACAACGGCCCACCAAAAGGCGGGCCGTTATGCACAGTGCAGGCGTTGATCAGTCCTGACGGCTGGTCACTTCCAGCAGGTGGTAACCGAACTGGGTCTTGACCGGGCCTTGCACCACGTTGAGCGGTGCGCTGAAGACCACGGTGTCGAACTCCTTGACCATCTGACCCGGACCGAACGAACCCAGATCACCGCCCTGGCGGCTCGAAGGGCACGTAGAGTTGGCTTTGGCGACTTCGGCGAAATCGGCGCCGCCTTCGATTTGGGCCTTCAATTCGTTGCACTTGGCTTCGCTGGCAACCAGGATGTGACGGGCAGTGGCTTTAGCCATGGAAAAATACTCCTTTCAATGTTCGTTAAAGTGCTGAGCCTACCGGATTCAGTGGCCTATTTCTCCTCAAAGTTCCGTCCACATTGCATGGTCAGGATGGCGTTGCTTATAAACCGGCCTTTTTCAAGCGTTCGGCGTGTTGCACATACAGCTCAATCGGGTCGACACCCTTTCGCTCCCGGCCGGTTGTCTGGCCGAGGCTGTCCAGATGATCCATCGGATAGTCGGAGCGAATCACTTTACCCAGGTGGGAGCTGTAGCGGCCGACCATGCCGTCATTCTGCTCGGCTTCGGTGGTGAAATACCGGGAAAAGGCTCGGGACACAGCGTGCAGCGGATCGAGTACATGGAGTCCTGCATCGAGGCTGTTCCCCTGCAAGGTGCCGCTCCAAGAGTAGTAGCGTACACCGTTGACCAGCTCACGCCCCTTGCCACCCCAGCTTTTTGGCAGCGCCTGGGGGTATTTGTCATTGAACGCGCCTACGCCTTCGGTGGTCAGGGCGTTCAGCGCCGCGATGGCGTTTTGCGGCAGGTCTCGATTGCCGCTGAGCAACGACAGAAAGTCGGCGAACAAGGTGGCGACCGTCTCGGCGACATGTTCCGGCAGGCGTCCGGGTATCAGGGCCTTGCGCAGGAAGTCGGCCAGTTCCGAGCCGTGGTTCGGCCCGCTGACCGACGTCACCGAAGCGACGATGTCTGGCGCAACCGCTGCTGCATAACGCGCAGCGAGTGCGCCTTGACTGTGACCGATCAGGTTGACTTTTTTCGCACCGGTTCCTTCCAGGACCCGTTCGATCTGCGCCAGCAGTTGGTCACCGCGAACTTCGTTGCTATGGGTAGCCGACAGGTGGGGAACGAACACCCTGGCACCGGCACATCTCAGGGCTTGTTTGACGTCCTGGAACAGCTCGATGTGGCCGATGCGATCGAAACCGAAGAGCCCGTGAACCAGCAGGATAGGCGAGTGAGTGCTTGCATTCCGTTGCATGTTTATACCTTTTCTCAGGAGTTCGAAGTGTGTGCCTGGGGCTCACTCTAAAACACTCCGGCGGTGCGGCGATGTCTGAAGAAGCCGCTGTAACCTGATGAAAACGGAATAGAAAACGTACGAAAAGTCGGAACTGGATGAGGTCTTGGTCGGAATGTCCCGACATCTTTTCATCGAGTTCCGGTCGCTTTCGAGCAATGACCTACTTGGCGAATGGCATTTGTCCGTGCACCCCGAAGCACTCACCTGACATCGCGGATCATGCCCATGGGGTTCAATAGTCTTCATTCGATGCAGCCTTTCGAGGTGGCGTTTATTCCAAGGACTGGAGCGTGTGAATGACTACCCATGAAGCAGAGACTCAAACCGTTGTAAGCCAATCAATGCCCGTGCTGGATCAGGCGCAAAACGGGATGCTGGATCCCTCTGAAAGAAAAGCCGTCATCAAGGTCAAGCCTTATCCGGGAATGGCCTGCGGAGACAAATTGCGCCTGTCCTGGGCAGGGCTGGACGTCGAAGGCATTGCTTACCCGCATGAAATTGCGCGTTTTGTCAGTGAGGGGCAGGTGGCCCAGGAGATCGTCTTCACGGTGCCCGCCGTGCACATCGCCGCCCTCGACGGTGGTTCGCTGGAGCTTTATTACACGCTTCAGAGTGCGCGGCTGCCTGAACCTGTGCAGTCCCGACGTTTGCAACTGGACGTAGGCGATGCCAGGCCCGACTTGCTGCCTGCAATCGTTAACGATGCCGTAGGCGGTACGCTCGATCCCGAGAGGGTAGTGGAAGGCGCGCTTGTCACCCTCAAGCCCTACGCCCGTATGGCGATTGGCGACAAAGTTTTGTTGTCCTGGGCGGGTGTTACACCCGAGGCGAGCCTCGATGACGCGTTAATCGTCGAGTCCTTTGCGATAGGCGGGGACCTGTCGTTCTGGATAAGCCCGGACTGCATTGCGCCGAACCTTGGGGCCACTGTCACCGTCAGCTATTGCGTCGTACAGGACGGACAATCCCCCCGTTACTCAGAGCCCGCGCGAGTGTTGATCGGACCTTTGCAGCGCGGTCCGTTGTTAGCGCCCGAAGTGCTTGAGGCCGAAGAAGGCAGGCTGGATCTGCAAGACGCAATGGATGGTGTAACCGTTGTCATCAATGACGCCCAGGCGGAAGAAGGGGAACTGGTCTACCTGAAATGCGACGGCGACTATTTCAGTCACCGCGATGATCGCGACATCACCTGGGAAATGGCCGGGCAGCCGCTGGTGTTTATCGTCCCCTACAGGTTTTGGCGCGAGCATCGAGACTTGACCGTCCGGGTGGCCTACTCGGTGGAGCGGCTGGACGATGTCAGTCAGAAATCCGACGTGACGTGGGTGCAGGTGCAGTCTTAACCAGTGGTCATCACCCACCCGTCCTCGATTGAGTCCGGGTGGGTGTTGGTCATGCCGGCTGTTGAACGCTATGTTGTGCGCGCAGCCGTTCCGCGGCCTGGCGCAACAAGTCTTCCGTTCCGGTCCAGCCAAGGCAGCCATCGGTGACTGACACGCCGTAACGCAGCGATGGGCTCAGCGGTTGGCAACCTTCGAACAGATGACTCTCGATCATCATGCCGATCAACGATCGATCACCTTGCAGGCGCTGTTCAAGCACATCGTTGAATACCGCCGGTTGACGCAATGGGTCTTTGCCGCTGTTGGCGTGGCTGCAGTCGACCATGATTCGGGCCGGGATCTTCAGTTTGGTCAGGTCGCTGTGCACCTGGGCGACGCTGTCGCGGTCGTAGTTCGGCCCGCGATGGCCGCCGCGCAGTACCAGGTGAGTGTCGGCATTGCCCGGCGTTTGAATGATCGCGGGATGGCCCTGGCTATCGACACCGAAGTGACGATGGGGATGGGCGGCCGAGCGCATGGCGTCACTGGCGACGCCAACGCCGCCATCGGTGCCGTTCTTGAAACCGACCGGCATGCTCAGGCCGCTGGCCATTTCCCGGTGGATTTGCGATTCGGTGGTGCGGGCGCCAATGGCTACCCAGCTCAGCAGATCGTCGAAGTAGCCGGCGGCCATCGGTTGCAGCAGTTCGGTGGCAATCGGTAGCCCGAGTCGGAGCATTTCGCGCATCAGCTCACGGGACAAGGTCAGGCCGCCGGCCATGTCGTCGCTGCCATCGAGGTGCGGATCGTAGGCCAGGCCTTTCCAGCCAACCGTGGTACGGGGTTTTTCGACGTAGGCACGCATGACCAGCAACATCTCGTCGCTGACTTCGGCGGCCAGGCGGGCAAGGTTGCCGGCGTATTCAAGGGCCGATTGCGGATCGTGAATCGAGCACGGGCCGACGATGACCAGCAAACGGGCGTCTTCACCGTTGAGGATCGCGCGAACCGCTTGGCGGTGGGCGGCGACTTGCTGGTTGAGGGCGTTGCTCAGTGGCAGTTGCTGCTTGAGTTGCAATGAGCTGGGCAGGCGCAGGGTCAGCGCTTCATTGGCAGGGCTCAGGGTGGACAGCGGCAGAGCAGAGACGGACGAGTTCATATTCGGGCTTCCTGGGCTGGCGGCGGGTTCGTTCCCGCGCGCTCGGCCCTACTGGGGTGTTCGACAATTGGCCGGATTGGCTGCGTGTGTGTGCTTGCCACCTGTGGGTGACCGATCGGAGGCGGCAGGCTGTCCCGAGCGGAGGCTGGTAAATCGCCAGGCGGTAAAACTGTCGTGACGGTAATAAGTGGCGTAGTTCATGGGGTGAATCCTCAAATTGTCTGGTTGTTGCTGAAAAATGTTTGGGGCTGAAAAAACAAAACCCCCGGTCGGGAGGCCGACCGGGGGTTGAGAATTCTCTGGTGGCGACCCGTTTTATGTGGGCGCCGTGTGGGTATCAGGCGCGCCAGTGGCTAAACCAATACCCAAAATAAAAGCTGACCGGAGCACAAACGTCATTCACCCGGGCAGCCGCAACCGAGCGCAGGGCGCTGGCGGTACGAAGCTGTGAGAGGGCGTTGAACATGGTCTGTCTCCGATGGATGCGCCGAGCTTACTAGAGGCGGGTACACGGATTCAATCAGAAAATGCTATCGATCATCGCCGGTGTTTTCTATCGCTTGAGTGCGTCGCCGGGTGTGACACACTTGGTTTTTCGCCTACGTACACCGTCACAAGGACGAATCATGACGCCACTGACCCTCGCCGCCGCTCAATCGACCTCCATTGCCGGTGACCTGGCCGCCAACATCGCCTGGCATCAACGCTTCATCCAGGTGGCCGCTGAGCACGGCGTGCACTTGCTGGTGTTCCCGGAGCTGTCATTGACCGGCTACGAGCGCGGGCTCGCGGCCCAGTTGACCATTGCGCCGGACGCCTCCGTGCTGCAACCGCTGCGCGATGTTGCGCGGGAAGTCGGCGTGACGGCTGTCGTCGGGATGCCGATTCGTCTGTCGGACGATTCACCGGTATTGATTGGCGCACTGGTGTTGGGCGCCGACGGTTCGCTGGGGATCTACAGCAAACAACATTTGCACCCAGGCGAGGAGGTCGCGTTTGCACCAGGCACTGGCGGTTCGACGCTGACGATCGGCGCCGACACGGTTGCTTTGGCGGTGTGTGCGGATTTTTCTCACGCCAGTCATGCAGCTGCGGCGGCGCAGCAAGGCGCTGACCTTTATGCCGCAGGCGTACTGATCACGGAAAACGGCTACGCTGCGGATACGGCGTTGTTGCAAGGCTATGCCCATACGCACTCAATGGCGGTCTTGATGGCCAATCATGGCGGCGCAACGGGTGGCTGGGAGTCGGCGGGGCGCAGCGCGATCTGGGCGTCGGACGGTTCATTGATTGCCGCCGCACCGGGTACGGGCAATCTGATGGTCGTCGCTCGACGTAACACTGACGGCTGGAAAGGGCACATTGTGGAGGTTTCGCAGGGGTGATGGTCTTTGATTTACGCCCGGCGACATCTCGGGACCTCGATTTCGCGCGTGAGCTGACCCGCAACAACATGCTCCGCTATTACCTACAGCACGATCTGCTGTGGCAGGACGAAGGGTTCGATGTCGGCTGGGCCGGGCGCGAGAACTGGCTGATTGTGAGTGGCAGTACCGTGCTGGGCTTTTTCAGTCTGAGTCGTGACGCCAAAGCCCTGTACATCCGCGAACTGCACGTCCTCGAAGCGTTTCGAGGCCAGGGCGCAGGTTCCTGGGCTATCGATCAGGTATTGGCCATGACGGGGCGGGAAAGGCGTCCGGCATTGCGCTTGACGGTATTTGAAAACAACCCGGCGCGAGCGTTGTATGAGCGAAAGGGATTGAAGGTGGTCGGCATGGACGAGTGTTTCCTGAGAATGCAGCGCGATGTCGGCGACCGGCATCCCTGAAACACGCATACGCCAAGCCTTTCAAGAACTTTGAAACTTTTTATATGACGCTTGCCGCTAGGTCTGCCAGTCGCTTTTTGCTAAGGTGTCGGGCAACTGAATATGACCATATCGCGAGGTGTCTGCTTGATTAGGGTGCTAGTGGTCGATGACCATGATCTCGTTCGTACAGGCATTACACGAATGCTGGCTGACATCGATGGCCTGCAAGTAGTCGGCCAGGCCGAGTCAGGTGAAGAGTCCCTGCTCAAGGCGCGTGAATTGAAACCCGATGTGGTCCTGATGGACGTCAAGATGCCCGGCATCGGCGGTCTTGAAGCCACGCGCAAATTGTTGCGTAGCCATCCGGACATTAAAGTCGTCGCGGTCACCGTGTGCGAAGAAGATCCGTTTCCGACACGCCTGTTGCAGGCGGGGGCCGCCGGTTATCTGACCAAGGGGGCTGGACTTCCGGAAATGGTCCAGGCCATTCGCCTGGTATTTGCCGGGCAACGCTACATCAGCCCGCAAATTGCACAGCAACTGGCGATCAAATCCTTCCAGCCGACCAACGATTCGCCGTTCGATGCACTGTCGGAGCGGGAGATCCAGATCGCGCTGATGATTGTCGGCTGCCAGAAAGTCCAGATCATTTCCGACAAGCTTTGCCTGTCGCCAAAAAACGTGAACACTTACCGTTACCGCATTTTCGAAAAGCTTTCGATCAGCAGTGATGTCGAGCTGACGCTGTTGGCGGTTCGTCACGGCATGGTCGATGCCAGCCTCTGAAAATGACTGACACCTTCGATCCAAGCGCCTTTCTGTCGACGGTCAGCGGGCGTCCCGGTGTGTATCGCATGTTCGACAGCGAGGCACGCCTGCTCTACGTCGGCAAGGCCAAGAACCTCAAGAATCGCCTGTCGAGTTACTTCCGCAAATCCGGTCTGGCGCCCAAGACAGCGGCGCTGGTCGCGCGTATCGCTCAGGTCGAGACGACGATCACGGCCAATGAAACCGAAGCCTTGTTGCTTGAGCAGACGCTGATCAAGGAATGGCGTCCGCCCTACAACATCCTGCTGCGCGACGATAAATCCTATCCGTATGTCTTTCTCTCGGATGGCCCGTTTCCACGCCTGAGCATTCATCGCGGTGCGAAAAAGGCCAAGGGCAAATATTTCGGGCCCTATCCAAGCGCCGGTGCGATTCGCGAAAGCCTGAGCCTGCTGCAAAAGACCTTTTTCGTGCGTCAGTGCGAAGACAGTTATTACAAGAACCGCACGCGGCCGTGTCTGCAATACCAGATCAAACGCTGCAAGGCGCCGTGTGTCGGGCTGGTGGAGCCCGAGGTGTATGCCGAAGACGTGCGGCACTCGGTGATGTTTCTTGAGGGGCGCAGCAATGCGCTGACGGACGAGTTGTCCGCTGGCATGGAAGAGGCGGCGATCAACCTCGAGTTCGAGCGTGCGGCCGAGTTGCGCGACCAGATCTCGTTGCTGCGCCGGGTCCAGGATCAGCAGAGCATGGAAGGCGGGACGGGCGATGTCGACGTGATCGCGGCGTTCGTCAATCCGGGCGGCGCCTGCGTGCACTTGATCAGCGTGCGCGGCGGCCGGGTGCTGGGGAGCAAGAATTTCTTCCCGCAGGTGGGTATTGAAGAAGACGTTTCCGAAGTCATGGCGGCGTTTCTTGGCCAGTACTTCATCAGCAGTCCCGAACGCGACTTGCCGAGCGAGTTGATCGTCAACGTGGTTCACGAAGACTTCCCGACCCTTATTGCGGCCATCGATGAGCTGCGCGGTCGCGAACTGACCATCAGTCATCGGGTGCGCGGCACACGGGCGCGCTGGCAGCAATTGGCCGTCACCAATGCCGAGCAGGCGCTCGGTGCGCGCCTGGCCAACCGTCAACATGTTGCAGCACGTTTCGATGCCTTGGCCGAAGTGCTGAACCTGGACGAGCCGCCACAACGCCTGGAGTGCTACGACATCAGTCACTCCAGCGGCGAAGCGACCGTGGCGTCCTGCGTGGTGTTCGGCCCCGAAGGCCCGATCAAGTCCGACTACCGTCGCTACAACATTGAAGGCGTTACCCCGGGCGATGACTACGCCGCGATGCACCAGGCCCTGACCCGACGCTTCAGTAAACTGAAGGACGGGGAGGGCAAGCTACCGGATATTTTGCTGGTGGACGGTGGTAAAGGTCAGTTGTCCATGGCCCGCGACGTGCTCAATGAACTGGCAGTGCCCGACCTGATCTTGCTGGGCGTGGCCAAAGGTGCGACGCGCAAGGCCGGTTTCGAAACCTTGTACCTGAACGATGCTGCCCACGAATTCACCTTGCGCGGCGATTCTCCCGCGCTGCATTTGATCCAGCAGATACGCGACGAAGCCCACCGTTTCGCGATTACCGGGCACCGCGCGCGACGTGGCAAAACACGCCGCACGTCTACACTGGAGGGCGTGGCGGGCGTCGGACCGACGCGTCGACGCGATTTGTTGAAACATTTTGGTGGATTGCAGGAGCTGTCTCGTGCCAGCATCGAAGAGATCGCCAAAGCCCCCGGGATCAGTAAAAAGCTCGCAGAGTTGATTTATGCAAATCTGCACAGCGAGTAGAATGCCCCCTCACCTCGTAGCCAGTTGTGCCGATGAATATCCCTAATCTGATTACCGTTCTACGTGTCCTGCTCATTCCGATCTTCATTTTACTGTTCTACCTGCCGTACCAATGGAGCTACCTGGCGTCCGCCTCGGTCTTCGCATTTGCTGCCGCCACAGACTGGCTGGATGGGTACCTGGCCCGCCGTCTGGAACAAAGCACGCCGTTCGGGGCTTTTCTCGACCCGGTGGCTGACAAGCTGATGGTCGCCGTTGCGCTGGTGTTGCTGGTGCAAGAACACGGCAACCTGTGGCTGACGCTGCCGGCCGCGGTCATCATCGGTCGCGAGATTGTCGTCTCGGCACTGCGCGAGTGGATGGCCGAACTCGGCGCCCGAGCTCACGTCGCCGTGTCGAACCTGGGCAAGTGGAAAACCGCCGCGCAAATGCTCGCACTGGTGATCCTGTTGGCCAACCCGTCGGACTTCACCTTCTGGGTCCTGGTGGGTTACGCCTTGCTGATGGTGTCCGCCGGCCTGACGTTGTGGTCGATGGTCCAGTATCTACGGGCTGCCTGGCCGCATCTGAAGACCGATGTGGAAAAGAAATAAAACTTTTTTGAATCAAGGGGTTGACGGGGCTTCTGGATTCTATAGAATGCGCCTCACCAAGACGCGGGAATAGCTCAGTTGGTAGAGCACGACCTTGCCAAGGTCGGGGTCGCGAGTTCGAGTCTCGTTTCCCGCTCCAAGCATTAAAAAATGGATCTCTGAAAAGAGGTCCATTTTTTTCGTCCAAAGAAAAGTCTTTCTTTGGCTTTTGCCGCGCCCCTCCTGAAAACACTCATATCCAGCCCTAATGGGCCCATTTTCCAGTACATCAATCCGGTGTTCGGAAAATCGTTTTTTCCAAAGTGCCGTGCAGGTGAGCCTCAGTTGGTGACCAACAGTTCCGGGCCGAGGTAGTCGTTGATGTGGTCGATATCGTCGTCGCCCAGACTGCCCACCGAGGAGGCCAGGCGCAGGCGTGACATCAAGTAGCGCAGCTTGGCCTCGAACAGATCGTGGCGCGCAACGAAGAGCAGCTCTTCGGCATTGAGGACGTCCAGGTTGGTGCTGGTGCCTCCTTCCCTGAAGCCCTTGCGGGTTGAAGTCAGTGAGCGTTCGCTAGACGCCACGGCCTTCTCCAGCGCATGAATACGCGTGGCGCCACTCTCTACGCCACGGTACTCACGGGTGGTGCCGGTGATGACTTCCTGGCGCGTGGCGTCGAGTTCGTCCAGGGCCTTGTAGCTGTTGGCACTCGCCTGGCGTGTCAACGCGGTGGTGCCGCCACCGCTGTACAACGGGAAGTTGACTTCCAGCCCGATTGAGCCGTAGCGGTTACGTTGATTGAGCTCGGAGATGGATTGGCTCTGACCCGCGGTGTAGCCGGCGACGAAATCCAGTGTTGGCCAGTGGCCGGCCTTGGCACGCTTCACTTCTTCTTCGGCGAGGTCGCTGCTATGTCGGCGCGCATGGATCAGCGGGCTGTCGGTCTGGGCTTTGACCAACCAGTCCTGCAGGTTGCCCGGCAGCAGCGGGGGTGTATCGAAGCTCGGACGCAAGGTGGTCAGCGATTCGGGGGTTTCACCGATAAATTCTTCAAGCTTGCGACGCGCGTTGACCAGGCTGTCCTGCGCTTCGATCAGCTCCACCGCGGCGAGGTCGCGGCGAGCGGCCGACTCGTCGATGTCGGTGATGGTGCCATCCCCCAACTCCATGCGCCGCTTCGCCGAAGCGAGCTGCTCGTCGAAGGCGTTCAGTTTGGACTTGGCGAGGACGATGGTTTCGCTGGCCAGGAGCACGTCGAAATAGCTTTCAGCCAGGCGCACCGCAGCGTCCTGACTCTTGGCATCGAACACCGCGACGCTGTAGTCGGCACGCTGCTGGCCCTGGCGGTATTCGGCCATCTTCTGTTTGTTGAACAGCGGCTGGCGCAGGCGCACGTTAGCGCCCTTGGAGGTGTAGTCAAGATCTCTGTCGACGCCGCTCTGGCGTTGGGTGCCATTGACCTTGTTGTCGTAGGCCGAGGCATTGATTTGCGGTAGCAGGCCGGCCATGCCGATATCGCGGTTTTGCGCACCGGCCTCCTTTTCATGCACGGCGGCGCGATAGACGGGGCCTTGGTACTGCAACAGATCCCAGGCTTGTTTGAGGTCCATGGCGCTGGCCGGGAGGGTCAGCGCCAGCAGGCTGAAGAACAGGCAATGACGATCCATTTCATTGCTCCTTGAAGGCGCTGTCAACACGCTCAAGCATGGGTTTGAGAAGATAGCTGAGCAGGTTGCGCTCGCCCGTTTTGATGGTGACGCTGGCGGGCATGCCGGGACGAATGTGATTGCTGCCAAGCAGGCTCATGCCATCGGGCGTGACTTCTACCTGAGCCAGATAGAACGGTTGCTTGCTTTCCTCGTCGAGCAAGCGGTCGGCGGAGACGGTCTTCACGCGGCCAGGAATGTTGGGCGTCCGGGCATGGTTGAAGGCCGGGAAGGCGATGTCCACGGCCAGGCCGGGAACCATCTTGTCGATGGCCTGCACGGGAATCATTGCGTCGACCTGCAGCGGTTCGTTGTCCGGGACGATTTCCATGATCTTGAAGCCGGGCTGAATGATCCCGCCGATGGTCGCAATGCTCAGGGACTGGACCATGCCATCGATCGGCGACCGAATCACCGTGTGGGTCACTTCATAGTCCAGCGCACGCAGGCGGTCGGCCAGGGTGGTGTTTTCCTTGGCGGTGTCGGTGAGCTGCGATTCGACTTCCTTCAGGTAATCGTGCTGGCGCTGCAGGATGCGCAGCTTGATTTCGGTGGTCTGGCTACGCACGCGAGCGATGTTGTTGAGGTTCTCGGCCTGGCCGGCGGAGAGGTCGGCATTGCTGCGTTCCAGCTCAAGCAGACGGTTGCGCGGCACGTAGCCTTCGGCCGCCAGCACGCGGGTGCCTTTCAGTTCCTGGTTGAGGAAGTTGATCTGCGAGGCGCGCGCGCCATAGACCTGCTGCAGTCCGTTGAGCTGAACCGCCGACGCCGCGAGGTTTTCCTGCAGGATGCTGATTTCGCCCGCGAGACCGGCACGCCGGGTGTCCAGCAGGCGTTGTTGCAGATCCATGGCGGCCACCAGGCGGTAGTCATTCCCGAAGCGCTTGAGCAATTCGGGGTCGAAGTTCACCACCGCGCGGCCGTCACGTTCCGCTTCCAGGCGGTTTTCCACGGTCTTGCTGACGATGTACTGGGCGCTGACCGCACCCTGTTCAGCCGCAGCACGCAACGAGTCGAGGCGGACCACCTCCTGGCCTTTTTTCACGGCATCGCCTTCGCGAACAAGAATGGCTTCGACGGTGCCGCCGCTCAGATGCTGCACGGCTTTGCGATTGCTGGTGACTTTCACCGTGCCTGTCGCTACCACGCCGGCGTCCAGTGGCGCCAGCCAGGACCACAAGAGGAAGCCGCCTAAGCCGGCGAGCATCAGCAACATGCCCCAGCGCACGGGCTTACCGACGTCCAGATCCACCACGTTCCTGGAATCGGTGAGCATCATGTCGGTGTGTTGGCTCATTTGCATGATCGGTTACTCCCGTGCTTTGACGGAGGCCAGCGGAGTTGATGCGCCTGCAGGCATCACACTGGCCTTGCGCAGCGCTGCGAATACTTCGTCGCGAGTGCCGAGCATCTGCACGCCGCCGTCGCGCAGCATCAGCACCTTGTCGACGGCACAGAGCACATTGGGACGGTGGGAAATCAGAATCACGGTGGCGCCGCGGCTTTTGAGTTGAGCCAACGCATCGACCAAGGCCTTTTCACCGACGTCGTCGAGGTTGGCGTTCGGCTCATCCAGCACAATCAGATTGGGTTCGCCATACAGCGCGCGGGCCAAGGCGATGCGTTGCTTCTGGCCTCCGGAAAGCGGGCTGCCATCGGTGCCCAGGCGCGTCTCGTAACCCTGTGCCAAACGCAGGATCATCTCGTGCACGCCCGTCGCCCTGGCGGCACGGATGACCGCGTCGCTGTCCACTTCACCAAAGCGCGCAATGTTGTCGGCGATGGTGCCCTCGAACAGCTCCACATCCTGCGGCAGGTAACCGAGCCAAGGACCCAGTTCGCCCTTGTCCCAGGTGAATATGTCTGCGCCGTCCAGGCGCACCTTGCCGGCCTGTGCCGGCCAGACGCCAACCAACAGGCGGGCGAGGGTGGATTTGCCCGAGGCGGATGGACCGATAATGCCAAGGCTTTCCCCCGGCGAAAGGTTGAGGCTCACCCCACGCAGAATCGTGTTGCCGGTGCCGGGGGACCCGGCATACACATTTTCCACCGCCAACATGCCCAGCGGCCGCTGCAGCGACATGCTCGGCGGCCGGCGCGGATAGTCGTTGAGCATCTCGTTCAACCGGCCCCACGCCGAACGGCAACCCAGCAGTTGCTTCCACGACGCAATGACTTGTTCCACCGGGCCCAGCGCGCGGCCGGTGAGGATCGAGCAAGCAATCATCATCCCGGGGGTGATCTTGCCTTCGATCGCCAGCAGCGCGCCGGCACCGAGGATCAGCGACTGCAACGTGATACGCACGAAGCGCCCGGTGCTGCTGATCAGGGCGGCACGGTCGGAGGCCAGGGTCTGCATTTCCAGGATGCGCAAATGGCTTTGGTACCAGCGCTTGCCGATCGAGGGCAGCATGCCCATGGCCTCGATGACCTCGGCGTTACGCAAGTTGTTGTTGGCGTAGGTGGCGGAGGAGAGGGCGGCCTGATTGGCTTCGGCCAGCGGCTTTTGTGTGGCCTTCTCGGTGAGATAAGCCAGGCCCACCAGAATCAGCGAACCGATCAGCGTGACCAGTCCCAGCAGCGGGTGGATCAGATAGGCGACCAGCAGGTAGATCGGCGTCCATGGCGCATCAAAGAACGCGAACAGGCCATTGCCGGTGAGGAACTGGCGCACCTGTGCAAGATCCTGCAGGGCCTGGGCCGGATTACCCCCGGCGCGGCTCAGGTTGCGCTCGAAGGCTGCGGTGAAGATGCGTCGATTGAGGTCCATGTCGAGGCAGTTGCCGACCCTGATCAGCACGCGGGTGCGGAACATTTCCAGTGTGGCCATCAGCAGGAACAGGCCTATCACCAGAATGGTCAGCATCGTCAATGTTGTGACGTTGCGACTGACCAGGGCCCGATCATAGACCTGCAGCATATAAATGGCTGGCGTCAACATCATGACGTTTATCACGCCGCTGAACCCGGCGAGCGAGTAAAAACTTTGGCGGAGTCGAAAAAGCGCGTCGGCCAGCTCGGATCGGGTACTCGATTGTTTGTGCATTTGGGTGACCCCTCCTCGAAAAGCCGTGTGCCCTTGCGGCGCAACAACTAACAAAAGCAGTTCCGCAGGCAGCTTGTTGATGAGCAGGTTGGTCGCTCTAGGGGCGCATCACCTGCCAATCACTGCGTTGCTTCCATAGCCAGCAGCGTAGGTGGGGTCGAAACAATCTGAAATAACATTTCGCTCTAATATCGCAATGAACTATCTATAAGTCTTTTAAAAACAGCTAGTTGTGAGATCTATTACCAATTGTCTATTTTGCGTGCCGTAAAATTGACAATTTTTCGCTCTGCAACTTTAGTCTCAATCATTGAGGGAGACGCGCGCCTCAAGCTTGTCAACTTTTTGGCAACGCCAGGCGTGATGATTTTCCCGATGGAGCGCACATGTCGATGATTTCGCTATTCCGCAGAGTGAAGGGGATGTTCCAGACGTTCGCCTTTTCTTCAAGTGTCCACGGCCCACCCAGGGCTCGGGTTCGCTCTGCCTGATCGCTCTGCGAACCCGTCTTCACGAATTCCAGGCGCGCATCCCGGAGGGGCCGTGTAACGGCTCTGCCTTCCCGTGCCAGCGCTCGCCCAAAAAAAATAACAACACACTGCGCAAGCCAACACAGGGCTGGGCGCGGGAGGATTCCTATCGTCCCGTGCCCTTCTTCAAAGAGATCGAGGGCAATCAAAATGGCCAATTTCAACAAGTCGGACCTGGAATTCATCCTCAAGCAAATCTTCATCGCAGAAGCGCATGCCGACGGCGCCAGCCTCAGTGATTTACTCCCCAACAGTCAGGTGCCATTCGGCCTGCGCACCGTCGATGGCAGCGACAACAACCTGGTCGCCGGGCAAAGCGAGTTTGGTGCCGCGGACAATTCCTTCCTGCGCCTGCTTGATGCCCAGTATCGAGCGGCCTATGCCGCGTCAGGGACGGTGTTCGACTCGCAGCCTCGGACTATCAGTAACCTGATCGTCGACCAGACCGCCAACAACCCGGCCGCGGTTGCGGCGAACGGTGGCGCCGACCCGGTGATCAGCCCCGGGCTGGATGGCGTGTTCGGCACGGCCGACGACAAGGAAGTGTTCTTCATCCCTAACCAGTCGCCGGACGTGGGTCTGACTGCCGGCTTCAACTCGTGGATGACCTTCTTTGGCCAGTTCTTCGACCACGGCCTCGACCTGGTCACCAAGAGCAGCACCGACTTCGTGTTTGTACCGTTGCAACCGGACGATCCGTTGTTCGTGCCGGGCAGCCCGACCAACTTCATGGTGCTGCCACGAGCCGTGCATACCCCCGGCGCGGACGGCATTCTCGGCACTGCCGATGACGGCCAGCCCAACACCACCTCGCCGTTCGTGGACCAAAGCCAAACGTACAGCTCGCACCCATCGCACCAGGTGTTCCTGCGCGAGTATGTCCTAAACGCGGCAGGTGACCCTGTTGCAACGGGACGCTTGATTACCAACCGCGATCTCGGCGGCGATGGCAAGTTCGGCACGGCCGATGATGGTGACGGCTCCAATGGCGGCATGGCGACCTGGGCCGTGGTCAAGGCTCAGGCCCGTGACATTCTCGGTATCAACCTGACCGACGCCAATGTGCACAGCGTGCCGCTGCTGGCAACCGATGCGTATGGCAATTTCCTCCGGGGACCGAGCGGCATGCCGCAGGTGGTGATGCGTGTCAGCAACGGGGCTGACGGGATCGCCGGGACGGCTGATGACGTCACCCAACTGGTCGAAGGCAACCGCGATGCTCCGATCAGCCTGGCCAGCGCCGTGAGCGCCGGGCATGGCTTCCTCGACGACATCGCCCACAATGCCGCGCCGGTGGTCGTCGGCGGGGTTTTGCAGGCGGATGCCGACGCCGATATCGGCAATGCGCAGCCGATGGGCGCAGGCGGCAACAACCTGACCTACGACAACGAACTGCTCGACGCTCACTACATTGCCGGCGACGGCCGGGTCAACGAGAACATCGGCCTGACCTCCGTGCACCATGTGTTCCACTCCGAACACAACCGCCTGGTCCAGCAATCCAAGGACACCCTCCTTGCCGCCGGCGACCTGGCCTTCCTCAATGAGTGGCTGGTGGACGACGTGGCCGCGATACCGACGACACCCGCCGAGATCGCGGCGTTGGTGTGGGACGGCGAACGCCTGTTCCAGGCCGCCAAGTTCGGCACCGAGATGCAGTACCAGCATCTGGTGTTCGAGGAGTTCGCACGGACCATTCAGCCGCAGATCGACGAATTCCTTGCTCCCAATGGGTATGACACCTCGATCAACCCGGCCATCCTCGCCGAGTTCGCCCATGTGGTGTACCGCTTCGGTCACTCGATGTTGACCGAGACCGTCGATCGCTTCGACCCCGAATTCAATCCGCTCCTCACTGACCCGAACAATCCGGACTCGCAGATGGGTCTGATCGCGGCCTTCCTCAACCCGCTGGCGTTTGCCGGCAGCGGGGCGACTGCGGACGAAGCGGCAGGGGCGATCATTCGCGGTGTGACCCGCCAACTCGGCAACGAGATCGACGAGTTCGTCACCGAAGCGTTGCGCAACAATCTGCTGGGTCTGCCGCTCGACTTGCCGGCCCTGAACCTGGCGCGTGGTCGCGACACCGGCATCCCCACGCTGAATGAAGCGCGGCGTGAGATGTACGCATCAACCGGCGACAGCCAACTCAAGCCGTACATCAGTTGGGCTGACTTTGCGGACCACCTCAAGCACCCCGAGTCGTTGATCAACTTCATCGCTGCCTATGGCACGCATGACACGATTACCGCGGCGACCACCCTGGCCGACAAACGCGCTGCAGCCTTGGCGCTGGTATTCGGCGGTGCGGGTTCACCGGCTGATCGCCTGGACTTCCTCAACAGCGCCGGTGCCTATGCCAACGTAACGCTGGCCGGCAAGGATGGCCTGGTGGGCACTGCCGACGACGTGACGGGTGTGACGATCACGGGGCTCGACGACATCGACTTCTGGGTCGGCGGCCTCGCCGAGCAGAAAATGCCGTTCGGCGGCATGCTCGGCTCGACGTTCAACTTCGTGTTTGAAACCCAACTGGAGGCGTTGCAGAACGGCGACCGCTTCTACTACCTGTCGCGTACGGCCGGCCTGAACTTCGGCACCGAGTTGGAGAACAATTCCTTTGCCAAGCTGATCATGCTCAACACCGATGTCACCCACCTGGCGAACACCGTGTTCCTGACGCCGACGTTCACCCTCGAAGTGAACCAGGCCAATCAGTTCACTAACCTTGGCGCGGGCGGCAACGCCGACCCGACGGGCGGCCTGATGATCAACGGCGTGGAAATCGTGCCGCTGGTGATCCGCGACAACCCCAACACCCCGGGTCTGGACAGCAATTATCTGCAGTACACCGGTGAAGACCATGTCGTCCTGGGCGGTACCGCCGGCAATGACATCATCATCTCCGGTGACGGCGATGACACCCTGTACGGCGACGGCGGCAACGATCGCCTCGAAGGCGGTGCCGGGAACGACGCGGTACTGGGCGGTGCCGGCGATGACATCATCACCGACTCGTTTGGCGACAACCGTCTGGAAGGTAATGCCGGTAACGACGTGATCGTGGCCGGTAGCATGGGGGTTGCAGGCAACCTGATCCTGGGTGGCGATGGCCAGGACTTTATCGTCACCACCGAAGACATCACGACCACCTTCGGCGGTCAGGGTGACGATTTCATCCTTGGCGCCAAGACCAACTTGCCCGCTACCGGCAACGAAGGGGATGACTGGATCGAGAAGGGCACCCAGGACGGCGCGCCTGGCGATAACGCCTCGCCGTTGCTCAATGACGATACGATCGGCAACGACATCTTTGTCGGCGGTGGCGGCTTCGACGAAATGATCGGCGAGGGTGGCGATGACATCTTTGTCGGCAGCGATGCCCAGGACAATATGGACGGCATGTCCGGTTTCGACTGGGTGACCTACAAAAATGACAAGATCGGCGTGACCGTTGACCTGACCATGGCCGAGCTGGCGCAGCCACATGGCAACGCGCCAAACCAGAACAACGGCGTGTTCAATCCGGTCGGCGCGTCGCCGGCCTCGATTCTCGACCGTTTTGCCGAGGTCGAAGGTTTGTCCGGTTCGAAATTCGCCGATGTGCTCAAGGGCGATAACGTTGATGCGGACACGATCATCAACCACGGTGGTACCACGGGCAGTGCGCTGACCAATGTGGCGTTGATCCGCGGGCTGGAGCAGTTTCTGTCCGATGCCGGTTTGCCGACCACCGGCTTTGCCACGGGCAACATCATCCTCGGCGGTAATGGCAGTGACCTGATCGAGGGCCGCGGGGGCGATGATCTGATTGATGGCGACAAATGGATCAACGTCAGAATTGCCGTGTATAGCGCCGGCGACGTCAACCATACCGGCCCCGAAATCGCCACCTTCGACAGCATGGTCGATATGATCCCGTTCATGCTGGACGGCACGTACAACCCTGGTCAGCTCAAGGCTGTGCGGGAAATCATGCCCGGCACCTCGACGGGCGGGGCGGCCTTTGATACCGCCATTTTCTCCGGGCTCCAGTCCGAATATGTGGTGACGCGTGACACCCGCGGCACGGCCAATGTGGCGGACGACGTCTGGACGGTGACCGATACCGTAGTGGGTCGCGACGGCACCGACACCTTGCTGCACATCGAACGCCTGCAATTCGCCGATACCCAGCAAGTGCTGGTACCGGGGCTGAACGCACAACCGACGGGCAGGCCGACCGTCACTGACGGCAACGGCGGCGAGATCACCGTGGGCGACACACTGACCGTGAGCATGGCCGGTGTTCGCGATGCCAACAACATCGCGGTGGGTAACCTGCAAGGTTTCGTCAACAACGCTTCGGTGTCCTACTACTGGCAGTTCGAAGCCGACCCCGGCACCGGCGTGTTCGAAGACATCATCCTGCTGCCGGCGGGTGACCTGGGGTTCCAAAGTGCCGACGGCACCACGTTCAAGGTCTCCCCGGATCTTGCCGGGCTGGCACTGCGGGTCAAGGCGATCTACCAGGATGGTCATGGCACGACTGAAGTGGTGTTCTCGCAGCCGACGGCCGTGGTGGTTCCCGGCGCACCGGTAGTGCCGACGGCGCCGACACCTGTCGTCGATGCCACGGCGGGTGGCGAGGGCCTTCACATGGTCCGCTCCGACCTCAACTTCATTCTTGATCAGATCAAGATTGCCGAGGCAGACGCGGCCGGCCAGGACATCCTCTCGCTGATCCCGAATATCCGCGCGCCGTTGGGCCTGCGTGCGGTCGATGGCTCGAACAACAACCTGATGAACCTCAACGGCATCAACAACACCGAATTTGGTGCCGCGGACAATACCTTCCCGCGTTTGACCGATCCGGTCTTCAATCCGGCGGAAGGTGCTCCTGCCGGGTTTTTTGGCCCCGGCTCGCCGGCCATTCCGGGCTCGTCGTACCAGCAGACCAGCGGCTCAGTGTTTGACTCGCAGCCGCGCACCATCAGTAATCTGATCGTCGACCAGACGTCGAACAACCCGGCGGCCTATGCCACGGCTTACGACGCGGGCGCGGATGGCGTGCTCAACTTCGGCTCGGCGCACAGCGACGACGTGCTCAAGGATGGCGTACGCATCGTCGCCAGTCCCGGCATGGATGGTCAGTTCGGTACTGATGACGACCACGACGTGTACCTGTTCGAGAACACCGCTGCGGATGCGGGCTTGTCCGCGCCGTTCAACGCCTGGATGACCTTCTTCGGGCAGTTCTTCGATCACGGCCTGGACCTGGTGACCAAGGGCGGTTCGGGCACCATCTTCATCCCGCTGCAACCGGATGATCCGCTGTATGTGCCCGGTGGCAACACTAACTTCATGGTGCTGACCCGCGCGACCAACCAGCCTGGGGCGGATGGCATTCTCGGCACGGCCGACGACATCCATGAGCACACCAACACCACGACGCCGTTCGTGGACCAGAACCAGACCTACAGCTCCCACCCGTCGCACCAGGTTTTCCTGCGCGGTTATGAGCTGACCGACAACGGCCCCGTCGCGACCGGCAGGCTGATCACCAACCGGGACCTGGGGGCGGATGGCAAATTTGGTACCGCCGACGACACGGAAATCGGTGGCATGGCGACCTGGAAGGTGGTCAAGGCGCAGGCCAACGACATTCTGGGGATCCGCCTTACCGATGCCGACGTCGAGAACTCCCCGCTGTTGGCGACGGACGCCTATGGCAATTTCATCAAGGGGCCGAACGGCTTCCCGATGGTCGTGATGAAAGGGGCTGACGGCCTGGGTGGCACGGCGGATGACGTCCTTGTCGAAGGCAATCCGCTGTCCCCCATTAGCCTGACCAACGCTGTGCGCACCGGTCACCAGTTCCTCGCCGACATCGCCCACAATGCCGCGCCGGTGTTCAGCGGTGGTGTGCTCGTGCCTGACGCGGATAGCCACATTGGCAACGCAGTGCCGTTCAACCCGCACACCGGGGCCAACCTGGCCTACGACAACGAGTTGCTCGATGCGCATTACATCGCTGGCGACGGCCGGGTCAACGAGAACATCGGCCTGACCGCGGTGCATGCAATCTTCCACGCCGAGCACAATCGGCTGGTCGCGCAGACCAAGGACACCGTACTCGATTCGGGTGACGTGGCCTTCCTCAACGAGTGGCTGCTCAATCCGGTGAGCACGTTGCCCGCCAACCAGGCTGAGATCGATGCGCTGGTGTGGAATGGCGAGCGCCTGTTCCAGGCTGCCAAGTTCGGCACCGAGATGCAGTATCAGCATCTGGTGTTCGAGGAATTTGCCCGGACCATCCAGCCCAGGGTCGACCTGTTCTTCGCACCGACCCAGGTCTATGACGTTGACCTCGATGCCTCGATCGTCGCCGAGTTCGCCCACACCGTGTACCGGTTTGGCCACTCGATGCTGACCGAGACCGTCGATCGCTTCGACGTCGATTTCAATGTGATCGGCGATCCGAACAGTGCTGATCCTGATCAGCAAATGGGCCTGATCGCGGCGTTCCTCAACCCGTTGGCGTACGCCGCCAGTGGCGTGACACCCGAGGATGCGACCAGTGCGATCGTGCGTGGGATGACGCGGCAAGCGGGTAACGAAATCGACGAGTTCGTCACCGAGGCGCTGCGCAACAACCTGCTCGGCCTGCCACTCGACCTGCCGGCGCTAAACATCGCCCGTGGCCGCGACGCGGGGATTCCCTCGCTCAATGCGGTCCGCCGCGAGATCTACAGCCAAACCGGTGATACCCAACTCACGCCTTACATCAGCTGGGTCGACCTGGTGCAGCACCTCAAACATCCAGAGTCGTTGATCAACTTCATCGCGGCGTATGGCACCCATGACACGATCACCGCGGCGACCACGCTGGAAGGTAAGCGCGCGGCAGCCCTGGCGTTGGTGTTGGGAGGTGAAGATGCGCCGGCTGATCGCCTGGACTTCCTCAACAGCACGGGTGCCTGGGCCAACGTAACCCGGGCAGGCAAAGATGGCCTGCTCGGTACGGCCGACGATCTGAAGGGTGTGACGATCACGGGCGTCGATGCCATCGACCTGTGGATCGGCGGCCTGGCCGAAGAGAAAACGCCGTTCGGCGGCATGCTCGGCTCGACCTTCAACTTCGTGTTCGAGAACCAGCTGGAAAAACTGCAGGACGGTGACCGCTTCTATTACCTGGAGCGTACCGCTGGCCTGTCGATGAACGCCGAACTGGAAAGCAACTCGTTCGCCAAGCTGATCATGGCCAACACCTCGGCGACGCACTTGCCGGGCTTGGTGTTCTCGGACCCGGGGTTCTATCTGGAAAGGGACCAGAGCAAGCAGTACAACGATGGCCTGGGCAACGCCGATCCATTGGGCGAGAACGGCGAGCAGGTGGTGTTCCGCGACAACCCGCTGACCGCAGGACCGGACACCAACTACATCCGGTACTCGGGTGACGAGCACATCGTGTTGGGCGGCACCAACAATGCAGACATCCTCATCGCCAGTGAAGGCGATGACACGGTCTGGGGTGACGGCGGCAACGATCGCATCGAAGGCGGTGACGGCAACGACCAACTGCGTGGTGGTGCCGGCGACGACATCATCACCGACCGCGGTGGCGACGATAACATCCAAGGTGGCGACGGCAACGACGTGCTGCACGGTGGCAACGGCGTCAACCTGATCATTGGCGGGTTCGGCAATGACTTCATCGTGACCGGTGAGGACGCTTCCGAGGCCATCGGTGGCCAGGGCAACGACTTCATCCTGGGCAGCAAAGCCAACGAACAGGACATGGGGAACGAAGGCGACGACTGGATCGAGAAGGGCACGTCGGACGGTGCCCCTGGCGACAACTTCGACCCGGCGGGCAATGACCCGGTGATCGGCCACGATGTGTTCATCGGCGGTAACGAGAACGATAAGTTCAACGGCGAAGGCGGCGACGACATCATGGTCGGCAGTCTCGGCCTGGGTGACCGTTATATCGGTGGCTCCGGCTTTGACTGGGCAACCTTCAAGGGGCTCGCCCAGGGCGTGACCATTGATTTCACCGACCGCTTTTTCGATGTGCCGCCGATGCCGGGTTCGGGGGCTTCAGCGCTGGTGCGTTTCGACATCATGGAAGGTCTGTCGGGTTCATCGCACGGTGACTT
The DNA here is from genome assembly GCF_044746405.1 of Pseudomonas sp. NPDC086251. Lineage (NCBI taxonomy): Bacteria > Pseudomonadati > Pseudomonadota > Gammaproteobacteria > Pseudomonadales > Pseudomonadaceae > Pseudomonas > Pseudomonas sp. NPDC086251. The sequence continues at coordinate 38,254 of NZ_JBIVBY010000036.1, forward strand.
CCTGCGCGGTGATAACGAAGATGCCACCTCGCTGCCGACGTCGGGTGCAACCGGCAGTGTGCTGACCCACATCAACCTGATCAACGGCCTGGCTGAATTGCTGCCAGACGGAGCGACGTTCTTCGATGGCGGCAACATCATCCTCGGTGGTAGCGGTAGCGACCTGATCGAAGGTCGCGGGGGTGACGACATCATCGATGGCGACAAGTGGCTAAACGTACGCATCAGCGTACGGGAAAACGTTGACGGCACTGGCGCTGAAATTGCCACGTTCGACAGCATGGAGCCACTGGTGCCGTTCATGCTCAACGGTACGTACAACCCGGGCCAGTTGGTCATCGTGCGGGAGATTCTGGCCGGCGATAACAGCTTCGACACGGCGTTGTTCTCCGGTAATTTGGGCGAATACGGTATCGAGGTCGATGGCGACACGGTCATCGTGACCGACTCGGTGGCAGGGCGTGATGGCGTCGATCGCCTGACGGGCGTCGAGCGTCTGCAGTTCGCTGACGTTGCGCTGGCGTCCGGAGTGGGGACCGCGCAAAACAACGACCCAGTGGGTCACCTGGCAATCCTCGATGCGGCCACCGGTGTGCGTGACGAAACGCCTGTCGCTGGCCAGTTGCTGCGAGTCAGTGACAGGGGAGTACACGACGCGGACAGTCAAAGCGTCACCAATCCGACCGGTGCGGTGACGGGCGCGGTGGCTTACTACTGGCAGGTTGAAAACATTCCCGGGTCGGGCATCTTTGAAGACATCACCACTGTCGCCGCGGGCGAGGCCACGCGGGCGATCGGCACCACCTACCGGGTGGCGGACGATGTGGCGGGCCTGAACATTCGCGTCCGGGCGGTGTACCAGGATGGCAAGGGCACGCTGGAGATCGTCGATTCGGCCGGGAACAGTACACCGACCGAAGGGCCGACCGTTACCGGGCTGGCCGTGCAGAACCAGGTGTTGACCGCTGACCCGTCGAGCATCGTCGACCTCGATGGCCTGAGCAATCCGCAGTTCACCTACCAGTGGCAGGCGAACGACGGGCTTGGCTTCGTCAACATCAACGGCGCCACCGGCAGCACGTTCGCGCTTGGCCAGGCTCAGGTCAACCAGGAAGTGCGCGTGGTGATCGGTTACGTGGATGCCTTCGGTGTGGCCGAAAGCGTTTCGTCCAACATCCTGGGGCCGGTGGACAACGTCAACGATGCACCGACTGCAGGGCCGACCGTCACCGGGCTTGCCGCGCAGAACCAGGTATTGACGGCTAACCCGGCGAGCATCATCGACATTGATGGCCTCAGCAATCCGCAGTTCACCTACCAATGGCAGGCGAACAACGGGCCTGGCTTCGTCAACATCGCCGGCGCTACCGGTAGCACGTTTGCGCTTGGCCAGGCCCAGGTCGGCCAGGCAGTGCGCGTGGTGGTCAGTTACGTGGATGATTTCGGTGCGTCCGAAAGCGTTTCGTCCAACGTCCTGGGGCCGGTGGCCAACGTCAACGATGCACCGACAGGCCTATTGCTGATCAGCGATACGACCCCGGATCAAGGGCAGGTGCTGACCGCGCTGACGGGCGGGATTGCCGATGCCGATGGACTTGGCACCTTCAGCTTCCAGTGGCAGCAAGGTACTGGCGCGACCTTCACTAACATCAACGGCGCGACGGCCGCGACCTTCACCCCTGGTGTGGCGCAGGTCAATCTGCAACTGCGAGTGATCGTGCGCTATACCGATGGCTTCGGCACGCTGGAGTCGGTGACCTCTGCGGCGACGGCGGCCACGGCGGCGCTTGCGGTACAGGGCGTGACACTGCAGGGCAATGCGTTGGCGAACACCCTCACCGGCACCGCGGGTAACGATGTGCTGCTTGGCCTGGGCGGGAACGATACGCTGAATGGCCTCGCCGGTATCGACCAGTTGTTTGGCGGCACTGGCAACGACATCCTCAACGGCGGAGACGGCAACGACGTCCTCAATGGCGAGGACGGCGACGACACCCTCAACGGTGGGCTCGGCGCGGATGCCATGAGCGGCGGTGTCGGCAACGACACATTTGTGGTCGACAACGTCGGTGACCTTGTCACCGAGGCACTGGGGGGTGGTACCGATCTGGTGCAGGCCAGTCTGACGACCTACCTGCTCGGGGCCAACGTCGAGAACCTGACCTATACGGGCACCGGTAACTTCACCGGTACCGGTAACGCGCTAGCCAACACCATCACCGGCGGGGTGGGTAACGACGTCCTCAATGGCGGTGCCGGTGTTGACCGGTTGGTGGGGGGCGCCGGCAACGATACCTACGTTGTCGATGTCGCCGCAGACGTGGTGGTCGAGGCAGCGGGTGGCGGTACGGACACCGTGCAGACGTCGCTGGCCAGCTACACACTGGGCGCCAATGTCGAAAATCTGACCTACACCGGCGCCGGCAACTTCGTCGGCAACGGCAACGTGTTGAACAACGCCATCACCGGCGGGGTGGGTAATGACACCTTCAATGGTGGCGACGGCAACGACATCCTCACCGGCAACGGCGGCAACGACACACTGAATGGCGACGCCGGTAACGACCAACTGTTCGGTGGCATTGGCACGGATACCCTGAACGGCGGCACGGGCGATGACAGCCTCGACGGCGGTGATGGGGCGGATGTCTTGAACGGTGGCGCAGGCAACGACACGCTGCTCGGTGGTGACGCCAACGACACATTGCTGGGGGGACTCGGCAATGACGTTATCGATGGAGGGACCGGCAACAATACGGTCACGGGCGGTGCCGGCAACGACACGATGGTTGCCAGCAGTGGCAACGATATCTTCATGTTCGCAGCGGGCTTCGGGGTCGATCAGATCATCGGCTTCGACGCCGACGCGGTGGGAGGCCAGGACCGGCTCGACATTTCCTCGTTCGGCGTCACAGCGGCGACCTTTGCGGGCATCGTCATCATCACCGATGTCGGTGCGGATACCTTGATCAGCTCCGCAGGAATAGCTGACTCCATCCGCCTGGTCGGTGTGGCCGATGCAACAACCGTCACTGCCGCCGACTTCATTCTCGCCACTTGAGGTCCTGATCAGCACAGTTGCAGACGCGTGAAAAGCGGAGGGGAGGGCAGGGATGCCCTCCCTCTTTTTTTTCTAGGAAACTGGCCGTTTGTTACGCTGAAAATGGATCAGCCATCCTGGCAGGTCGGACGGTAGGAAACGCGTGATCAATGTTTGACTGAGGAGTGGAGAGAGGGAAACTCAACCGGCGCTTAGTTGCTGAACAAGCTGATAAGACTCCAGGCTGCCCCGATCGTGAAAATGTAAAGCGTGAGTGCCAGCGAGAGGATTAGCGGTTTGATGCGCATGAAAGTGGCTCCTCGGAAGGGCACGCATTGCACGCCTGAGAGTGTCCCGGGAGAGCTGACTTCCCGGCGGCAACAGCTTCAAACTCTCAACGAATGCGCTAGTGAACACAGAGCATTCTCTATGCCAAAAAATTCAACAGCTTATAAACCCCGGCCGGCGGGGCAGACTGATTTTGTGGCCCGTTCTCCATTAAAAAAGTTGCAATAGAATGCGGGTAATACAACCCGTTTATGGGGGGATTTATCGGCGCATGGATAGAGCGATATTACCGATAACTTCAGGTGGGTCGTGGAGGCTGGTTCTTCCGGTTGGACCTTAAAGTTGAAATACCCCATCGCTGTACTTTTTCCAAAGTTCGACAGGGCCGTCTACGGGACAGTGATCTCCTTCGCGGGTTGTTTAATCGAAGTGCTGCATCGCCGCGTCCCGACCATTACCCCCAAATGTGGGTGACGAAGGCATGAACAAAGCACAGCGGTTCGTCGTCAAGGAGAGACCGAGAGTGTGCGTCTGTCGTGCAGATGGGGGCCCTGAAACGGGTGTGAACTTTCCCCGTTAGCGGGTGTCATTCCCCAGCTGTTTTCCCCGGTCGTGGCACAGTAATGCTGACGCGCCATTGTTTGTTCAGTCTCCGTACTTTCGTAAGAAAAGTGACAAGTCTGGCGAGGTCCTTGCACCAGCCCCATTACCCCCTTAACAACTTCGAGGCGGCTGGTGATGGACAGAGAAACGCGGTACCCCTGCAAATGGTTCGGCCTCCTGACGCCTCTGAGCGTTCTTCTGACAATGACGCTGGGCACCACGCCGCTGCGTGCCAGCCCCATCGATGACGAGCGACAGCCAGAACCTTCCGACCCCTCGGCTTACCACGATGAAGCGGCTGACAAAGCAGGCGCCTTGAACGGCATTTTGACCATGCCCCCGGCTAACCTGGATTCCTTCGACCTGCCGGCGGGCGTCAAAGGCAGCAAAGACACCACACGCCAGGAAAACATCCTGCCGCCGGCGGTGCAGACCAGTTTCAATTACCCTACCAACGGCAAACCCAGCCCCCTGTACGGTGCGCTGCCGTTCACTCAGCAACTGGTGCTGTTCGAAGAATTCGGTCCGGAAAAACTCGACCCCACCACCCCGGCGGCACTCTTGCCGTTTCCACCGGCCGCCATTGGCCCGATGCCGCAACAAGATCCCACCAGTGCGGCCCGCAGCGCGCCATCCAGCACCGCACTCGATGCGTTCTTGCGTCAACCGGGCTTGACCCCGTTCCCGAGCCAGTATTCCAACGTGGTCGACCGCAACCCTTGGCAGAGACAGATCGAATTTTTCCTCAATCGCCGTATCGGCTCGTCGGCGGAAGGCCGTCCGCCAGGAAAAGGCTGGTCGCACCAGCGCTGGAACGAGTTCTACCCGCAAGTGGCCTACAAGACCGTGCAAACCGGGGCCAGGCTCAACAGCGGTTGGCGTGACAGTCGTCAGATGCATCGCTATGCAGTGGGTGAGTTCGGCCCCGGTGGCCTCTATCACAACGTGGCCGGTGTTCCGGTCACGGATGGCACCGCCAAGGGCGTCGACCCGCGTTTCCACCCGAAAATGCCGGTGCAGAATCACAACTCGGTGTGGACCTTCGACGGCACCTTGCCGCCCAAATTGCTCATGGTGCGTTACGGGCAACCGGTGTTGATGCGCCATTACAACGGCTTGCCGATCGACCCGTCCGCGAACATGGGGTTTGGTCTGCACACCATCAGTACCCATGAACACAACGGTCACGCCCCGGCGGAAAGCGACGGTTATGCCAACGCGTTTTTCTTCCCGGGGCAATTTTACGACTATCGCTGGCCGATCCAGCTGGCCGGCTACGACAGCATCAACACCAAGGCTGAAGACCCGCGTGCAGCATTTCCTTGCGCGCCGGGCGAAACCCTGTGGACCAACGACGTCACCCCCAGCCGCAAGACCTGCGACAACGGCACGATCAAGATCCGCGGCGACTGGCGCGAAACCATGAGCACCCACTGGTTCCATGACCACATGCTCGATTTCACCGCACAGAACGTCTACAAGGGCAACGCGGCCATGATGAACTACTACAGCGCCCTGGACCGCGGCAATGAGTCGGTGAATGACGGCGTCAACCTGCGTTTCCCCAGTGGCAGCGCCTTGCCGTGGGGTAATCGCGACTACGACGTCAACCTGCTGTTTGCCGACAAGGCGTGGGATAAGAACGGTCAACTATGGTTCAACCCGTTCAATACCGACGGCTTCCTCGGTGATCAGGTGTTGGTCAACTGGCAGTGGAAACCGGTCCTGGATGTGCGTGCCCGCAGCTATCGGTTGCGCATGCTCAACGGCTCAGTGTCGCGCTACTTCAAACTGGCGCTCGTACGTGAGATCAAGGGCACCAGCGGGGAGTTTCAAGGGCCTGCCGGCTCGGGCGTGTCGTTTGCCCGCGTGCCGTTCCACATGATCGCCAACGACGGCAACATCATGGAACACAGCGTGCCGTTCGACGGCAGCATGGACCTGGATGCCGACGGCAATAAACAGAACCACAACGCGATCCTGCCCACCATGGGGATCGCCGAGCGTTTCGACATCATCGTCAACTTCGCGAAAAACGGGATCAAACCGGGCGACAAGCTGTTCTTCGTCAACCTGCTGGTGCACGAAGACGGCAAGGGCCCGGAAGAACCCGTCTCCCTGGCTGACGTGCTGTCTGAGAAGTACAAGGCGATCCTCAAGCAAACCAGCAAGGGGCCAAAGTGGGAGGACGGTGATCCGGCGGTGGGCAAGGTGTTGCAACTCAACGTCAAGGCCTACACCGGCCAGGACCTGGCCATGGACCCGGCAGCGTATGAGCCGGCCAAACCGGGCAAGGCTGAAGGCCTGGTGATGATCCCGCTGAAGATCCATCGCGACAACGCCGCCGACAAAGCGCTGCTGGCCAATGCCCGTCACCGCACCTTCACCTTCGGCCGTTCCGATGGCACTGATGAAGCACCGTGGACGGTCAAGACCGATGGCGGGTTCGGCTTCAGCATGGACCCACGGCGCTTGAACACCGCGATCAAATTGGCCAGTGGCCCCACCGATGCCGGTATCGCCGGTTTCGGCACCTTGGAAATCTGGAACATCAAGCTCGGTGGCGAGGGCTGGAGCCACCCGGTGCACGTGCACTTCGAGGAGGGAATCATCCTCAATCGCGGCGGCAAGGCACCACCGGAATGGGAAAAATGGGCACGCAAGGACGTGTACCGCATCGGCCCGGAAAAGGATGGCCTGGACAACGTCGAAATAGCGATCAACTTCCGCGAATTCGCCGGGACGTACATGGAGCACTGTCACAACACTCAGCATGAAGACAACTCGATGCTGCTGCGCTGGGACGTTGAAAAACCCGGGCAGTTCCAGTTGATGCCGACACCGCTGCCAAGTTGGGATGGCGTGCGCTACGTCAACTCCGCCGCGCTGCCAACCTTCCGTATCGGTGACGGCAACGGGCCGAAAGCGGTAATCAAACCGTGAACCGCGAGGGAGCCGACATGAAGTGACTGATGTCGCGCTCCCGCGCCCTGGGCATGCACCTTATGGCAGGGCGATTCCTTGGCAGGTTCGAGTCACTGCGCCGTTCCCTTTTAGAACGCTCGACAAACGCCTTATCCGGTATCGGTGAGGGTGATACCGCTCAACGCTACGTCCTCCCGTCGGTACTCATGAACCTGTCACGAAGCTGCCTGATCCATCTAGAAATGCCTTCAGGATTCCGTACAGCCATGAACTCATTCAAGAACGTCCTGACGCTGGCTCAAGAGCGAAGACTTCGTGCTTTGGATTTTTGGCACCGTGCGCTCGAAAACGTCTCTCTGCGCATGGATTGCCCGGATGCCTATCACGAGGAACTGATCCGGCAAGCGGATGAAATGGATCGGCAGAAGATCGTGGATTGGGAGGAGTGGCGAGACCTTCGAGTCAAGGCCGATCATGCCTATTTACGTGCGGTGGCAGGGTCGGATTATCACTGAGTGGCTGGACGACCGTGCGTGTCCAGTCGTACTGTCTGCTCCAGCCGATCAGCCTGGAGAATCACAACAATGAATGAGATCGCCACCCACCTGCCTGACACGCGCAGCACCAACGAACAGCGGCTGCGTGAGGAACTGGCGGCCTGTTATCGCCTGATTGCGCACTTTCGCATGACCGACTTGATCTTCACTCACATCTCGGTGCGTCTGCCGGGGCCGGAGCATCACTTCCTGATCAATCCTTACGGGCTGATGTTCGATGAAATCACTGCGTCCAACCTGGTGAAGATAGACCTCAATGGCCACGCGGTCGAGCCGTCACCGTTCCCGGTGAACCCGGCGGGGTTCGTGATTCACAGCGCGATTCACGGTGCCCGTGAAGATGCGCACTGCGTGCTGCACACTCACACCAAATCCGGTTGCGCGGTCGCCGCGTTGAAGTGCGGATTGTTGCCGGTGAACCAGATCTCCATGGAGTTCTACGGCCGTGTGGCTTACCACGATTACGAAGGCGTGGCGCTGGACATGAGCGAGCAGCAGCGATTGGTGCACGACCTCGGCGACAAACCGGTGTTGATGCTGCGCAATCATGGACTGCTGACGGTGGGTGAAACCGTGAGCCAGGCGTTTTTGCGCATGTATTACCTGGAGAAGGCGTGCGAAATCCAGTTGGCGGCACAGGCCGCCGGGGAGGTGGTGCTACCGCCGGCCGAGATTTGCGAGCACACCGAACGGCAGTTCAATGATCCTGGGCGGCCGCTGGATGAGGGTGAACTCAGTGATCCGGATGCGATGCAACTGGCTTGGGCGGCTTTGCTGCGGTTGCTGGAGCGGGTGGCGCCGGGGTATAGGGATTGACCTGTGTTCTTGTGTTGTTTGGGCTTGCCTCTTCGCGAGCAGGCTCGCTCCCACAGGGGAGATGGGATCGAAGGTGGGAGCGAGCCTGCTCGCGATGCAGGCGCCTCGGTTCTTCGGCCTTGCAAGACTGGAGATCGGCAACACTCTTGCTGTACAGTCGTTCAGCTCGCCCGTAAAACGCGAGCCCCTATGTTGAATCCAGGAGCGTGTCGCCGATGAATCAGGAAGCCCGTTTTTCCCGCATGGAACCGGAGTTGCGCAAGGCCAATCTGATCGAGGCGACGCTGGTGTGCCTCAAGCGTCACGGCTTTCAAGGGGCGTCTATTCGCAAAATTTCCGCCGAAGCCGGGGTTTCCGTGGGGCTGATCAGCCACCACTATTCCGGCAAGGATGAACTGGTGGCCGAAGCTTATATGGCGATCACCGGACGGGTCATGACCTTGCTGCGCGACGCCATGGAACAAGCGGCGCCCAATGCCCGTGAGCGTTTGTCGGCGTTTTTTCGGGGTTCATTCTCCGCCGAATTGCTCGATCCGCAGCTGATTGACGCCTGGCTGGCGTTCTGGGGCGCGGTGAAGACTGCCGAGGCGATCAACCAGGCGCACGACCATTCCTACGGCGAGTACCGCGGCATCTTGCGCAAAGTGCTGACGGAACTGGCGCAGGAGGAAGACTGGGAGAACTTCGACGCCGATCTCGCAGCCATCAGCCTGAGCGCTTTGCTTGACGGTTTGTGGCTGGAGTTGGGCCTGAACCCCGGCACCTTCACCCCGGAACAGGGCATGCAGATTTGCGAGGCCTGGGTCGACGGATTGCAGGCCGGCGGTCGCCAGCGCTTTTGCGGGCAGACGAGCAGCTGTTGATCGCTTGTTCAACAGTGGCTACTCTCTGCCGCTGACGCCGCAAAACACTCTAATAAGAAACAAGCCTTCGGGCCCGTGCAGGACACCCAGCAATGACTCCTCGGGTACTGATCGTCGATGACGATCCGCTGATTCGCGAACTGTTGCACTCCTACTTGTCCCAGGAAGGCTATGAGGTGCATTGCGCCGCCACGGCGGAACTGGCCGAAACCTTTCTGGCCAGCCAGACCGTGGACCTGGTCATGCTCGATATCCGTTTGCCGGGCAAGGACGGCCTGACCCTGACCCGCGAACTGCGGGTGCGTTCGGAAGTCGGGATCATCCTGATCACCGGACGCAACGATGAAATCGATCGCATCGTCGGTCTCGAATGCGGCGCCGATGACTATGTGATCAAACCGCTCAATCCCCGTGAACTGGTCTCGCGGGCGAAAAACCTGATTCGCCGGGTGCGCCACGCACAGACACCACCACCGGTGGCCGCCGTTTCCCGGCCAATCAAACAGTTTGCCGGTTGGGCGCTGGACACCGACCGTCGACGCCTGATCGATCATGCCGGCAGTGAAACCCTGCTGACCCACGGCGAATACCAGTTGCTCAGCGTGTTCCTGCGCAACAGCGGCCACACCCTGAGCCGCGACCAATTGATGGACCAGATTCGCAACCGCGAATGGGTGCCGAACGATCGCTCCATCGATGTGCTGGTGGGCCGCTTGCGCCGCAAGTTGCACGACGATCCCGCCGAACCGCAGTTGATCATCACCATACATGGCGCCGGTTACCTGTTCACGGCCAGCCTCGCGGCGTGATGAGGCGAGTGTTGTGGCTGCTGCTCGTGCTGATCACGGGGCAGACGATGGCCGCCGACAAGGTGCGCTATTGCGATTATCCGGTGTACCCGCCGATTTCCTGGAGCGACGGCAAACAGGTGCGTGGCCTCGCGCCCAGCGTGGTGAATAAACTGTTCGGCGAACTGGGCTACGAGGTCGACATCGTGGTGCTGGGCAACTGGAAGCGCTGCCTGCTTGACGCCGCCGAAGGCCGGGTCGATGTGGTGCTCGCCTACAGCACCGCGCAACGGGAGCAGAGCATGCTGTTTTCCACGGTGCCGGTGCTGCGCGAAGAGGTTGCATTGTTCATCAATCGCCAACATCCAGTGCAGTTCGAACGCCTGCAAGACCTGGCCCGTTACCGTGGCGGATTGCTGTTCGGCGAGAGTTACGGCGTGGAATTCGATCGCATGGTCGCGCAAAACAACAACATTGAATGGGTCTCCGACAGCCGCCAGAACTTCGGCAAGCTGATTCGCGGACGCATTGATTTCATTACTCAGGAACGTCGCACCGGCCAGTTGTACATCGAGAACCTGGCCGGAGCGCAAGACATCGTGGCCCTGCCCACGGCCCTGAGCGTCGACTATTTGCGGGTCGCGGTGTCGCGCCGCTCGCCGTTGGCCAGCAGCATGGCGCAGATCAATGCGCAGCTGCAGCGCATGGTCGATGCCGGCGATATCGAGCGCCTGCTCAATGAAAGCGAAGTCACCTACCGCGACATGATCAACCTGCCGGCGAACGAGCAATGATCCGCGCCCGTCCCGGTGGGCTGTTGCGGCGCCTGTTGTTGTTCATTCTACTGTTCAGCCTGTGTTTCACCGTGCTCGCCAGCACCGTGCAGTTGTACATCGAATACCGCCGGGAAATGCGCGACATCGACTCGCGCATGGAACTGATCCGCGCTGGCTATCTGGCCAGCCTGGAACGCAGCCTGTGGGATCTGAACCAGGAACAGTTGAACGTGCAATTGCGCGGTCTGGTGGATTTCTCCGACGTGGCGCGGGTGCACTTGACGGGGCCGGACTACGACCTGGTGCAAGGCAATCCGGACCCGATCGGGCCGTTGCGGGTCGAGCGTTTCGCCCTGGATTATCAGCCACCGTCCGGCCCGTTGCGACACCTCGGTGAGCTGGAGGTCAGTACCGATCTGGGCGCGGTGTATCAGCGCCTGATTGTCAGCGGCTTGACCAGCCTGCTGTGGATGGGGGTGTTCCTGTGTGGGTTGGCGGTGGCGTTGTCCGGACTGTTTTACCGCTTGGTCACGCGCCATCTGCAAATCATGGCTGAATTTGCCCGGCGTATCGCCGCCGGTGAATGGCACGAGCCCTTGCGCCTGGACAAGCGGCGCAGCGCGCACGCTGACGAAATCGACACCGTGGCCCACGCCCTCGACGACATGCGCCGGGCGATCCTCAGTGACATCGATCGGCGTGAAACCGATCGCCTGGCGTTGCAGGACAATCGCGATGAACTGCTGCGCATGGTCGAGCGCCGCACGGCCAGCCTGATGCGCGCCAAGGATGAAGCCGAGGCGGCCAACCAGGCCAAGTCACGGTTTCTGGCAACCATGAGCCACGAATTGCGCACGCCGCTCAACGGCATTCTCGGCATGGCGGAATTGCTGCGTGGCGCCAGCCTCGACGAGCGCGACGGCAAACGTCTGGATGCGCTGCACAAGGCGGGCGAGGGCTTGCTGACCATCCTCAATGAAGTGCTGTATTTCGCCAAACTGGAAGAGGGCGCCAGCCTGCCCGAACCGGTGGATTTTGCTATTCGCCATCTGCTGGACGAAGTGCTGACCCTGCTGGAGCCGAAGGCCCTGGCCAACGACACGCTCCTGCAGTGCCGGGTCGATCAACGGGTAGCCGAGCATCACCACGGCGCCGAACAATTCCTGCGACAGGTGTTGAGCAACCTGCTGGCCAACGCGATCAAATTCACCGAGGGCGGGGAGGTCAGTGTCGAGGTGACGTGCCTCGCACAACCCGAAGGGCAGAGCGGGCAACACCTGCGGATCAGTGTGACTGACAACGGCATCGGCATCGCGCCGCTGATGCAGGCGAAGATTTTCGAGCGTTTTACCCAAGCCAGTGAAGAGGTGGCGCAGCGCTTTGGCGGCACCGGATTGGGGCTGGCGATCTGTAAACATCTGGTCGAGCACATGGGCGGCAGCATCGGCGTCAGCAGTGAAGTCGGACGCGGCAGTTGCTTCTGGTTCGAGCTGACGTTGCGGCCCGCGACCGGTGTGACGGCCGTCGCACCCGTTGCGGTGATGGGGCCGGCGTTGAGGGTGCTGGTGGTCGAGGATGTTGCGCTGAACCGCGAAGTGGTCCAGGGCTTGCTGCAACGGGACGGCCACCAGGTGTGGCTGGCCGAGGAGGCGCAACAGGCGTTGGCGCAGTGTGCCGGGCAGGCGTTCGATCTGATTCTGCTGGACGTGCACCTGCCGGGCCTGAGTGGCGACGAGCTGTGCAGGTTGATTCGCAACCATCCGGGGCCGAACCGCCACACTCGCATCTTCGCCCTGACCGCCAGCGTGCAACCGGCGCTGGTGCGTCGTTATCTGGAGGCGGGCATGGACGGCGTTCTGGCCAAGCCGCTGAAGCTCGATCATTTGCGTCAGGCGCTGGCCGGGCAGGCGCCGCCTCCCGAGCCGGCGATGGATGACGAGATGGACTGGCCGTTGCTGCACACCCATCGCACCTTGCTCGGTGAACAGAAAGTTCAGGGCCTGCTCGCGGTGCTGCGCGACTCGATCCTGCAACATCGTGAGGCGTTGAGCGAAGCCATCGCGGCGGACGATTGCACCGAGGTCGCCCACTTGGCCCATCGCCTGGCGGGCAGCGGCGATTCCCTGGGGTTCAGGGCCTTGGCCAACGTTTTGCGGCGACTCGAAACCGCCGCACTGGCCAGTGACGAGGCGGCGATACGCGCACTGGCACCGTCAGTGGATGAGCAATTGCAACGCTCGCAAGCGGCGCTGGACGCCTTGCTGCGGCCCTGACGCACAAGTTTGTTACGACTTTTTACATCTTTGATCTTTACGTACAACGTGACCTTACATGGCTTTCCAATAATCGACGCAACCGCCGCAGCGCGGTCTTCGAAGCTTATTGGAGATAATAATAATGAATGGCCGTAAAGCTGATCCTTCCCTGCGCCATGCGCTGCGCACCTCACTGACTGCCGAGGTGCCGACATGAGCGATAACATCGACCGCAAAGGCATCCAACTGACCCGCGCCCTGAAGAGCCGGCACATTTTCATGCTATCGCTGGGTGGCGTAATCGGTACCGGGCTCTTCATGGGCTCCGGCGTGACCATCAACCAGGGCGGGCCGGTGGGGGCGATTCTGGCGTACCTCGTCGCCGGTTTCCTGATGTACCTGGTGATGGTTTGCCTCGGCGAACTGTCGGTGCAGATGCCGGTGTCCGGTTCGTTCCAGACCCACGCCACAAAATTCATCGGCCCGGCTACGGGCTTCATGATCGGCTGGGTGTACTGGATGAGCTGGGCCACCACCGTGGGCCTGGAATTCACCGCCGCCGGCATGCTGATGACCCGCTGGTTCCCGGCGATACCGATCTGGTACTGGTCGGCGCTGTTCGTGGTGGTGCTGTTCGGCATCAATGCCCTGGCAACCCGTGCGTTCGGCGAGGCGGAATACTGGTTCTCCGGGATCAAGGTCGCGGCGATCCTCGGCTTCATCGTCGTCGGTGTGCTGGTGATCTTCGGCGCGATCCCGCTGACCAGTGGCGCGCCCGCGCCGATGGCGACCAACCTGATCGGCGACTCTCTGTTCCCCAATGGAATGTCGGCGGTGTTCGCGGTGATGATGACCGTGGTCTACGCCTTTCAGGGCTGCGAGATCATGGGCGTGGCCGCCGGCGAAACCGATCAACCGGAAAAAAGCATCCCGCGTGCCGTGCGCAACGTGGTGTTCCGCGTGCTGATTTTCTATGTGCTGGCGATCATCGTGCTGTCGGCCATCGTGCCGTGGCAGCAGGCGGGACTGATGGAAAGCCCGTTCGTGCAGGTGTTCGACATGGTCGGCATTCCGTTCGCCGCTGATCTGATGAATTTCGTGATCCTCACGGCCATTCTGTCGGTGGGCAACTCCGGTTTGTACGCCTCGACCCGCATCCTGTGGGCGATGTCGAAAACCGGCATGGCACCGAAAAGCCTTTCGCCCCTGAGCAAACGTGGGGTGCCATTACGCGCCCTGAGCATCACCTTGTGCTTTGCGCTGGTGTCGCTGATGACCAGTTTCGTCGCGGCCGACACCTTGTTCATGGTGCTGATGGCGGTGAGCGGGATGTCCGGCACCGTGACCTGGATCGTCATCGCGCTGGCGCAGTACAAGTTTCGCAAGGCCTACCTGCGCGACGGCGGCAAGCTCAGCGACCTGAAATACCGCGCCCCCTGGTTCCCGGTGTTGCCGCTGATGTGCATCACGCTGTGCTGCTCGTTGTTCGTGTTCCTGGCGCTGGATGAAACCCAGCGGCCGTCACTGTATTGGGGCTTTGGGTTCATCGCGTTGTGCTATGGCGCGTACTTTGTGTTCCATCGCAAGCGTGAGGCGGTGCTGGCGCCGAGCTTGCCGAGTGTTTGATTCCTTGAATTAAACGCCTTTCCCTGTGGGAGCGGGCTTGCTCGCGAAGAGGCCGTGTCAGTCACCATTAAAGTTGACTGACACGGCCTCTTCGCGAGCAAGCCCGCTCCCACATTTCGTTTTGTGATAGGTGCAGGTTTGCGTCATAGCGCGCGACGGGGCCCTGTAGCCAGTTGTTCGAAGTTGTAACAGCGCCACCGCCCTACGATCGCCTTGCGATAAATAATCAATATAAAACAACAACTTAAAAAGATTTAAAGCCTGTTACAGCGCATTTCACCCCCGATTGCCGCCTTACTGAACACTCGTTTAGTATGGCCTCAAGTCGCATCACCTCATGCCAAACACAATAATTCGAGGACTCGCATGACTACTCATGATTCTCTGCTCAGTCAGGTCGAAGCAGGCGTTGCCTGGATCACCCTCAATCGCACCGCCCAGCGCAATGCGCTGGACATCCCGATGCTGAAAAATCTCCACGCCTTGCTCGACGGTTTCAACGCTGATCCGGCGGTCCGCGTTGTGGTACTGACCGGCAGCGGGCGCAGCTTCTGTGCCGGCGCCGACCTCGACGAATGGGCCGCCGCCGAAGCCCGTGGCGCGCTGGAAAGCTACGGCTGGACCGAAACCGCCCACGCCCTGATGAGCCGTTTGTACAGCCTGGAAAAACCCACCATCGCCGCCATCAACGGCACCGCCGTCGGCGCGGGGATGGACCTGACCCTGTGTTGCGACCTGCGCATCGCCGCTCAATCGGCGCGGTTCAAGGCCGGCTACACCAGCATGGCCTACTCGCCGGACGCCGGCGCCAGTTGGCACCTGCCACGCCTGATCGGTGTCGAGCAAGCCAAGCGCCTGTTGTTCCTCGACGAATTGTGGGGTGCCGACCGTGCGCTGGCCGCGGGCCTGATCAGCGACGTTTGCGCCGACGATCAACTGCAAAGCGTCGCCAGTGAGCTCGCCGCTCGCCTGGCCGCCGGGCCGACATTGGCCTTTGCCCAGACCAAAAAGCTCATGCGCGAAGGCGCCAACCGCAGCCTGCCCGAACAACTGCAAGCGGAACTCGCCGCCGGCCTGATGTGCGGTCGCAGCGAAGACGGCAACGAAGCCCTGCGCGCGGCCATGGAAAAACGCCCGGCACGCTTCATCGGTCGCTAAGTCTTCGCACCCTCTATCAGCACACGAACAACAGGTAGCAGCATGAATTTCCAACTGACCCAAGAACAAGAAATGTTGGTGGACTCGGTACGCAGCTTCGTCGAGAAGGAACTGCTGCCCTATGAAGATGAAGTCGATCGCGCCGACGAAGTTTCGCCGGAACTGGCGGCACAGATTCGCGGCAAGGCGATTGCCGCCGGTTTCTACGCCTTCAACATGCCGGAAGAGGTCGGTGGTGGCGGCCTGGATTACCTGTCACAGGCGTTGATCGAACGTGAGCTGTCCAAGGTCTCCTGGGCGCTGCACGTGTTTGTCGCGCGGCCGTCGAAAATCCTCATGGCTTGCACCGGCGACCAGATCAACGACTACCTGTTGCCGTGCATCCAGGGCGAAAAGATCGACTGCTTCGCCCTGACCGAGCCGGGCGCCGGTTCCGATGCCAACGCGATCAAGACCCGCGCGGTGCGTGACGGTGACGACTTTGTCCTCAACGGCAGCAAGCACTTCATCAGTCACGCCGGCCACGCCGATTTCGCCATCGTTTTTGCGGTGACTGACACCTACGAGCACAACGGCAAGAAACGCAACGCCGTGACCTCGTTCCTGGTCGACCGCAACACCCCGGGCATGACCATCCGCCGGGGACCCAAGTGCGTGAGCAACCGCGGCTACCACACCTTCGAGATGTTCTTCGACGACTGCCGCGTGCCGGCGTCCAAAGTGCTCGGCGAAGTCGGCAAGGGTTGGGACGTGGCCAACGCCTGGTTGACCGCCGGACGCGTGATGGTCGCCGCCAACTGCGTCGGTCAGGCGCAACGGGCACTCGACCTGTCGCTGCAATGGGCGGCGGACCGCAAACAGTTCGGCCAGCCCATCGGCACTTACCAAGGGGTGTCGTTCAAGTTGGCGGACATGGCCACGCAAATTCGCGCTGCCGAACTGCTGACCCTGCACACCGCCTGGAAGATGGACCAGGGCACCATGACCGATGGCGAGGCTGGCATGGCCAAGCTGTTTGCCAGTGAAGTGCTGGGTCGCGCGGCCGACGAGGCGGTGCAGATTTTCGGCGGCATGGGCCTGATGGATGAAGGTCCGGTGGAGCGCATCTGGCGCAACGCGCGCATTGAACGGATCTGGGAAGGCACGTCGGAAATCCAGCGTCACATCATTTCCCGCGAACTGCTGCGGCCACTGCTGCGCTGATCGGCGCGGAGAATTGCTATGTCCCAGACCCTTCGTGACAACCTTAAACGCATGCTCGCACCCCGGCACGTCGCGTTCGTCGGTGGCCGCAGCATGGCCCGCGCCCTCAAGCGCTGTGCCGAGGGCGGCTACCCTGGCCAGATGTGGCTGGTCAATCCGCAGCACGACAGCCTCGAAGGCGTGCCGTGTGTGCGCAGCATTGCCGAACTGCCGTGCGGGCCGGACGCAGTATTCATCGCCACCAACCGCGACCTGACCCTGACCGCCGTCGCCGAACTGGCCGCCATCGGCACCGGCGGCGCGATTTGCTACGCCTCCGGTTTTGCCGAAACCGGTGCCGAAGGCCAGGCCCTGCAACGGCAACTGCTCGATGCCGCTGGCGACATGGCGTTGCTCGGCCCCAACTGCTACGGCCTGCTCGACTACCTGCACAGCTGCGCGCTGTGGCCGGTGGCCCATGGCGGCAAAGCGGTGGAGAAGGGCGTGGCGGTGCTGACCCAGAGCGGCAACTTTGCCTACAACCTGTCGATGAGCGACCGTTCGCTGCCGATCGCCTACATGGCCTCGGTCGGCAATCAGGCGCAGTTGGGCGTGGCCGAATTGCTCGACGTCCTGCTCGATGAACCGCGGGTCACCGCCATTGGCCTGCACCTCGAAGGCTTGAACAACGTGCCGGGTTTCGCCCGCGCCGCGCACAAGGCGCTGGAGAAGGGCATTCCTATCATTGCCCTGAAAACCGGCGTGTCGCAGATCGGTGCCGAACTGGCCCTGAGTCACACCAGTTCACTGTCTGGTTCCGATGCGCTGTACGACACCTTGTTCGACCGTCTCGGCGTGATTCGCGTCAGTGGTCCGGTGAGTTTTGTCGAAACCCTGAAAGCCGCGGCGTGCGGCGTCCTGCCGGCGGGCAACAGTCTGATTGCGCTGGCCTGTTCCGGCGGTGATGCAGGGTTGATCGCTGACTACGCCGAACGCAATGAGCTGGCGCTGCCGACACTCGATCAAGGACAAGTCGATGAACTGGCGCAAGTGCTGCCCAGCTACGCCAACCTGGTCAACCCGCTGGATTTCACCACGGCGATCTGGGGCGATGGCGAAGCGCTGAACCGCATGCTCGACAGCGCCCTGCGCACCGAAGCCGATGCGGCGATGCTGGTACTGGATTACCCCTCGGAATTCACCGGCGAGCGTAAGGAATGCGACCTGCTGCTGGACCTGTATTGCAAAGCGCTGGTGCGTCACGGCAAGACCGGTTTTGTCACCTCGGCATTTCCCGAATTGCTGCCGGCGCATGCCCGCGAGCATTTGCATCAGCAGGGTGTCGCGGCATTGCAAGGTGTCGAAGACGGTTTGGCCGCCTGGGGCCGCATCGCCGGTTATCAGCGCAATCGTCAGGCCTTGCTGGCCTTGGGCGAATCGGCGCTGGTGCCGTTGTGCCCGCAAGCGCTGGAAGGCGAAGACCGGTTGCTCAATGAATGGGAGTCCAAGCAGGCCCTGCGCGTGTTTGGCCTGCCAACGCCCAACGGCGTCTTGAGTACGCCAGACAACGCATTGCAAGACGCACAAGCGCTGGGCTATCCGCTGGTGCTCAAAGCCGTCAGCGCGCAACTGCCGCACAAGACCGAGGCCGGCGCTGTGGCGCTCAACCTCAAGGACGACGCGGCCCTGAGCGCAGCCCTGGAAAAAATGCGCGCGAGCATTGCCGCGTATGCGCCGGGCGTGGCCTTCGAGCAACTGCTGCTGGAGCCGATGGCCACGCCGCCCTTGGCCGAGCTGATCGTCGGCATCAAGCGTGAAAACGATTTCGGCCTGGCCCTGGTGATGGGTGCCGGCGGCATTCTGGTGGAGATGCTCAAGGACAGTCGCAGCCTGTTGCTGCCGACCACCGAGGGCGCGATTCGCCAAGCCTTGCTGAGCCTGCGCAGCGCGCCGTTGCTGCAAGGCTTTCGCGGTCGCGAAGCGGCGGACCTGGACGCGTTGGTGGCGGCGATCCGTGCCGTGGCCGATTACGCCTGCGAAAACGTCGCGCAACTGCTTGAACTCGATGTGAACCCATTGTTGGTCGGCGCCGATGGCACGACTGCGGTCGATGCGTTGATTCGCCTCGGCCATGCGTGAGGAGCTGAACATGCAAAGCAAAACCTTGACCGGTGGCCAGGCGCTGGTGCGTCTGCTGGCCAACTACGGCGTCGACACCGTGTTCGGCATTCCCGGCGTGCACACCCTTGAACTGTATCGCGGCTTGCCCGGCAGCGGGATTCGCCACGTGCTGACCCGGCATGAGCAGGGCGCCAGTTTCATGGCTGACGGCTATGCGCGGGTCAGTGGCAAACCCGGCGTGTGCTTCATCATCACCGGCCCCGGCGTGACCAACGCCGCCACCGGCATCGGCCAGGCCTACGCCGACTCGATTCCGATGCTGGTGATTTCCAGCGTCAACCACAGCGCCAGCCTCGGCAAGGGTTGGGGCAGCCTGCACGAGTGTCAGGATCAACGCGCGATGACCGCGCCGATCACCGCGTTCTCCGCCGTGGCCCTGACCGCTGAAGACCTGCCGGAACTGGTCGCTCGCGCCTACGCGGTATTCGACAGCGAGCGTCCGCGCCCGGTGCACATCTCGGTGCCGCTGGACGTGCTGTCAGCACCGGTGGCCCGCGACTGGAGCAACGAAGTGGTGCGACGTCCGGGTCGTGGCACGCCAGCGGCCACTGCGCTGGATGAAGCAGCGGCCAAGCTGCACAGCGCCAAACGGCCGATGATCATCGCCGGCGGCGGTGCGCTGAATGCAGTTACACAGTTACGAGAAATCAGCACTCGCCTGGCCGCGCCGCTGTTCACCAGTGTCGCCGGCAAAGGCTTGCTGCCGCCGGACGCGCCGCTGAATGCCGGGTCGTCGCTGTGTGTGGAACCGGGCTGGAACCTGATCGCCGAAGCCGACGTGGTACTGGCGGTCGGGACGGAAATGGCCGACACCGATTTCTGGCGTGAGCGTCTGCCACTCAACGCCGAACTGCTGCGGGTGGACATCGATCCACGCAAGTTCAACGACTTCTATCCCTGCGCCGTGGCGTTGCACGGTGATGCGCAACAGACCCTCAGTGCCTTACTGGAACGCCTGTCGCCGGACATCCGTGATGCCGGCGCCGCCATTGCCAAAGTGGCCGCACTGCGTGAAGCGATTCAGGCCGGCCATGGCCCGTTGCAGTCGATCCATCAGGCGATTCTGCAGCGCATTGCCGCCGAACTGCCGGCCGACGCCTTCATCAGCACCGACATGACGCAGCTGGCTTATACGGGCAACTACGCCTTCAACTCCCTGGCGCCACGCAGCTGGTTGCACCCGACCGGCTACGGCACGTTGGGCTACGGCTTGCCGGCCGGCATCGGCGCCAAGTTCGGTGCGCCGCAACGGCCGGGCCTGGTGCTGGTCGGTGATGGCGGCTTCCTCTACACCGCGCAGGAACTGGCGACAGCGGTCGAAGAACTGGACAGCCCGCTGGTGGTCTTGCTGTGGAACAACGACGCCCTGGGGCAGATTCGCGACGACATGATCGGCCTGGACATCGAGCCGATTGGCGTGCTGCCGCGCAACCCGGATTTCGCTGCCCTGGGCCGCGCGTTCGGCTGCACCGTGACTCAGCCGCAAAGCCTGGCCGAGTTGCAGACCGACTTGCGCCACGGCTTCAAGCGCAACGGCGTGACCTTGATCGAACTCAAGCATGCCTGTGCGCACTGATCTGTATTTCAAGGGGATGAAGCCATGCGCTTTTCCGATCTGACTCAACGCATCGCTGGCGACGGCGCCGCCGCGTGGGACATTCACTACCGAGCGCTGGCCCTGCGCGAGCAAGGCAACGACATTCTGTTGCTGTCGGTGGGCGACCCGGATTTCGACACGCCGCTGCCCATTGTGCAGGGCGCCATCGACAGCCTGTTGGCCGGCAACACCCACTACGCCGAGGTGCGCGGCAAGCGCGCCTTGCGTGAGGCCATCGCCAAACGGCACCGGCAACGCAGCGGCCAACCCGTGTCGGCGGAGGACGTCACAGTGCTGGCCGGTGCGCAATGCGCGCTGTTCAGCGTGGCTCAATGCGTCCTCAATCCGGGCGATGAAGTGATCGTCGCCGAACCGATGTACGTCACCTACGAAGCGGTGTTCGGTGCCTGCGGCGCGATGGTGGTGCCGGTGCCGGTGCGTTCGGAAAACGGCTTCCGGGTGTTGCCGGAAGACGTCGCCGTGCGCATCACCCCGCGCACCCGTGCGCTGGCACTCAACAGCCCGCACAACCCGTCGGGTGCGAGCCTGCCACGGCGCACGTGGGAAGCCTTGGCCGAACTGTGTATCGCCCACGATCTGTGGCTGATTTCCGATGAGGTCTACAGCGAACTGCTGTTTGAAGGCGAGCACGTCAGCCCGGCCAGTTTGCCGGGCATGGCCGAGCGCACCGCGACGCTCAACAGCCTGTCGAAGTCCCACGCCATGACCGGTTGGCGCGTCGGTTGGGTGGTGGCGCCGCCGTCGCTGTCCGCGCACCTGGAAAACCTGGCGCTGTGCATGCTTTACGGCTCGCCGGACTTCATTCAGGACGCCGCCGTGGTGGCGCTGGGAAGCCAACTGCCAGAACTCGAGGCGATGCGCGAAGCCTACCGCCAACGCCGTGATCTGGTCTGTGAAAGCCTGGCCGATTGCCCCGGTGTGCGTGCGTTGAAGCCCGATGGCGGCATGTTCGTGATGGTCGATATTCGCGAAACCGGGCTCAGCGCCCAGGCGTTCGCCAATCGCTTGCTCGATCGGCACGGCGTTTCGGTACTGGCCGGTGAAGCCTTCGGCCCGAGCGCTGCCGGCCATATTCGCCTCGGGTTGGTGGTAGACGCCGCGCCGTTGCGCGATGCCTGCCAGCGCATTGCCCGTTGTGCTCAAGAACTGATGGAGGCTGAGGTTGATGCTTAATCACAAGGCGCTGTTTATTGATGGACGCTGGCAAATCCCGTCGGGGCAGGGCATCGCCGAGGTGATCAACCCGGCCACCGAAGAAGTCGCCGGCAGCGTGCCGCTGGGCGATGAGCGCGACGTCGACAACGCCGTGGCGGCGGCGCGCAAGGCTTTTGCAGCGTGGTCGCGTACGCCGTCCAGCGTGCGCGCCGGCTACATCCGCGCGCTGGCGGATCAACTGCGGGGCCGCGCCGACGAAATGGCCGCGGTGATCACCACTGAGCTGGGCATGCCGGTGCAGTGGTGCCGTTCGGTGCAAGTCGACGGGCCGATCGTGGGCCTGGAGCAATACGTCGAACTCGCCGGTGTGATGGATGAGGTGCGCGAGGTCGGCAACTCGCGGGTGATCCGCGAGGCGGTGGGCGTTTGCGCGTTCATCAACCCGTGGAATTACCCGCTGCACCAGTTGATCGGCAAGCTCGCACCGGCGCTGGCTGCCGGTTGCACAGTGGTGGTCAAGCCGAGTCAGGACACTCCGCTGCACGCGTTTTTGCTGGCGCAGATGATCGAGGACATCGACCTGCCGGCCGGGGTGTTCAACCTGGTCAGCGGGCCGGGTTCCAAGGTCGGTGAAGCGCTGGCCAAACACCCGGACGTGGACATGGTGTCGTTCACCGGTTCCACCGGCGCCGGCGTGCGTGTCGCCCAAGCGGCGGCGCCTTCGGTGAAGCGGGTGTGCCTGGAACTGGGCGGCAAGTCAGCGCTGTTGATCGCCGAGGATGCCGACCTGGAGGCGGCGGTGCGCTACGGCGTACAGGACGTGATGATCAACTCCGGGCAGACCTGCACCGCACTGACGCGCATGCTGCTGCCGGCCAGCCGTTATGCCGAAGCCGTGGAAATAGCCCTGGCAGAAACTCTGAGCTTGCGCATGGGCGATCCGCTCGATCCGCAGAGCTTCCTGGGTCCGATGTGCTCTGCAGGGCAACGACGCACCGTGCTCGACTACATCAAGATCGGCCAGGAGGAAGGCGCACGCCTGTTGTGCGGCGGCGATTCGGCACCGGGCCTGGAGCGTGGTTACTACGTCAGCCCGACACTGTTCGCCGACGTCGATAACCGCATGCGCATCGCCCAGGAAGAAATCTTCGGTCCGGTGCTGTGCCTGATTCCTTATGCCGATGAGGCGCAGGCTGTCGAGATTGCCAACGACTCGCCATTCGGTCTGTCCAGCGGCGTCTGGGCCGGCAGCACTGAGCGGGCCTTGCAACTGGGCCGGCAACTGCGTGCGGGCCAGTGCTTCCTCAACGGCGCGGCGTTCAACTATCAGGCGCCGTTCGGCGGCTACAAACAATCCGGCAACGGGCGTGAATGGGGGGAAGAGGGGCTTAACGAATTCGTCGAAGTGAAGGCGATCCAGGTGTGACAGGCAACGATTCAAGGGATGTTCGCACCGGGCCATGGCCCGGTGTCTTGCGTGGTGTTGAACCGGCATTTCATTAGCTTTTGATCAGGGGCAAATGCACATGAGCGATAACAAAAACAAAATTACTCTAGCGAACCACGAACTCAGTTTTCCGCGCAGAGACTTTCTCAAGTACAGCGCGGCCGCTGCAGCGGTGGCCGGAGCGTTCTCCATGGGCCTGCCGTTTGGCGCCTTCGCCGCAGACGCCACGCCAAAACCGGGCGGTGTGTTGCGCTTGGGCCTGGCCGGTGGCAGCACCACCGACTCCCGCGATCCGGGCTCGTGGAGCGACACCTTCACCTTCGTTGGCTTCTCGGCGGTCTATAACACCCTGAGCGAAATTGCCGTCGACGGCACGGCCATTCCCGAGCTGGCCGAAAGCTGGACCTCGACCCCGGATGCGCGCATCTGGACCTTCAAACTGCGCCAGGGCGTGACCTTCCACAACGGCAAGACCCTGACCGCCGATGACGTGGTGGCGTCGATCCAGCACCACCTCGGCGAGCAATCCACGTCGGCGGCCAAGACCGTGCTGGGCGATGTGGCCAAGGTCAGCGCCAATGGCAGTGACAGCGTGGTGTTCGAGCTGCATTCGGGCAACGCCGATTTCTCTTACGTGGTCGCCGACTATCACTTGGTGATCATGCCGAGCAAGGACGGGGTTGCGGACTGGAAGGTGGGTGTTGGCACCGGCGGTTACCGCCTCAAGGACTTCGAACCGGGCGTGCGCATGACCCTGGAGCGCAGCCCGGATTACTGGAAGCCGGGCCGCGCGCATTTCGCCAGTGCCGAGCTGATCGCCATCGCCGATGGTGCGGCGCGCGTGAACGCGCTGGTCACCGGTCAGGTCGATGTGATCAACAAGGTCGACCTGAAAACCGTGGCGTTGCTCAAACGCAACCCGAACCTGGTCATCGAAGAAACCAAGGGCGCGCAGCACTACACCTTCCCGATGCTCACCGACAGCCCGGTGTTCCAGAACAACGACGTGCGCATGGCGATGAAGCACGCGATCAATCGCGAAACGCTGTTGGCGTCGGTGCTGTACGGTTATGGCCTGGTCGGCAACGATCACCCGATCCAGCCCGGCAGCCGCTTCATCAACACTGCCCTGGAACAACGCAGCTACGATCCGGACAAGTCGCGTTTCTACCTGAAAAAGGCTGGCCTGGATTCGCTCAAGGTGCGACTGCAAGCCTCTGACGCGGCGTACACCGGTGCGGTCGATGCCTCGGTGCTGTTCAAGGAGCAGGCGCGTGCGGCCGGGATCGACATCGACGTGGTGCGCGAACCGGCCGACGGCTTCTTCTCCAATGTCTGGATGAAACAACCGTTCACCACCTCGTTCTGGTACAGCAGCCTGACCGCCGACCGCATGTTCAGCATCGGCTACGCCAAGGGTGCGGCGTGGAACGAAACCCACTGGGACAACCCGCGCTTCAACCAATTGCTCAACGCCGCCCGTGGCGAGATGAACGACCCGTTGCGCCGCGAGATGTACAACGAAATGCAGTCGCTGTGCCGCGACGACGGCGGGGCGATCGTGCCGCTGTTCGCCAGTTCCGTGGCGGCCCGTTCCAACCGTGTCGCCCATGGTGGCCAGACCGCGCCGTATGGCGAATTGGATGGCCTGCGGGTGATCGAGCGTTGGTGGCAGGCGTAAACGAGATTGTCAAAACGGTGAAGATCAAATGTGGGAGCGGGCTTGCTCGCGAAAGCGGTGTGTCAGTCGACATCAACGTTGAATGTCCGTCCGCCTTCGCGAGCAAGCCCGCTCCCACAGTAGATAGGCGTGGTCTTCACAAGCGTGCCCATTTCGAGGAACTGTGCGGTGAATAGTATTTTCAAGTTGCTCCTGCAGCGTTTGGCATTGGGGCTGTTATCGCTGTTTGCGGTGTCAGTGATCATTTTTCTCGCGGTCGGCATGCTCCCGGGCGATATCGCCCAGGCCATGCTCGGCCAGTCCGCCACGCCGGAGACCGTGGCGGCGTTTCGTGCGCAACTGGGTCTGGACCTGCCGCCGCTGACCCGCTTCGGGCACTGGATCTGGCAGTTGCTGCATGGCGACCTCGGCGTGTCGCTGGCCAACCAGCGGCCCATCGCCGATCTGGTGGCGACGCGCCTGGGCAACACCTTCAGCCTCGCGCTGCTGGCAGCGTTGGTGTCGGTGCCGCTGGCCTTGCTGCTGGGGATGCTCGCCGCGTTGTATCGCAACAGCTGGTTCGACCGTTTGCTCAATACGTCGGCGTTGAGTGCGGTGTCGTTCCCCGAGTTCTTCGTCGCCTACATCCTGATCCTGGTGTTCTCGGTCAAACTCAACTGGTTCCCGAGCATTTCCAACCTGGCGCCGGACGCGTCCCTCGGCACGGTCCTGGAACGCTCGGTGCTGCCAGTGGCGACCCTGAGCCTGGTGGTCATCGCGCAAATGATGCGCATGACCCGCGCCTCGTTGATCAACCTGCTGGCCAGCCCGTACATCGAAATGGCCCGGCTCAAGGGCATCAGCCAGTCGCGGATCATCTTCCGCCACGCCTTGCCCAACGCGCTGGCGCCGATTGTCAACGTGGTCGCGCTGAACCTTGCGTACCTGGTGGTCGGCGTGGTGGTGGTTGAAGTGGTGTTCGTCTATCCGGGACTCGGCCAATTGCTGGTGGACTCGGTGGCCAAGCGCGATATCCCGGTGGTGCAGGCCTGCAGCCTGATTTTCGCCGCGACTTACATCCTGCTCAACACCAGCGCCGATGTGCTGTCGATCGCCAGCAACCCACGCCTGATGCATCCGAAGGGGTAGACCATGAGCCTGTTCAAACAATTATTGCGGGCGCCGCTGAGCGCGAAATTCGGGCTGCTGGTGATCGTGCTGTACATCCTCGTCGCGCTGTTTGCCCCGCTGCTGGCGCCGTTCGGCGAAACGCAAGTAGTCGGCGAGGGCTTCGCGCCGTGGGGCGGACAGTTCCTGTTGGGTACCGATAACCTGGGGCGCGACATGTTCAGCCGTCTGGTCTATGGCGCGCGCAACACCCTGGGCATAGCCTTCCTGACCACGGTGTTGGCGTTCCTGCTCGGCGGCCTGAGTGGTCTGATTGCGGCGATCAAGGGTGGTGCGATCGATCAGGGTCTGTCGCGAGTCGTCGACATCCTGATGGCGATTCCGCAACTGATCTTCGCCTTGCTGATCCTCAGTGTGGTCGGCACTACGGCGACGTCGCTGGTGCTGGTCATCGCGCTGCTGGATGCGACCCGGGTGTTTCGCCTTTCAAGGGCGGTGGCGATGAACGTGGTGGTGCAGGACTTCGTCGAAGCCGCACGCCTGCGCGGTGAAGGCCTGTGGTGGCTGGTGACCCGCGAGGTGCTGCCGAACGCGGCGGCGCCGCTGATTGCCGAATTCGGCCTGCGGTTCTGCTTCGTGTTTTTGTTCATCAGTGCGCTGTCGTTCCTCGGCCTGGGCATCCAGCCGCCGACCGCCGACTGGGGCAGCATGGTGCGCGACAACGCCGTCCTGATCACCTTTGGCGACATCAGCCCGTTGCTGCCCGCCCTGGCCGTGGCGTTGATCACGGTCAGCGTCAACTTCGTCGTCGACTGGATGCTGCACAAATCCAGTGGCCTCAAGGAATGCTGAACATGACGACCTCCAAAACGCTACTGGAAATCCGCGACCTGCACATCGAAGGTCACTACGAAGACGCCTGGCACCCGCTGATCAAGGGCATCGACCTGACCCTGCAACGCGGCGAAGTGCTGGGGCTGATCGGTGAATCGGGGGCGGGCAAGTCGACCCTCGGCCTGTCGGCCATGGGCTACACCCGCGACGGCTGCCGGATCACCAGCGGCTCGGTGCATTTCGACGGCATCGACCTGCTCAAAGCCAAGCCCGAAGCCCTGCGTAAACTGCGTGGCTTGCGCATCGCTTACGTCGCGCAGAGTGCGGCGGCTTCTTTCAACCCGGCCCATCGCTTGATCGACCAGCACGTGGAAACCGCGGTGAAAAACGGCGGCATGAGCCGCGCCCAGGCCATGACCGAAGCGGTGGAACTGTATCGCGTGCTGCGCCTGCCCAATCCTGAAACCATTGGCCAACGTTATCCGCACCAGGTCTCCGGCGGGCAGTTGCAGCGCGTCATGACAGCCATGGCCATGGCCTGCCACCCGGACCTGATCATCTTCGACGAACCGACCACCGCGCTGGACGTTACCACCCAGATCGAAGTGTTGGCGGCGATCCGCGATGCCGTGGCGACCTTCGGCAGCGCCGCGATCTATATCAGCCACGACCTGGCGGTGGTGGCGCAAATGGCTGACCGGATCATGGTGTTACGCCACGGTAAATTGGTGGAAGAGGCCGAGACCCGCCAGATGCTCGACGACCCGCAGGAGGACTACACCAAATCGTTGTGGGCCGTGCGCAGTTTCCGCACCGAGCCCAAGGCCTTGCCGCCGCAGGAACAGCCGTTGCTGGAATTGCGCAAGAGCTGCGCCAGTTACGGCCATCAACCGGTGCTGCACGATGTGTCGCTCAAGCTTTATCGCGGCCAGACCCTGGCGGTGATCGGCGAGTCCGGCAGCGGCAAAAGCTCGACGGCGCGGCTGATCACCGGTTTGCTGCCGCCGACGTATGGCGAGGTGCTGTACGACGGCGCGCCCCTGCCGGCGGACTTTCGTCAACGCAGCAAGGAACAATTGCGCCGCATCCAGATGATCTACCAGATCCCGGACACCGCGCTCAATCCACGCCAGCGCATCGTCGACATCATCGGCCGGCCGCTGACGTTCTACCTCGGGCTCAAGGGCAAGGCCATGCGCGCGCGGGTCGCCGAGTTGCTGGAGATGATCGAACTGGACCCGGCGACGTTCATGGAGCGCCAACCCCGTGAACTGTCCGGCGGGCAGAAACAGCGCGTCTGCATCGCCCGGGCACTGGCGGCCGATCCGCAACTGATCATCTGCGACGAAGTCACCTCGGCCCTCGATCAACTGGTGGCCGAAGGCGTGCTCAAACTACTCAACCGTATTCAACAACAGCTCGGCGTCGCCTACCTGTTCATCACCCATGACGTCGCCACCGTGCGCGCGATTGCTGACGAGGTGCTGGTGATGCAACGGGGCAGGGTGGTGGACCACGGTTCGCGCAACGCGATCTTCACCCCGCCGCACCACGACTACACCGGGCTGCTGTTCTCATCGGAACCGCAAATGGACCCCGACTGGCTCGACCGTCTGCTGGCCAGTCGCGCCGCCACGAATTCAAATCCTACGCTGGAAAAAGTCTAAGGAATCACCATGAAAGTATTGATCGTCCACGCTCATCCCGAGCCAAAATCCTTCACCGCCGCCCTGCGTGATCAGGCGGTCGCCACCCTCGAGGCCCAGGGCCATGAAGTGCAGGTCAGCGACCTGTACCAGATGAACTGGAACCCGGTGGCCAGCGCCGACGACTTCTCGTCGCGGGAAAATCCCGAGTACCTGGTGTATGCGCTTGAGCAGCGTCTGGGTGTGAAAAGCCAGTCGCTGGCGGCCGACATCCAGGCCGAACTGGACAAACTGCTGTGGGCCGATCTGTTGATCCTCAACTTCCCGATTTTCTGGTTCTCCACCCCGGCCATCCTCAAGGGCTGGATCGACCGGGTGCTGGTGTCGGGCATCTGCTACGGCGGCAAGCGCTTTTACGATCAGGGTGGGCTCGCCGGCAAAAAAGCGCTGGTGACCGTCACGTTGGGCGGCCGCGACCACATGTTCGGCGACGGCGCGATACACGGTCCGCTGGAGGACATGCTGCGGCCGATCCTGCGAGGTACGCTGGCGTACGTCGGCTTTGATGTGCTGGAACCGTTTGTGGCGTGGCATGTGCCGTACATCAGCGATGAGGCGCGCAAAGACTTCCTGGCGGACTATGCCAAGCGCCTGGAGCATCTGAATGACGAGCACCCCTTGGTGTTTCCGAAGCTGTCGCAGTTCGACGAAAAGCTCTACCCGCTGAGCCATCCCGTTGCCGTGGATGCCTGAACGACTGGCCTGATACACACATGACCCTAATGAAATGGCTACCCCCGCCGCCCCCTGTGATCGCCCACTAAGCTTTCACCGGGGGCTCATCGGAGATTGTTGCCATGAACAAAGTAGCT
>NZ_JBIVBY010000037.1:0-1870 GCF_044746405.1 Pseudomonas sp. NPDC086251
CCCCCCCCCCCCCCCCCCCCCCCCCCCCCCCCCCCCCCCCCCCCCCCCCCCCCCCCCCCCCCCCCCCCCCCCCCCCCCCCCCCCCCCCCCCCCCCGCTCCCACATTTGATAGGTGGTGTCTTTGGGATCAGCCAAAAAACGGCCGAATCCCGTGATCCTTGAAATAGCGTTCGATCACCTTCGGATCGGAACACGTCTCGGCAATCGCCACATAGGAATCCGGGCGTAACAGATAGAACCCGCTGTGCCCCAGGCCGGCGCTTTCGAACGCCGGCCGCCAGCCAAACACATGCAGCGGCAGATGATGCTCGTGGCACCAGGCGATCATCTCGTCGCTGGTGTCGCCGTACACATGCACTTGCCAGACCGGGCATTTCAGCGGTCCGAAATTATCCCCCTCACCGTCGTGCGCCCAGGGCAGTCGATCCCCGCCATGAACCTGGCCGGCAACGCCGGTGCTCAACGCCATCCCGCGATAATTCAGGGTGATCTGCGACACCGTGCGAAACAGGAATTCGCGGGCCGTACCCAGCGAGGCCATTTTCGGCAGCACGAACGGCGCCAGCCGCGTGCGCAGCAAATCGGCCAGGCGCCCCTCGGCAGTGACGAAAGTGAACACCCGGTCGGTGGTGGCGACCAGTTTGCGGGCAAACGCGATGCGCTCGGTTTCGTAGGTGTCGAGCAATTTGGCCGTGGCGCCGCCGCTCAATACCGCCGCGAGTTTCCAGGCGAGGTTGATCGCATCGCCAATCCCGGTGTTCATGCCCTGACCACCGGCCGGGCTGTGGACGTGGGCGGCGTCACCCAATAGAAACGCGCGTCCGCTGCGAAAGTGGTCGGCGACCCGATGATGCACGCGGTAGGTCGAGAACCAGTTCAGCTGTTCGATCTGCACCTTCAGGTTTTCGATGGCGCGGCTGCTGACGTCTTCGAAACGCAGGGTTTCAGCCTGCTCGGCGCGTTCATCGCGCACGGTACCGATCAGGCGTGCGCGGCCGGTGCCGGCCAATGGAAACACCGCCAGGAAATCCGCTTCATCGAGGTCCACATGCAATTCGCCATTGAACGTCGGCCCGCTGGCCTGGACGTCGGCGACGTAGAAAATCTGCTGGTAGGTGCCGCCGGGAAATCCGGTGTCCAACGTCTTGCGCACAATCGACCGGGCACCGTCGCAGCCCGCCAGATAACAGGCCTGACAGCTTTCCTGCTGGCCATCGGGCAAGCGCAGCCGGGCGTTGATACCGTCACCGGTTTCCTCGAAACCCTCCAGTTCCGTGTTGCGTTCCACCTGGATGCCGAAACCTTCGAGGCGTTCGATCAGCAGTCGTTCGTGCTCGTCCTGCGGGAAGATTTCGAGGAAGGCGTAGGGCGTCAGGCCCTCGCCGATGGTGCTCAGCGGCAACCGCGCCACGGGCTCACCCTTGACCCAGAAATTGGCGGCGGCCACGCGATGGCCGTTCTGCACAACCGCTTCGCTGAGGTCGAGCTGGCGATACAGCTCCAGCGTCCGCGCCTGCACGGCCAGCGCCCGCGACGTGGTGCCGGGTGCCGAGGTCTTGTCGATAATCCGCACCCGGACGCCCAGTTTGCTCAGCCACAGCGCCAGTACCAGCCCGGTCGGGCCGGCGCCGATGATCAGTACGTCGCTACGGTTCATGAGCCCGGCCTCCTTAATGCGTGGATCAAGTATGGTCCAGCCGAGGCAGACGGCCAGGCTGCCTGCTCAACGGAAAAAGGCCTCAATGCCTGTAGCAGCCGTCGAGCCAGCATACGGCTCTGTAGCAGCTGTGGGGGGGGGGGGGGGGGGGGGGGGGGGGGGGGGGGGGGGGGGGGGGGGGGGGGGGGGGGGGGGGGGGGGGGGGGGGGGTAC
>NZ_JBIVBY010000037.1:1876-67634 GCF_044746405.1 Pseudomonas sp. NPDC086251
CGTTCGGCTGCGCAGCAGTCGTAAAACCTGAATGCGCGGTCTGTCTGAAACACCGCATCGCCTGATTTCACGACTGCTGCGCAGCCGAACGCAGCCTCGCAAGCTCGACAGCTGCTACGGAGCCGAACGCAGGCCGATCGGGAGTGTGTGGAACAGTCGACGACGGCCGCAGTCATAGCCTGCGCCATGCCATTGGTCGTATGGTTAACCTGGCTCAACGGAATTGATGGAGCACCATGCAAGCCAATCGATTGATCATGAGTATCGCGGCGCTGCTGATTCTGGCGGGTTGCGGGACTCAGCGCACGCAACAACCTCCGGCGCGCAAGCCCGCCGAGGTCAAGGCCGAAATCGTGCGCCTGCTGCCGGCCAAAACTGTCGACCGCCAAGGCTGGGCCACGGACATCTACGCAGCTTTTGCCGCCCAAAATATTTACCCTTCTACGCAAAACCTGTGCTCGGTACTGGCAGTCGCCGAGCAGGAATCGACCTTCCAGGTGGACCCGCCAGTGCCGGGCCTGGGCAAGATCGCCCGTGAGGAGATCGACCGCCGCGCCGCCAAGGCGCATATTCCCGGCCTGCTGGTGAGCGGCGCGTTGCAAGTGAGTTCATCCAACGGCAAAAGCTACAGCGACCGCTTGAATGCCGCGCGCAGCGAAAAAGAGCTGAGCGCGATTTTCGATGACTTCATCGGCATGGTGCCCATGGGCCGGACCCTGTTCGGTGGTTTCAACCCGGTTCATACCGGTGGCCCGATGCAGGTCAGCATCGATTTCGCCGAGGAACAGGCAAAGCAGTATCCGTACCCGGTGCAGGGCTCGATCCGGCATGAGGTGTTCACGCGCCGTGGCGGGATGTATTTCGGCATTGCCCACTTGCTCGGTTACCCCGTGAGCTACCAGCAACCGCTTTACCGCTTCGCCGATTTCAATGCCGGTTGGTACGCCAGTCGCAACGCGGCGTTTCAGAACGCCGTGAGTCGTGCTTCCGGAATACCGCTGGCGCTGGACGGTGATTTGGTTCGCTACGATTCCATCATGCCCGGCACCACGGAACTGGCAGTGCGCACCCTCGGCAAGCAACTGGGCATGCGCAATCCGACCATCCGGGACCAACTGGAGGAGGGCAAAAGCCTCGCGTTCGAGGACACCCAACTGTATGAGCGGGTTTTCGCCCTGGCGGAAAAGGCCGAAGGCCGGTCACTGCCGCGTGCGGTGTTGCCGGGGATCGTGTTGGAGAGTCCGAAAATCACCCGAAAACTCACCACAGCATGGTTCGCCAAACGGGTTGATGAACGTTACAAGCGATGCATGGCGCGCTGAGTGAGCCGAAAAAAAACCACAAAAAAACCCGGCTGATCAGGCCGGGTTTTTCGTTATGTGCGGAGGCGAAGCCATTGACTCATGCGGCGCGGCTTTCGATCAGACGATCCGAGCCACCTTCGGCAACGCGGTTTTCGATCAGGCGGTCGGAACCACCTTCAGCGACGCGGCTTTCGATCAGACGATCCGAACCACCTTCAGCCACGCGTTTTTCGATCAGACGATCCGAACCACCTTCCGCCACGCGGTTCTCGATCAGACGATCCGAACCACCTTCAGCCACGACTTTCAATCAGTCGATCCGAGCCGCCTTCAGCGACAACCGGGTGAGTCGAGGTCGCGGCGAACGCGTTAACTGCAAAAACCGAGAAAGCGATGCTGAGGAGGGTTTG
This sequence comes from Pseudomonas sp. NPDC086251, assembly GCF_044746405.1. NCBI lineage: Bacteria > Pseudomonadati > Pseudomonadota > Gammaproteobacteria > Pseudomonadales > Pseudomonadaceae > Pseudomonas > Pseudomonas sp. NPDC086251. The sequence continues at coordinate 3,591 of NZ_JBIVBY010000037.1, forward strand.
GCGTTTCATGATCGTGTGCTCCGGGGTGTAGTTGTTTGGTATGGAGCTGATGTTACGCCGTGGATTTTTTATGAGAACTTCATTGACGTGATGGTGAACATCGACAGCATTGATGAGGTGAGCGACATGCCTATCGCGGGCGTGATGGTGCGGTCGACGGGTGGCAGCGGTGCGGTCGATGGTGGCTTCTACACTCAATAGCCTGATGTCGCAGGTTGAGATCTGTTGATCGACCGCTCAAACAACACCGAATCTCGAGGACGAGTTTATGTACCAGCTCTACGGACACAAAAACTCCGGCGCCGCGGCCATTGAAGCGGCACTGGAGCTTTGCGAGATTCCTTATCGCTTCATTGATGTCGAGACCTCCCCGGAGGCGGCCAAGGCCCTGGAAAAGCTCAATCCACTCAAGCAGATTCCAACGCTGCAAAAGCCCGACGGAGGCGTTCTCACCGAAAGTGCGGCGATCCTGATTCACCTGGGACTGATGTTCCCCAAGTCGAACTTGCTGCCGGAAGACGTCGCCGAGCGCGATCAAGTCATCCGGGGAATGGTGTACATCGTCAGCAATTGCTATGCGGCCATCGGCATCATCGATTACCCCGAACGCTGGTTGGCCAAGGCGGATCAGTCGTCCAGGGAAAACCTCATGGCCGGTACCCGCCAGCGACTGCATTGGAGCTGGGAGGTGTTTGCCGATCAGTTTTCCGGGGATTTATACCTGGGCGATGAAACCCCGGGTGCGCTGGATGTGCTGGCGGCGGTGGTGACGCGCTGGGAAGGCAGTCGGGAGTACCTGCGCCATGCCCGACCCGGTTTTTTCGCCTGGCTGACACGAATCGACCGCCACCCGACATTGGCCCCGGTCTTCGCCCGGCATTGGCCCTCCTGAGCACCGCCGCTCCCACATTTTAATTTGTGGTGTTTCGCAATCACTCGCCGCGGATGTACTGCTCCAACTGCCGGATCAGCTCAGCCTGTTCGGCGATGGCTTCCTTGACCAGGTCGCCAATCGACAGCAAACCGATCAACTGGCCGTTTTCCACCACCGGCAGGTGGCGCAGGCGCTTGTCGGACATGATGCCCATGCAGGTTTCGACGGTTTGATGGGTGTCCACGGTAATCACCGGCGAGACCATGATGTCTTCCACCGGTGTGCCGACGGAAGAGCGGCCCTTGAGCACCAGTTTGCGCGCATAGTCACGCTCGCTGATGATGCCGACGACTTCGCCATTTTTCACGACCGGCAATGCTCCGACGTTTTTCGCGGCCATGACCATCAACGCTTCCAGCACCATTTGATGAGGCGCAATGATGTGGACTGCATGATTTTGTTCAGCCTTGAGCTTCAGCAATTGGGCGACGGTTTTCATGGTGGCTTCTCGGGTGTTGTCGTTATCCTTGAAGAATCGTAGACCTGAGCCCGAAGGGCAAGGTAGAAAGCGGCAGATAACGCGCAAAAAACGTCATTCGGCGGTTTTTCTTCGGAAACCTCGCCCATCCAGTCAACAAACACCTGCCCTCCGACGGGGGTACCGAACCCCTGTGGGAGCGAGCCTGCTCGCGATAGCTGTGTGTCATTCAATACAGGAGTCGACTGAGCCACCGCCTTCGCGAGCAGGCTCGCTTCCACAGGTTCTACCTCTGCCTGACATGCCTGAGCCAGGCGGGCTATCCCCCGCAATGACGGGTAGAATTGCAGCCAGAATCAAATTTGAGGTTGCAGTGGTGGATTTACAGCAGGGCTTCGTCCTGACCCGGCATTGGCGCGATACCCCGGCCGGTACGGAAGTCGAGTTTTGGCTGGCGACCGATAGCGGTCCCCGACGAATCCGCCTGCCTTATCAACCCTCGGTGGCGTTCATCCCGGCAGCGCAGCGCGAGCAGGCCGAGGTGCTGTTGCGGGGCGAGAAAAACGTCGAACTGAAACCGTTGGCCCTTGAGGATTTCGAGCACCGCCCGGTGCTCGGCCTGTATTGCCAGCAACACGGTCAGTTGATGCGCCTGGAAACCGCACTGCGCAGGGCCGGCGTCGATATGTTCGAAGCCGACGTGCGCCCGCCGGAACGCTACATGATGGAACGCTTCATCACCGCGCCGGTGATCTTTGGCGGCACGCTGAATGCCGAAGGCCTGCTGCTCGACGCGCAAATGAAACCCGATCCCGCCTACCGTCCCAAGCTCAGGCTGGTGTCGCTGGACATCGAAACCACCGCGCAGGGCGAGTTGTATTCCATCGCCCTGGAAGGCTGCGGCGAGCGTCAGGTCTACATGCTCGGCCCGCCCAATGGCGATGACCGCGAGGTGGATTTCCAGCTTGAATACTGCGACTCCCGAACCCTGCTGCTGAAAAAGCTCAACGAATGGTTCGCCCGGCACGACCCTGACGCGATCATTGGCTGGAACGTTGTGCAGTTCGACCTGCGCGTCCTTCACGAACACGCCCGGCGCCTCGGGGTGCCGCTGAAACTGGGGCGCGGCGGCGAAGAAATGCAGTGGCGCGAACACGGCAGCCGCAACCATTACTTTGCCGCCGCCGCGGGCCGGCTGATCATCGACGGCATCGAATCCCTGCGTTCGGCCACCTGGAGCTTCCCGTCATTCAGCCTGGAAAACGTCGCGCAAACCCTGCTCGGCGAAGGCAAGTCGATCGACAACCCGTACCAGCGCATGGACGAAATCAATCGCATGTTTGCCGAGGACAAACCGGCGCTGGCCAAATACAACCTCAAGGACTGCGAACTGGTCACGCGGATTTTCGCCAAGACCGAACTGCTGACCTTCCTGCTGGAGCGGGCCAGCGTTACCGGTTTGCCCGCGGACCGCAGCGGCGGCTCGGTGGCGGCGTTCACGCACCTCTACATGCCACTGATGCACCGCCAGGGTTTCGTCGCGCCCAATCTCGGCGGCAAGCCCGCTCAAGCCAGCCCCGGCGGGTTTGTCATGGACTCGCAACCGGGGCTGTACGAATCGGTGCTGGTGCTTGACTACAAAAGCCTTTATCCATCGATTATCCGCACCTTCCTCATCGACCCGGTGGGTCTGATCGAGGGACTCAAGCATCCCGATGACAGCGAATCGGTGCCCGGTTTTCGCGGCGCACGTTTTTCCAGAACCCGGCATTGCCTGCCGGCCATCGTCGCCCGAGTCGCCGAAGGCCGGGAAACCGCCAAACGCGAACATAACGCACCGCTGTCCCAGGCGCTGAAGATCATCATGAACGCCTTCTACGGCGTGCTCGGTTCCAGCGGTTGCCGCTTCTTCGATACGCGCCTGGCGTCGTCGATTACCTTGCGCGGCCACGAGATCATGCTGCGCACCCGACAGTTGATTGAAGCCCAGGGCCACACGGTGATTTACGGCGACACCGACTCGACCTTCGTCTGGCTGCGCCGTGCCCACGGTCAGGAAGAGGCGGCGAAGATCGGTCACGCGCTGGTGGATCACGTCAACCAGTGGTGGCGTGAGCATGTGCAGGAGGAATATGGCCTGGTGAGTGCGCTGGAGTTGCAGTTCGAAACCCACTACAAACGTTTCCTGATGCCGACCATTCGCGGCGCCGAGGAGGGCAGCAAGAAGCGTTATGCCGGGCTGGTCACCCGCGCCGATGGCAGCGACGAGATGGTCTACAAAGGTCTGGAAACCGTGCGCACCGACTGGTCGCCGCTGGCCCGGCAATTCCAGCAGGAGCTGTACCTGCGCATCTTCAATCGCCAGCCGTATCAGGATTACGTGCGTGACTACGTACGCAAAACCCTGGCCGGTGAGTTCGACGACCGGCTGATCTACCGCAAGCGCCTGCGCCGCACCCTCAATGACTATGAACGCAACGTGCCGCCTCATGTGCGGGCGGCGCGGATTGCTGACGAGTACAACGACCAGCAGGGCCGGCCGCGGCAATACCAGAACGGTGGCTGGATCAGTTACGTGATCACCGTCGCCGGGCCCGAGCCGCTGGAGATCCGCAGCGCGCCCATCGATTACGACCACTACGTGACACGGCAACTGCAACCAGTGGCGGACGCGATCCTGCCGTTCGTGGACGACGACTTTTCAACCTTGATTGGTGGGCAACTGGGCCTGTTTTGAGTCCAGCAGCGACAGCGTCCAGTCATCCAGAATGCCGTGGAAGTACTTGTTCAAGGCTTGATGAAAGAGACTGTCATCGCCCGCGACCTGGGCGAACAACGTCATCGAGGAATGAAATTTGAGGTTGTCGGGGTGGCCGAATATGGCGGCAATCGAGCTCTTTTCAATGTTCAGCACCAGCTGCGTGCAGGTGCGCAGTCGTGAGCCCAGGAGCGGATGATTCAGATACGCCGTGGCTTCCTCGGCGGAACGAATGGCAAAGTGGCGCGACATTTCGCTGCCCCCCAACCCTGCAAGCTGCGGAAAGATGAACCACATCCAGTGACTGCGCTTGTGACCTGCACCCAGTTCGTCCTGAACCCGTTTGAACACCGGGTCCTGCGCCTGGATAAAGCGTTGCAGATTGAATGAATCAAGCGGATCGGTGCTTCTCATGCCGAAGCCTCTGACAGACCGCGATGGCTCAGACCATGGCCAACCGCTGCTTTCGATGTGGCGCGTGAAAAGCCTGGTCCAGCGCCTCCAGATCCCCAGCGTCCAGATGCAACTGCGCCGCTTGCGCATTGAGCCTCACATGCTCGGGTCCGACCGCTTTGGGGATGGCGATCACTCCTTCCTGACGAAGAATCCATGCCAGCGATACCTGGGCAGGCGTCACGCCGTGACGGTTGGCCACCTGCTTAAGTGTTGAATTGACCAGCATATTCCCACCCTGGCCGATCGGACAGTAGGCCATCAAGGGCAACCGATGCTGTTGGCACCAGGGCAGCAGATCGAATTCGATGCCGCGCTCTTCCAGGTTGTAGAGCACCTGGTTGGTAGCGCAGGCTGGTGAGTCCAGTTCGTGCAAGTCGTCGAGGTCGAAATTGGACACGCCCCAACGGCCGATCTTGCCTTGTTCCCGCAGGCGCTCAAAGGCTTCGACCGTTTCCGCCAAGGGATACTGGCCGCGCCAATGCAACAGGTATAAATCAATGAAATCGCTGCCGAGCCGCCGCAGGCTGCGCTCGCAGGCCTGGGGGATGCCTTGGCGGCTGGCGTTATGCGGGTAGACCTTGCTGACCAGAAAGACCTGGTCGCGCAGGCCGGCGATGGCTTCACCCACCACTTCCTCGGCGCCGCCTTCGCCGTACATTTCGGCGGTGTCGATCAGGGTCATGCCCAACTCGATGCCCTGGCGCAGCGCTGCGACTTCCCGGGTTCGCAGGGAGGCATCCTCACCCATGCGCCAAGTGCCTTGTCCGATGACCGGTACGTCGACGCCGGCTAATTGAAGCGTGCGCATGCAAACCTCCTTTTTTGACATTCAATTAATACATCAGTTGGCAGCAAAATCGCCCAGTGGTTCCGTGGACCTGTAGCAGCTGTCGAGCCTGCGAGGCTGCGTTCGAGGACGATGTCCTCGCAAAACCTGCGTACCGGGTTTGCCTGACACACCGCGTTGCCTGAATTTACGACTGCTGCGCAGCCGAACGCAGCCTCGTACCTCGACAGCTGCTACGAGGATTGTGCGAAGCCAGGTTTTTGTTGAACGGACCGTCGGCACTGCACTTTTTCGGGATTGGCGGTTCTATCCTTGGCCAGCCTGCGGCGATCCCCACCGCAAGCCCATGCCCAAGTTCAAGAACCCATGGCTCGAGTTTTACCCTTTGTTACACTGAAAATCCGCCGCAACAGCCTGCTGTTGGCCTGCTTGTCGATGTGCTTCGCCACGGGGTGCAGCCAGCAGCAGGGCAGCGACATCGTCAATCAGTTTCGCGAGGGCAAACCCCAGGAATTCCTCCAGACCAGCGTCGACCGCATGGCGACCCTGACGATGCGCGATAACCTCGACAGCCTGTATTTGCTGATGAGCAAGCTCTACCTGCGCAACCCCGACGAGTTGAAAAAATCCGGGTTCCTCGACGCCCGCACTGCTGAAAAACAAGTGCGCATGACCATCGAACAGCAACAACCGCTGCCGACGCTCGGAGGCAAAAAAGACCTGGCGGCGCTCAGTTATGCCATGAGTCCGCAGTTCCTCGGCGACCGGGTCGGGGCCTTCATCTATGCCATCGGGAGCATGCTGGTCACCGCTCACGGCAACCGTCTGGAGTTCTACATGACGGATGCGATCAACCCAACCTTCGTCAGCAACGCCGCGCGCAACATCGAGAAAGCCACCTGGATCCTCAGCCAACGGCAAAGCAAAAGCGGCGAGCCGTTGTTGTTCTCCAACGAAATCTCGGAGGAGGGCAGCAACCTGAGTTTTGCCGTGGAGTTCGGCAAAATTGTGGCGCGCCTGGATTTGCTGACGCAGATGCTCGATGAGCGCTACCGCCGGATCGGCCTGAACTACGCGCAAAGCCTGCTGTTCCTGAATTTCCTGCCCGTGCAGTAATCCCCTGTACAACCGGTCCCGTAGCGCCTGTCGAGCCTGCGAGGCTGCATTCGGCTCTGTAGCAGCTGTCGAGCTTGCGAGGCTGCGTTCGGCTGCGCAGCAGTCGTAAAACCTGAGGACACGGTCTATCTGATGCACCACATCGCCTGATTTCGCGACTGCTGCGCAGCCGAACGCAGCCTCGCAGGCTCGACAGCTGCTACATGAGATAAGCGTTTACGGAATAACGATAGTTCGCATTGATATAAGTGGTTATAAGAAAAATCGCTATGCTGCGGGCCAGTTTTTTCATGCGTTTTTTGTGGGCGTGTTAATGGATTTCGTTAACTTCGGTTTGGTGGTTGCAGGTTTGGTGGTGGGTTTCATCGTCGGCATGACCGGCGTGGGCGGCGGCTCGCTGATGACGCCGATCCTCCTGTGGTTCGGCATCAACCCCGCGACGGCGGTGGGTACGGACTTGCTGTACGCGGCGATTACCAAATCCAGCGGCGTGCTGGTTCACAGAAAGAACAAGAACATCGATTGGGCGATTACCGGTTGGCTGACCCTCGGCAGCGTGCCGGCGGTTGCCATGACGCTGTGGTTCCTCAGCACATTGCACACGTCCCCTGATGCCATGAACGCCGTGATCAAACAGGCCCTGGGCTTCGTGCTGTTTGCCACGGCACTGGCGATTTTCTTCAAGAGACGCCTGCTCGATTTCGCCCACAAACGGGCCGGTGGCAGCTACAACCCCAGCGGCTCGCGACTCAATGCGCTCACGGTCATCACCGGCCTGGTGCTTGGCACGATGGTCGCGCTGACCTCCATCGGCGCTGGCGCCCTCGGCACCGTGGCGTTGTTCATCCTCTATCCGCTGCTGCCGACCCGGCGCCTGGTCGGCACGGAAATCGCCCACGCCGTACCGCTGACCCTGGTCGCCGGTCTCGGCCACGCCAGCATGGGCAACATGGACTGGCAGGTGCTGGGCTACTTGCTGGTCGGTTCGCTGCCGGGAATTTACCTGGGCAGTCATTTGACCGGCCGGATCTCCGATGAAGTACTGCGTCCTTGCCTGGCCACGATGCTGGTGCTGATCGGGTACAAACTGGCGTTCTGATTCCGTGGGCCTGGGGTTGTACATTTGCCGCAGCATCGTCCAGGCCCATGGCGGTGAACTCTGGGCCGAGAGCGAACCGGCGTTGGCCGTGGTCGCTGCTTAGGCTCGGGTCAGAATCTCCAGCAGGTGGCCGTCCGGGTCATCGAAGTAGACCCGTCGGCCACCGCCATAATCGTTGATCTCATTCGGTCGCTGCTTGCCGGGGTCGGCCCACCAGGGCTGCTGTCGCGCTTGCAGGCGGGCGAAGGCGGCATCGAAATCCTCGTCACCGATCAAAAACGCATAGTGTTGCGAGGCAATCGGCGGGTCGTTGTCGTAGAAATCCAGCGACACACCGTTGTCGAACTTGACGACCAGCATCGGGCCGAAGGGTTCGGGGCGGGGCAGGCCGAGGATGTCGGCCAGATAGTTGGCCGACGTCTGCTTGTCGCGGCACCAGACGATGGTGTGGTTCAGCTGAGCGCTCATGGCATGATCCTCATAGCGCGATCCTCACGGTGGATCAGGTGTCTCGTTTTCAGTGATGAGATTAGCCCAGCCTGTTGCGCAATGACCGCCCTGACCTAAGCTTGGGGCAAGGCGAGAGACAATTTGCGGTGCGTCACCCGGAACGAACGCCGCGATGCGCAATCATTAGAGCGTGGATATCAAAAGGAGATGCGCATGCTCATCAGGTCATTGACCCTGGCTACCCTGCTGACTGTCGCCGGCCCCTTGTTCGCCGCCGATGGCGACTCACCGCTGGACATGGACAAGGGCAGGGCCCGGCCGCTGATCGTCATCGCGCCGAGCACAGTCGATCCGACGTGGGTCAGCCTGAAAAAATCGCTGGATGAGCCGGCCAACCGCAAGGGTTTCACTGATCGCAACATGGTGCTGTACACGGTGCTCAATCTGATGGGGCAGCGCGAAGGCAAAGACCTCGGGCCACAAGACACGGCGGCGTTGATCCGCTCGCTCAAGTTGGGAGCCGGGGCGAAGAGCAAGGTGATTCTGGTTGGCAAGGACGGGGAGAAAAAGCTTGAAGAGTCGGGGGCGGTCGAGCTGAAGGCGATTTTCGATGCCGTCGACCAACTGCCGGCGTCCGAGAAAGAAGCTGCGGTGCCGACGCCGCCACCGGTTGAGGAAGCTGCACCGGCCAAGGGTGTCAAAGGCACAAAGCCGGGCAAACCCGCCAAGCCTGCCAAACCTCCAGAAATGCCGGATGATTGAACCCCCGCAGCTGCCGATGCCGTACGTTCGCCCGTAGCAGTTGTTTTGGCTATTGGGCCAGGGCGTTCAGTATTGTATGAGCGATTTTGACTCGGTCCGGGATTGGGTAGTTTTTGTTGGCCAGGATCACGATGCCGATGTCTTTCGAGGGCACGTACGCGATATACGCACCGAAGCCACCCGTCGAGCCGGTTTTGTTGATCAGCGCGTTTTCCGGTTGCGCTCGAGGCGGGTTCAGCCACTGGACGGTGTGCGCTTCCATGGCCATTGGCGTCGAGTTGCCAGCGAGTAATTTTTCGAGGGTGATCGGATAGTTGTAAAGCTCCCAACCCAGGCCCTGAGTCATGTCGCCGACCGTGTAATAGCCGGTGTGAGTCGTGGCGATGGCTTGCTGCAGAGGTTTTTCCAGTCCCTCGGGTTTCATGTTCGCCTCAACATACCGGATCAGGTCCGCCGCGCTGGTTTTCACCCCATATGCCTCTGAGTCCAGTGCTCCCGGCGTGACACGCACCGGTTGGTCTTGCTTGTTGTAGCCCTGCGCGTACAGCTCCATCTGGTCCTGCGGCACTTTGAGGTAGGTGTGCTTCAACCCGAGTTTCGGCAGCAGGGTGTTTGCCATCACGTCATCAAACGGAGCGCCCAGGGTGTGCGCCGCGAGGTATCCGAACAATCCAATGCTTGGGTTCGAATACAGCCGATGGCTGCCAGCGGCGTAGGTCGGTTTCCACTGTTTGAAATAGCCGAGCATCTTGTCCGGCGCGTCGGCTTCGCTGGGGAATTGCAGCGGCAGGCCGCCGGCGCTGTAGGTACCGAGTTGCAGCACGCTGATGGTGTCGAACGCGCTGCCACGAAATTCAGGAAGAATATGGCTGGCCTTGTCTGACAGGGAAATTTTGCCGCTGGCCTGGGCATAGGCGGCGAGGGTGGCAGTGAAGGTTTTGCTCACCGAGCCGATCTCGAACAGGGTGTTTTCGGTGACGGCGTTGCCGTATTCTTTCGAGGCCACGCCGTAGTTGAAGTAATGCGGCTTTCCGTCGACGGTCACGGCCACGGCGATACCGGGAACGGCCTGGGCTTGCATGACCGGTCGTACGGCGGCATTCACCACCGTCTCGATGTTATCCAGCGCAAAACAAGGGGCTGTGGCGAACAATGCCAAACCCATCGCCAGGATTTTTGGTCTGGCAACGCCGGGAAGGGTTTTCATCGATTTGTGAGAGTTCATTGCGTTGGCCGCTGATTTCAGAGCGGTTATTAAAACCCGTCCCTGGTGATCAGGCCAAATTTCTGTGGGAGCTAGCCTGCTAGCGATGGCTGTCTGTCAGTCACGAAGATGTTGACTGACACGACGCCATCGCCAGCAGGCTGGCTCCCACAGGGGACATGCGGTGTGGCTGGGTTATTCGATGAACATCAAATCACCTTCTGCTCACGGGCCTCAAAGCCACCACGCAGTAACGGCCCACCCCAAAACCCACTGTGGGAGCGGGCTTGCTCGCGAACGCGGCCTCTCAGTCACGTTGATGCAAGATGTGCCGCCGTCTTCGCGAGCAAGCTCTGCTCCTACAGGGTTGTGGTGTTTTTCGGAGTGTTAGCGCACCAGGCATGGCCGCTTGTTATCGAACGTCCACCCGGGAATCAAAAACTGCATCGCCACGCTGTCATCCCGTGCGCCCAATCCCATGCCTTTGTACAGCTCATGGGCCTTGGCCAGTTGATCCATGTCCAGTTCGACCCCCAGCCCGGGTTTCTTCGGCACCTGCACGCAGCCGCCGACGATTTGCAGTGGCGCCTTGGTCAGGCGCTGGCCGTCCTGCCAGATCCAGTGGGTGTCGATGGCGGTGATTTCACCCGGCGCGGCGGCCGCGACGTGGGTGAACATCGCCAGGGAAATATCGAAGTGGTTGTTGGAATGCGAGCCCCAGGTCAGGCCCCACTCGTGGCACATCTGCGCCACGCGGACCGAGCCCTGCATCGTCCAGAAATGCGGGTCGGCCAGCGGAATGTCGACTGATTGCAACTGGATTGCGTGGCCCATTTCCCGCCAGTCGGTGGCGATCATATTGGTCGCGGTTTTCAGGCCCGTGGCGCGGCGAAACTCGGCCATGACTTCGCGGCCCGAGTAACCGTTTTCTGCGCCACACGGGTCCTCGGCATAGGCCAGCACACGGTGTTGATCGCGGCACAAACGGATGGCTTCTTTCAGCGACCACGCGCCATTCGGATCAAGGGTGATGCGCGCATCAGGGAAGCGTTCGGCCAGGGCGGTGACGGCTTCGATTTCTTCGTCGCCACTGAGCACGCCGCCCTTGAGTTTGAAGTCCTTGAAGCCGTAACGGGCGTGCGCGGCCTCGGCCAGGCGCACCACCGCGTCGGCGGTCATGGCTTTCTCGTGACGCACGCGAAACCAGTCGTTGTCGGCGTCGTGTTCGCTGCGGTAAGCCAGGTCGGTTTCGTTGCGATCGCCGACGTAAAACAGGTAGCCCAGCATCTTCACTTCATCGCGCTGCTGGCCTTCGCCGAGCAGTGCCGCCACGGGCACGTCCAGGTGCTGGCCGAGCAGATCAAGCAGCGCCGCTTCCAGGCCGGTGACCGCGTGAATGGTGATGCGCAGGTCGAACGTCTGCAGGCCACGGCCGCCAGCATCACGGTCGGCGAAGGTCTGGCGCACCTGATTGAGGATCTTCTGATAGGTGCCAATCGGGCTGCCGACCACCAGGCTGCGCGCGTCTTCCAGCGTCTGGCGAATGCGCTCGCCACCCGGTACTTCGCCGACACCGGTGTGCCCGGCGTTGTCCTTGAGGATCACGATATTGCGGGTGAAAAACGGCCCGTGGGCGCCGCTCAGGTTGAGCAACATGCCATCGTGCCCGGCCACCGGAACGACTTGCATGCTGGTGATGATCGGGGCTTTAGCGGCTTCTTGTGGGTTCATGTTCTTGTCCTTTTAAAGCAATGTTCAGGCGTGATTAGGCGCTGGTTGATCCAGTGCAACGGCAGGTGCGGATTTTGGTGTGTTGCGAGCGGCGAAGACGATGATCGCGGCAATGATCGACGTCGCGGCCAAGCCGTACAGCCCGCCCTGAATCGAACCAGTGTGTTCTTCCAGCAGGCCGAAGGTGGTCGGCGCGACGAAGCCGCCGAGGTTGCCCACCGAGTTGATCAAGGCGATCACTCCAGCGGCGATGCGCGCATCCAGGTAAGCCTGGGGAATCGGCCAGAACAGCGACGACGCCGATTTGAAACCCAGCGCCGCGAAGCAGATCGCCACGAACGCGAAGATCGGCCCGCCGGTGGTGGACATGAACATCCCGGCCGCCGCGATCAATAGGGCAGCGGCGACCCAGGCTTGCTGGTGCTTCCATTTGGCCGACAGCGAGGCGAAGGCGTACATGCCGACGATCGACAGCAACCACGGGATCGAGTTGAACAGCCCGACCTGAATGTCACTGAGGTCGCCCATCTTCTTGATGATGCTCGGCAGCCAGAAGGTCGCGGCATAGATGGTCAGTTGGATGAAGAAGTAGATCAGGCAGAACAGGATGATCTGGCGGTCCTTGAGCAGCTTGCTTAAGGACGGTTTGACCGGCGTCGCGGCTTCGCGGGCCAGTTGTTCATCGTCGATGGCCTTGACCAATGCGTCCTGCTCTTCGCGGCTCAGCCACTTGGCGTCGTGGGGTTTGGAGTCAAGCCAGAACCACACAAATACGCACAACCCCACCGAAAACATGCCCTCGATAAAGTACATCCATTGCCAGCCATGCAGGCCAAAGCCGCTGATTTGCAGGAGCAAGCCGGACAACGGGCCGGAAATCAGTGACGCAATCGCCGAGCCGCTGAGGAAGATCGCAATCGCCTTGCCGCGTTCTACGCCGGGCAACCAGCGGGTGAAGTAATAAATCACTCCGGGAAAGAACCCGGCTTCCGCCACGCCCAGCAGAAATCGCAGGATGTAGAAGTGGGTTTCGTTCTGGATGAAGGCCATGCCGGCGGCCACCAGGCCCCAGGTCAGCATGATGCGGGTCAGCCAGATTCGTGCGCCGACTTTTTGCAGGAGGATGTTGGAGGGGACTTCGAACAGCGCGTAACCGATGAAGAACAGGCCGGCGCCGAGGCCGTAGGCGGCAGCGCCAATGCCCAAGTCATGTTCCATGTGGGCGCGGACGAAGCCGATGTTCACGCGGTCAATGTAGTTGACGATGAACATGATGACGAACAGGGGCAGGACGTGCCGTTTCACTTTTGAGATGGCGGACGTCAGGACCGAATTGGCGCCGTCGTGCATCCCGGATAGGGGTGTATTCACTGCGTTATCTCCCACTGATTATTTTTATGCGGGGTGTATCTGGGTGTTACTTGTTGATAGACATCATACAACTAGGTTTTTTCGTCCTGCAAGGGTTGTTGTTCAATAAAATAGAGCTTCTGTGGCGTGTAGTTATTCATTTTGCGGTTGGCTGTTGCAGTTATTGTGGTTTCCATTGCCTCAAATGTTGAGTGTTGTCATACAAGTGGCGGCGGGTTTTCAAGAGATTCCAACCGATCGCAGTGCTACGATCCCGTTAGCCCTGCTTTTGGATGATCGCCATGCAAGAAGACCTCGACGCGCCTGCGCGCAAGCGCACCCACAACCTGGCCCATGACCTGGTCGCCAAACTGACCCAGAGCATCCTGCTCGGGCAGATGTTGCCGGGCGACAAACTGCCGTCGGAGAACTCGATCGTTCAGGAGCACGGAGTCAGTCGCACCGTGGTGCGCGAGGCGATCTCGAAGTTGCAGGCCTCCGGGTTGGTGGAAACCCACCACGGCATCGGCACGTTTGTGATCGAGCGAGCACCGGAGCAGGGCCTGCGACTGAACGTCGATACCGCGCTGGGGGTGCGCAGCATTCTGGAGTTGCGCATGGGCCTCGAAACCCAGGCTGCGGCGCTGGCGGCCATCCGCCGCACGGACCAGCAATTGGCGCAGATGCGCGAAGCGCTCGACGATTATCAAAGCCTGCTGGCCAACAACGACAGCTGCGTCGAGGCCGACAAACGCTTCCACCTGCTGATCGCCGAAGCCACCGGCAATGTGTGCTTCACCGAGATCATGCAGCAACTGGGCAACGCCATGATCCCGCGTACCCGGGTCAACGCGGCGGAGCGAGGATCGGCGGATTTGAGCAAGCTCGGGCAGCTTGCCAACCTTGAGCACGAGGCGATTCTCAACGCCATCAAACGCCAGGATGCCGATGCGGCGCGGGCGGCCATGTGGCTGCACCTGAGTAACAGTCGCGACCGTTTTTCGGCGGATCGCTGACAACCGTTGGTCTTCTCGATAGCACCCCGGTTGCGGGGCCGTTTCCAACGAGTACGGCCCAGATTTGCTGGACCTCATCAGTGAGGTGCGTCATGGCTAACGATTCAATGTTCCAGGGTGGAACGTCCGACATCGATCCCACCAGACCGATCCCCGGTACGGAGGAGGTGCCTCCGGACAACGATACGCCGCCCGGCCGGGATCCTTCGCTGGACCCGGCCAGCGCAGACTCGGACCCACCTGAAGACTGGATGGACCCGGGAGCGAAAGAGGACGTGCCTCCGGCGGATGAACCAACACCGCTGTCCGATGACAGGCGATAAACAGAACCCGGCCTACGTGCCGGGTTTTTTGTACACGACGGTGTACCGCGTCATCGTTCTTCGCGAGCAAGCCCGCTCCCACATTCGATCTCCAGTGTTCACAAAACCAATGTGGGAGCGGGCTTGCTCGCGAAGACGCCAGACGCCACACCACAAATCAATGATCAGACCCTGGCAATCCCAACCACCCCACGCCGCTCCAGATTCAACGCCAACACACTCACCAACACCACCAGCCCACCCACGACAATCATCAACGTCGGCCGCTCACCCAGCGCAAAAGACGCAATCGCCATCGCCGTCGGTGGCACCAGATACAAGGTCATCGTCGCGCGGCTCAGGTCCACATGAGCCAACACATAGGCCCAGGCCAGATACGCCAGGGCGCTGGGAAACACGCCTAACGAAACCACCGCCAACTGCACATGAACCGGCGCACGGAGCACCTGATCCACCAGGCCAGGCAGGTAAATCAACAGCAGCGCCGTCCCGGCCCACACGGTGTAGCAGACCAGCGTCAGCCCGTCGTAGCGCCGGGCATGATGCTTTTGCAGTGCAAAGTAAAAACTCCAGGACAACGCCGCCAACAGAATCAACAAGCCGTGCGCGTCAATGCTCCCCAGTCCGTGATCGCCGGCCACCACGATGACCACGCCGATCAACCCGAGCAACACACAACCCCAGCGCCATAGGCTCACCCGGTCCTTGAACACGAAGCGCGCCAGCAGCGTGCTGAACAGCGGGGTGGTTTGTGCCAACACACTGGAGGCTCCGGCGCTGACACCTTGCTGGCCGAAATTGATCGCCACGTGGTGCAGGCTCACCGCAAAAAAACCGAGGGCGAACATCAGCGGCAGGTCACGAAGCGTTGGCAGGTGGATACCTCGGAACAGGGCGACCACGGCCATGAACACCGAGGCCAGCAGAAACCGCAGCAGCGCCAGGTGAACAGGGTCGTAGGCCTGCAAGCCGATGTGGATGCCGGTCGGGGAATAACCCCAGCAGGCGACGACAAACGCCATGGCCAGGATGATTTTGACCGGAGAGTGGGAGGCGGTTGTGAGCGCTTGCATGGTCGGGCACCTGTGGGGGATAGGCACCGAGTATCAGAATTCAGACTGTTCGCTACAACTGACTTATACTGCGCTAACTGTTCACTTTAGGTGATGTATGGAGCTGGCTCAGTTACGCATGTTCAAGACCGTCGCCGACGTCGGCAGCATCGCCCGGGCGGCCGAGCTGTTGCATTGCGTGCCGTCGAACATCACGGCACGGATCAAGTCCCTGGAGGCGGAGCTGGGTGTCGCGCTGTTTCTGCGCGAAGGTCGCGGGTTGCGCATCAGCCCGTCGGGGCAGACCTTTCTGGTGTACGCCTCAAGGATTCTCGCCCTGACGGCTGAAGCGAAACGCGCGGTGGATCCGTCGGCCGAGCCGTCCGGGCCGTTGCGCATTGGCGCCATCGAATCGTCCGCGACCGGTCGCTTGCCGCGCTTGCTGGCGAAATTCCACAAACGCTTCCCGGCGGTTGCGCTGGAGCTGACCACCGGCACCTGGGGGCAATTGCTCGATGACACGGTCAATCACCGGCTCGACGGCGCGATCGTCGCGGTAGATGTCGAGCGCTCGCAGCTCAAGCGCACGCCGATGTACCGCGAGGAGTTGCTGCTGATTGCCTCGACATCGATGGGGCCGGTGCGTGATATCGCCGATTTGCAGGACAAGACCGTGTTCATGTGGCCCCAAGGTTGTCCTTATCGGGCGGCGCTGGAGCATTGGCTGTTGCGCCAGGGGCAGGCGCTGCCGATTGTCAGCCTGGCCAGTTACGGGGCGATTGTCGGGTGTGTCAGCGCTGGCGCCGGCGTCGCGTTGGTGCCCAAAGGCGTCTTCGATCAATACGCCAAGGGCGCCGGTTGCGTGGGGTATGAATTCCCCGAGCTGACGGCCATCGACAACCTGTTTTACTGGCATGAAAACGCCGGGGTGCACCCGGCGCGAGAAGCGTTTGTGGCGATGTTGCGCGAGGAATTTGCGTGACCCTGTAGGAGCTGGCTTGCCAGCGAAGGCGGACTCAGCGGCAATGTAAACCTCAGGGGCCTCTTCGCTGGCAAGCCAGCTCCTACAGATTCGCGGTGTTTTAGAGATAGCGGTGTTCGTCGACTACACCGGCGGGGGCGAGCAGCTCAGGAGTGGAGAGGGGTGTGGCAAAGGTCATGGCGGTGTCGATCGCAAAAGCCGCCGAGAGTAAGCGGCTTGCCGCCGGGGTTCATTGATCTGGATCTATGCTTGATGAACAAACGGATGGCACTCGCGCGAACCGTGGCGGACTAAGCATCAGGACGCGCGATAGCGTCTGGCGGACTGACATGGATCGGACATGAACGAAGAGACAGAAAAGACAGTACAAAACAAATCGCTGGTGATTTTGCTGGGGCTGGTCACCGCCGCGTTCATCTGGATTTTGCTGCCGTTCTACGGTGCGGTGTTCTGGGCGGTGATCCTCGGCATCCTCTTCGCGCCCCTGCAGCGTCGGGTGCAATTGAGGTTTGGCTGGCAACGCAACCTGACGTCACTGCTGACCCTGAGCATCTGCCTGGTCATCGCCATTTTACCGGTGATCATCCTCAGTATCCTGCTGGTTCAAGAGGGGGCCACAGTGTACAAGAGCATCGAAAGCGGCGAACTGGATATCGCGGGGTATGTCACGCATTTCAAGCACAGCCTGCCTCCGTACTTTCAGCACATGCTCGACCGGGCCGGGGTCGGCGAGCTGGACGGGCTGCGCGAGAAAATCATCAAGAGTGCGGTGACGGGCAATGAGTTCATCGCCACTCAGGCCTTCAGTTTCGGCCAGGGCACGTTCGATTTCGTGGTGGGGTTCTTCATCATGCTCTACCTGCTGTTCTTCTTTTTGCGCGACGGTGCCGAGCTGGCGCGCAAGGTCCGCGCTGCCGTGCCGCTGGAGGAGCACCAGAAACGCCGTTTGCAACTCAAGTTCAATCGGGTGGTGCGGGCCACGGTGAAGGGCAACCTGCTGGTGGCGATCACCCAAGGCGCCTTGGGCGGTTTGATTTTCTGGTTTCTGGACATCCCCAGCGCGTTGCTCTGGGCGGTGTTGATGGCGTTTCTGTCGCTGTTGCCAGCGGTGGGGGCGGGGATTGTCTGGGCGCCGGTGGCGGCGTTTTTTCTGTTCACCGGGGCGATCTGGCAGGGCGTGGTGCTGGGGTTGTTCGGGGTGTTCGTGATCGGCCTGGTGGATAACGTGCTGCGCCCGATTCTGGTGGGCAAGGATACGAAGATGCCGGACTACCTGATCCTCATCTCGACCCTGGGCGGCCTGGCGATCTTCGGCCTCAATGGCTTTGTGATCGGGCCGCTGATCGCCGCGCTGTTCATGTCGAGCTGGGCGATCTTCATCGAAACCAAGCCACGGGTTCAGCTGCCTTAGGCGCTGAGCTGGCCCTGGCCGACCTTTTGCGACAGCGCCTGGGCGGCCGGCAACGAGGTGAGCGGGCCGCTGATCGGTTCGCCGTCCTGCACCAGGTACCAACAGGCGAGCAATCCTAGCTCTCTGAGCGGTGCGGGAACGGCGCTGCCGATAACGGACATGATCTGAACCTGGGACATAAGTACCTCCATCAATCTATGGAGCTACCTTACGGACCCGGCGCTGGAACGGACAATCAACGCTTTCGATAGTGGTCATTGACGCCAGCGGTACAAACGACCGGCTGTCGGTCAGTCGACCACCAGATCCAGCATATGGACCACTTCCTGCTCGTTGAGCAAGCCTTTGCGCACCAGGTTTTCCGCCAGCAGCGAGAGAAACTTGGCGCTGCGATGGCCTTCCAGGTGCTTGAGTTCGGTCAGGGCGTTGTACACCTTGCTGGAAGTGCACAAGCCGACAATGCGGTGCGGGTTTTGCGTGGGCATAAGGTCGTCCTTGTTATTATCAACCTGTTGTTTACGGACAGATCCAAGCTTGCGGACCTGTCATGACATAAATATGACCGTTTTCCCCAAAGCGGGGGAAGAGTGCTCGAACCCATCTTGCCAACTTACGCCGCCAAGACTGTCCCGACAGCGACCTTGACGCGATTTTTTCAGACCCGCGCCGACGAACGGCCATAAAAAAGGCCCCGCTATTAAGGCGGGGCCTGATGAAACTGTTACCAGCGGCCATAACCATGGGGAGGGCCGTAATAGCCGCGCGGTGGACCGTAGTAACCACGTGGCGGACCGTAATAAACCGGTGGCGGCGCGTAGTAGACCGGTTGTTGCACGTAGACCGGGGCCGGCTGGTAGTAAACCGGTGGCGGTTGTTGCACGTAAACCGGTTGCGGCTGGACGTAAACCGGTTGCGGTTGCTGTACATACACCGGCCGGTTGCTGTTAATCAGGGCCGATCCGACGATGGCCGTGCCGACAATCGCGCCAAATACCGCCGGTCCTTCCCAACCGTGACCGCCGTGGCCACCGCCAGCTTCTGCCTGGCCAGCGACAGCGAGCACACCGATCAGCAAGGCTACTGTGGGGATTTTACGGATCATGATAATTCCTCGGTTCTTCGACCCGGCGCTTGCGTCTGCAATAGACCCAAGGATTGTCGCGGGGATACATCTAAGACAGCGTTTTTTGGAAAATCAGCACAGCCGTTGGGTAAATTTTGTGTAAGGTCTGTACCGGCTTCCTTACCGGCCTGCGATGCAGCGCGCAGGCAGGCTTTTATGATCGATCAGAACACGATGGCCTGGCTAATCCCGTCCATCCGAAAGTGCAATTGAAGGAGATCCACATGCAGATGAACCCCAACAAAGACACCCAGTTGTGCATGTCCCTCTCGGGGCGCCCCGGGAACTTTGGCCTGCGTTTTCACAATCATCTGTACGAGCAACTGGGCCTGAACTTCTATTACAAAGCCTTCAGTAGCCAGGACCTGCCGGGCGCCGTCGGTGGCATTCGCGCACTGGGGATTCGGGGTTGCGGCGTGTCGATGCCGTTCAAGGAGGCCTGCATTGCGCTGGTCGATGAGTTGGATGCATCAGCGGCGGCCATTCAATCGATCAACACTATCGTCAATACCCAAGGCCATTTGAAGGCGTACAACACCGATTACATCGCCATTGCCCAGTTGCTTGCCAGGCATCAGGTGCCCAGGGAATCGACCTTCGCCCTGCGCGGCAGCGGCGGCATGGCCAAGGCTGTGGCCAGTGCGTTGCGCGACGGTGGTTACAAAAACGGCGTGATCGTCGCCCGCAATGAACAAGCCGGTCGTGCGTTGGCAGAATCGCTGGGCTATGAATGGCAAGCCGAATTGGGCGCCCAGCGCCCGCAAATGCTGATCAACGTCACACCGATCGGCATGACCGGCGGGCCGGAAGCCGATCAACTGGCGTTCGAGGCTGAAACCATTGCCGCGGCGGAGACGGTGTTCGATGTGGTGGCGATCCCCTCGGAAACGCCGCTGATCGTGCGCGGGCGGGCTGAAGGCAAGCGAGTGATCACCGGGCTGGAAGTGATCGCGATTCAGGCGCTGGAGCAATTTGTGCTTTACACCGGCGTACGGCCGACGGATGAGCAGTTTCAGCAAGCGGTGGCGTTCGCCCGGAGCTGATCCCTTCCATTTATTGTTGGCAGTACTGGCCTCTTCGCGAGCAAGCCCGCTCCCACATTAGATCTCCAGTGTTCACAGAATCAATGTGGGAGCGGGCTTGCTCGCGAAGGCGGCGACTCGGTTTCTCAGAGGAATCACCACCTCGGCCTATACTGCTCGCCAGTTCGTCAAACCGTGACCGAGGTTTCCCATGCATCCCGCCATCCTCAACCTGAACCAGGTCGAACTTGAGCCACTGCCCGAAGCGCTTGCCCCCACCGGTGACACCGCTGGCCGCTATCAACAGCGCCTGGCCCGCATCGGCCAACAACTGGGGGCGCAGAAGCTCGGTTATCGCTTGTATGTGCTGGAGCCGGGCATGCGCGGCAGTCCGTTCCATAGCCATCGGGTCAACGAGGAGATGTTCTACATCGTGGCCGGGGAAGGGCAGATTCGCCTGGGGGGCGAGTGTTTTCCAATCCGTGCGGGGGATGTGATTGCCTGCCCACCGGGCGGACCGGAAGCCGCGCACCAGATCATCAATACCAGCAACGGCGAGTTGCGCTACCTGGCGGTCAGCACCCAGCAATCGCCGGAGATTTGTGAGTACCCGGATTCCGGCAAGTACGCGGTGATGGACAATTTCCAGGTCGACGCCGAGGGCAATGCCACGGGCTTCGTCGCCGTCGCCCGACAGGCCGATGGCGTTGATTACTGGGACGGCGAGTAATCAAACTTCTCATGTAGCAGCTGTCGAGCTTGCGAGGCTGCGTTCGGCTGCGAAGCAGTCGTAAACACAGAGCACACGGTTTTGTTGATACACCGCGTTGTCTGATTTCACGACTGCTTCGCAGCCGAACGCAGCCTCGCAAGCTTGACAGCTGCTACAGAGCCCGTGGTGGTTATTCGAGGCGTGCCAGGCGTTCTTCCAGCGCTGCGATTCGCGCTTCCAGCTCTTCGATCCGTTCAATCGACACGCCGCTGCCCGAGCCACGTTCCGCCGGATTCTGCCGTGCCGCGAGGATCACCTCGATGTCCGCCGGATCCCCCAGCGCATGCATATAACGGTCTTCACGCTGGCCGGCCTGGCGCGGGATCAGCAGCGCCAGGCCGCGCGCAATCAGCCGTTCCAGTTGATGCACCACCTGTTCGGCATCTTCGAAGTCATGCATGCGGCCGCTGCGGGTCAGCAGTTCATTGACCGTTTGCGGACCACGCAAGAACAGCAGCCCCGCCAGAATGACCTGCGCCGGCACCAGCTCCAGTGCCTTGTCGAGCTTGTGCTCCCAGCGGTCGGCGCGGCTGCCCATCACCAGTTTGGTAAAGCCGCGTCCTTCAAGGGCCCGCAGACTCTGGCCGACTTGTCCCTGGGTAAGGTTCATCACCGGTTCGCGGCTGGTCTTCTGGTTGCAGGCCAGCACCAGCGCATTCAGCGTCAACGGATAGGTTTCCGGGCTGGTGGCCTGTTTCTCGATCAGCGAACCGAGGATGCGGATTTCCGTGCTGTTGAGTCGCGGCTCATCGAAGGTCGTCTCTTGCTCGGTACTCATAGGTTCTGGACCCTTACCAACAGTAGGTTCATGGGCGCTGTGTCCAGCGCTGTCAAAAATGCTCGCACCCCATGAGTTTGCCTGTACTGCCTGTCAACCACAAAGGGCGGTGTGCGGGTTCTGGGCAGAGATTAGCTGAAGCGCCACCATCGCGAGCATGGGATGTTCAGTGAACCCGATTTCGTGCACGACAAAAACCAAATGTGGGAGCGGGCTTGCCCGCGAAGAGGCCGGCACATCCAACATTGATGTTAACTGTCACGCCGCCTTCGCGAGCAAGCCCGCTCCCACAGGGGATGTTCAGCCGGTCCGGCATCAACTCAACACATAATCCACCGGCTCCAGTTGCGGTGGCAGTTGCGTCACGCCCAGCGCGGCGAGGATGTCCCGTTCGATGGTACGCACCAGTGCATCGGTGGGCAGGTCGTTTTCGTCGCGGCCGAACGGGTCTTCCAGTTCATCGCCAATCGCATCCAGACCAAAAAACGTGTAGCCGACAATCGCCGTGAAAATCGGTGTCAGCCAGCCTAGCGGTTCGGCCATCGCGAAGGGCAGCAAGATGCAGAACAAGTAGGTGGTCCGGTGCAGCAACAAGGTGTAGGGGAAGGGCAGCGGCGTGTGTTTGATTCGCTCGCACACAGCCTGCGCCTGGGTCAGACGGGTCAGATGATTGGCCATCAGCGTGTAGCGCCATTCACTGATGGCCCCGGCTTCGCTGAGCGCCGAACACTGTTGACCGACCTGCAGCAAAATGCGCCCACTGATGTCGGTCGTGGTGCCCGTGGGCACCGGATTGAGCCAGTCACCACTGGCCGTCAGTTCACTCTCCGTGCGCAGCTTGGCATTCAGCGCATGGGCGAAGCCGCAGAGATTACTGAGGATTTTGTGCCGCTCGCTGGCGTCCTTGATCACCTGGGTTTCGCGAATCATCGAACGGATCTCCACGATCATGTCGCCCCACGTCTTGCGCGCTTCATACCAGCGGTCATAACAGGCGTTGTTGCGAAAGCTCATGAAGATCGACAACGACAAGCCCAGCAGGGTGAACGGCGTGGCGCTGACCTTGGAGAAATAACTGGGGTGCAATGTCTCGACCAACACGATGGCCGAAGCCAGCAACGTCACCATCAGGGCGCGCATGGCAATGCGTTTGGCGATCGAGCCCTTGAGCGAAGTCAGCACGCCGATCAGATTGGGTTTGGGTCTCACGATCATGGTTTCAGCCGCCCGTCATGTTCATGAAGCGAACCACCTGAACGTCATCGTTCACTTCGAAATTGTGCCGATAAGGCTTGAGCTTCATCGCCTCGATGATGGCTTCTTCCAGGCGTTCGGGCTGGCCGGGATGGCCGCGCAATACCGCCTTCAGGTCGACGGAATGCTCGTTGCCCAGGCACAGCAGCAGACGACCTTCGACGGTCAGCCGCACCCGATTGCAGGTGCCGCAAAAGTTGTGGCTGTGCGGCGAAATGAACCCCAGGCGAATCTGCGGCGCCTCGGCCAGACGCCAGTAGCGCGAAGGGCCCTGTGTCGACTCGGCGGAGTCAATCAGAGTGTAGCGCTCGGCAATCCGTTCACGGACTTGGGCGCTGGAATAAAACGACTCCGCGCGGCTGTGTTCATGGATAGTGCCCAGGGGCATTTCTTCGATGAATGAAATGTCGAGCTGGCGGTCGATGGCAAAGCTCACCAGGTCGTTGATCTCATGATCGTTGCGGCCCTTCATCACCACACAGTTGAGCTTGGTGTTGCGAAAGCCGGCCTTGAGGGCCGCATCGATGCCTTTGATCACCTGCGCCAGATCGCCGGTGCGGGTCAGTTCGCGAAAGCGATGCGGGTCCAGGCAATCGAGGCTGATGTTGAGGCGCTTGACCCCGGCCTCGAACAGCGGCTCTGCCAGTTTGGCCAACTGCGAACCGTTGGTGGTCATGCACAGTTCGCGCAGGCCGGGCAGGGCGGCGATCTTTTCGCAGAGCTGCACCACCCCCGGACGAATCAGCGGCTCGCCCCCGGTCAGGCGGATCTTGCGGGTGCCCAGCGCGACGAAGCGTTCGGCCAGTTGATAGATTTCTTCCAGTGAAAGGACCCGCTGGCGCGGCAGAAACTGCATGTCTTCAGCCATGCAATACACGCAACGGAAATCACAGCGATCGGTGACTGACATTCGCAGATAGTCCACACGCCGGGCGAACCCATCGATCAAGATTCGCTCAGACATCATTACCTCGCTTGAATCATTAATCCGCTGTTAACGGAATTGTTGAGCGCAGGCTAAGTACAACGTGATAGACCGTCCAATCACTATTAATGACTGGGTGATCGACGGGCTCTATGAGGGATCGAACCGGCGAAGGCCGGCGGCTGGATAAAAGACCGGTCGCAGGAGGGACGCGCATGGCTATAATCGACGCCGACGTTTTCCTCCTGTCACCACACGAGACTGCCATGACCATTTCCCTGTACGCCGCTTCCGTTCCGGTTTTCCAACAAATGCTCAACGCCCTGAGCGATGTGCTGAACAAGGCCGAAGCCCACGCCACCGCCAAGAACATCGACCCGAACGCCTTCCTGCAAGCCCGTCTGTACCCGGACATGTTCCCGCTGGTGCGTCAGGTGCAGATCGCCGTTGATTTCGCCAAGGGCGTTTCTTCGCGTCTGGCCGAGATCGAAGTGCCGAAGTACGACGACACCGAAACCACCTTCGCCGAGCTGCAAGCGTTGATCACCAAGGTGCTGGCCTACATCGGCGAGATCAAACCTGAACAGATCGACGGCAAGGAAGGCATCGAGATCGTTACGCGCCCAGGCACGCCGAAAGAGAAGCGCTTCAGCGGCCAGGCTTACCTGCTGAGCTACGGTCTGCCGCAATTCTTCTTCCACGTCACCACCACCTACGCACTGCTGCGTCACAACGGTGTGGAAGTGGGCAAGCGCGATTACATGGGCGCGTTCTAAACCGTCCAGTGACAAAAAAGCCCGCCAAGGTGCAAGCCTTGGCGGGCTTTTTCGTTTTGTTTTTGTAGGAGCCAGGCTTGCCGGCGAAGGCGATCTCAAATACGCCTTCGCCGGCAAGCCTGGCTCCTACAGGGACGGTGTTTTAAGTCAGACGTTGGGCTTTCTCTTCTTCACCCAGGCACGCCGCTGCGGTAAATAACACGTCAGTAGACGAGTTCAACGCCGTCTCCGCCGAATCCTGCAACACCCCAATAATGAAACCCACCGCCACCACCTGCATGGCGATTTCGCTCGGGATGCCGAACAGGCTGCACGCCAGCGGAATCAGCAACAACGAGCCACCGGCCACGCCCGAGGCGCCACAGGCGCAGATCGCCGCCACAACGCTGAGCAGAATGGCCGTCGGAATGTCCACCGCGATGCCAAGCGTATGCACAGCCGCCAACGTCAGCACGGTAATGGTGATCGCCGCGCCGGCCATGTTGATGGTCGCGCCCAGCGGAATCGACACTGAGTAAGTGTCCTCGTGCAGGCCCAGACGTTTGCTCAGTTCCAGGTTGACCGGAATATTCGCCGCCGAGCTGCGGGTGAAAAACGCCGTGATGCCGCTTTCCCGCAGGCACATGATCACCAGCGGGTACGGGTTGCGACGCAGCTTCCAGAACACAATCACCGGGTTCATCACCAACGCCACGAACAGCATGCAGCCCAGCAGCACGGCCAGCAGATGCATGTAGCCGAGCAACGCACCGAAACCGGAGGTGGCGAGGGTCGACGCCACCAGGCCGAAAATCCCCAGCGGCGCAAACCGGATCACCAGGCGCACGATCAAGGTCACACCGTTGGACAGGTCACCGAGCACTTCGCGGGTGGTGTCACCGGCGTGGCGAATCGCAACGCCCATGCCGATGGCCCAGGCCAGGATGCCGATGAAGTTGGCGTTCATCAGCGCACTGACCGGGTTGTCGACCACACTGAGCAGCAGGCTTTGCAGCACTTCGCCGATACCGCCGGGCGCCGTGACGGCAACGTCGTGAGTGGCCAGCACCAGGCTCGACGGGAACAGCATGCTGGCCACCACCGCGACCACTGCGGCGGCAAACGTCCCCAGCAGGTACAAAAACAGAATCGGCCGGATGTGGGTTTCCTGGCCGTGCTTATGGTTGGCGATCGACGCCATGACCAACACAAACACCAGGATCGGCGCGACCGCTTTAAGCGCGGCGACGAAGACCTTGCCGATAAAGGCAGTGGATTTCGCCACTTCAGGCGCGAACAAGGCCAAGGCAATCCCGGCGATCAGGCCGATGATGATTTGCGAGACCAGGCTCAAGCGTTTCAGGCGGAGCAATAGAGAAGGGGATGAAGCGGTCATAAAAACGGCATCTCTGATTTTTTTTGGGTGCGGGGTATCGCGACATCAATGCCAATGACTGGCCGATGATTAGGGTGTACGAATCGCAGGGCGCGGACTTTATCACAGCCTCGTCTGGATCCTTCAGCCCTGTGACGATCTGCCACCCAAGTGTTCAACGAGATCGGCAGGTTCGTGCAACCGCGTTTGGAAACACTCTGTTAAGCTTGCGCCTCCTCATTTTCATGTTCTGCCAGTGGGCCTTCCGGCTATCGCTGGTGTCGTCGTTTTCTGGAGTTCTGCATGCTGTTGCCCATTCTTCTG
Organism: Pseudomonas sp. NPDC086251; assembly: GCF_044746405.1. Classification (NCBI taxonomy): domain Bacteria; kingdom Pseudomonadati; phylum Pseudomonadota; class Gammaproteobacteria; order Pseudomonadales; family Pseudomonadaceae; genus Pseudomonas; species Pseudomonas sp. NPDC086251. The sequence continues at coordinate 29,768 of NZ_JBIVBY010000037.1, forward strand.
TTGTCCGCCGCCGGTTTCACGGTGCTGACCACGGAATTCGTCATCGTCGGCCTGTTGCCGGCCATCGCTCGGGACCTGGACGTCAGCATCCCGCAAGCGGGCTTGCTGGTGACCTTGTTCGCCTTCACCGTCGCCGCGTTCGGTCCGTTCCTGACGGCGTACTTCGCCCGGTTTGAACGGCGCAAGCTGTTCATCTCGGTGCTGATCATGTTCGGCCTGGCCAACACCCTCGCCGCATTTGCGCCGAACATTTGGGTGATGGCCATCGCCCGGTTGATTCCGGCGCTCGGGCTCCCGGTGTTCTGGGCGCTGGCCAGCGAAACGGCGGTGGACATCGTCGGGCCGGACTACGCCGGCCGCGCCATCGCCAAGATCGGTTTCGGGATTGTCTGCGCCACGGTGTTCGGCATCCCCGTGGGCACGCTGATTTCCGATGCGTTCGGCTGGCGCAGTGCCTTCGGCATTCTGGCGGTGATCGCGTTTGCCAAGGCGTTGCTGCTGTTTATCTACCTGCCGAAAACCAACCTGCACCAGCATCAGGTGAGCTTCCGTTCGCAGTTCAAGATCCTGCGCAGCCCGCTGATGGTGGGGCATGTGGTGCTGTCGATCCTGGTGTTCAGCGGCATGTTCACCGCTTACACCTACCTGGCGGACATTCTTGAACGCCTGGCCGGGTTCAACGGCACCGTGGTCGGCTGGTGCCTGATGGGCTTCGGCGCGGTCGGCTTGATCGGCAACTCGCTGGGCGGCCGCGCGGTAGATCGTCATCCGCTGATCGCTTCGATGATGTTCTGCGCGTTCATGATCGCCGGCCTGGTGGCGTTGGTGCCGAACATTCATTCGCCGCTTGGTCTGGCGGCGGCGATGGGCATTTGGGGCGTGACTCAGGCGGCGTTGTTCCTGGTCAGCCATGTGCGCTTGATGAAGGCTGCGCCCGAGGCGCCGGCGTTCGCGGCGTCGTTGAACATTGCCGGGGCCAACCTCGGCATCGGCCTGGGCGCCATGATCGGCGGCCGGGTCATCAACGGCGTCGGGCTGCAAGGTCTGGGTTTCGCGGCAGCGGCTTTTATCCTGGCCTCGATCCTTCTGGCCATGGCGCTGATGACCATGAAGCCGCGTGAAGTCTGCGCCTGAGGCTTCACATCTCGGTGAACAGCTCGCGTCGGGCACCTTCGGTAATCGCAACAATGCCGGGGTGCTTGACCTTGCGTTCGACTGAAATGGCATAGAACGACTCGGTCACCGCATCAGTCTGGCCGATCAACTCAACGCCGTATTGCCGTTTCACCTCATCGGCAATCACACTCGGGCCGATGAAAATCCCGCTGCCGGATTGACCGAAAGCCTGCATCAGCGCGCTATCGTCGAACTCTCCAACAATTTTTGGCTGAATCTGCTGCTCGGCGAACCAGCGCTGCAAACGACTGCGCACCACGGTTTCCGGCCCGGGAATCAGCAGCGGAGCGCCGTGCAGGCTGCGCGGGAAATCCTGACCATACAGCGACGCCAGTTCGGCGGTGGCGAAAAAACTGATGCCGCACTCACCGAGCTTTTGGCTGTAGCCCTTGATGTCCAGGTGTGACGGCATCGGGCTGTCCGAGATCACCAGGTCGAGGCGTTGGATCGCCAGGTCGGCAAGCAAGCGTTCGAGTTTGTCTTCGCGACAAGTGATACGCAGCGGCTCGCTCAATTCCATGGTCGGCGCGATCAGCCGATAGACGATGGATTTCGGCACCACGTCGGCTACGCCTACGCGAAACAGGATCTGCTGCTCGTTGGGTTGCGCCCGCAGCATCAACTCCAGTTCGCCACCGAGCTGAAACATCTGCTCGGCGTAGGGCAGCGTCTGACGCCCGGCCTCGGTGAGCTCCAGTTGCCGGCCGACCCGGCGGAACAACTCGATGCCATAAGTGTGTTCGAGCAAGGAAATCTGCCCACTGATGGTCTGCGGTGTCAGGTTCAGCTGCTCGCAGGCGCGCACGATACTGCCGGTTTTGGCCACGACCCAGAAGTAATGCAGCTGTCGGTAATTCAGCATGGCGGACCTACAGTTCGTAAAAGCCGAAGTATAACCGCTAAAAATACGAATTTTCCTGAAGTGTTTGCCTCCCTAGAATGCCCCGCTATCGACGGATCGCCTTTTCGGTCCCGTCTGTTCTATCGAGGAAAGCATCATGAAGCTTAAAACCACGGCGCTGCTGTTTACGTCTTTACTGGTATTGGCCGGTTGCGACCAGGCCGAAAAGAGCGCTCAGCAATTGATGGGCAAGGCTGCCGAAACCGCCAAACAAGCGATCGACGACACCCACAAGGCCGCTGAACAAGCGATCAGCGATGCCACGGGCGGTCTGATCAGCAAAAAAGAATCAACGGAAAAAGACGCGGATAAAACCAACTCTTCTTCCCAGGAAATCTAAACCGTCTTAACAGCGAGTCAGGACTGACCCATGGAATACCTTTTACAACTTGCCGCCAGCCCCACCGCCTGGGTCGCCCTGGCCACCTTGATCGTCATGGAAATCGTGCTCGGCATCGATAACCTGATCTTCATCTCGATCCTGACCAACAAACTGCCGGAGCAGCATCGGCAGAAGGCGCGACGCATCGGTATCGGCATGGCGCTGATTCTGCGCTTGGGGCTGTTGAGCACCATCGCCTTCATCGTTCAGTTGACCGAGCCGGTGATCGATATTTTCGGCCATGCGTTCTCCTGGAAGGACATGATCCTGATTGCCGGTGGCCTGTTCCTGTTGTGGAAGGCGACCACCGAGATCCATCACAGCATGGACCCGGCGCCGGAAGATCCGAAGTCCGCTACATCGACCGTGACCCTGGGCTTCGCCGCTGCGATCGGTCAGATCCTGATGCTGGACATGGTGTTCTCCATCGACAGCATCATTACCGCTGTCGGCATGACTGAACACTTGCCGATCATGATCATCGCGGTGGTGGTGTCGGTACTGGTGATGTTGCTGGCGGCTGATCCGCTGGCCAAGTTCATCAACGACAACCCGACGGTGGTGATGCTGGCGCTGGGCTTCTTGATCATGATCGGCATGACGCTGATCGCCGAAGGCTTTGGCGCTCACGTACCGAAAGGCTACGTTTATGCCGCCATGGCGTTCTCGGCAACGATCGAGGGCTTGAACATGATGTCGCGACGGGCCAAGCAGAAGCGTGTCGCCACTGAGGCGTAACCTTCGCTAAAAGAAACGGCCGCCAGTGCTCGAAAGAGCCCAGGCGGCCGTTTTTGTTTGAGGGCGAAAACCTTAGTCAGTGTGCGGCTGCATGGCGTGCAGCGGCTTCATCGGGTTTCACCACGGGCGCCGATTGCGCAGGGTGGTGATGGTGCCGACGGGTAATTCGCAGGACTCCCCACAACATTGCGGCGGCCACAGCCAGCCAGCCGCCAATCAACATCACAATGGTCATTGTCAGGCTCATCAGCGCCTCCTCTTTGCCCTGCATCGGGCACACGCTCTTTGCAAATGACAGTCTAGTCGCTGCCATGTTTCAGGCTATTGACCAAAGGTCGGCTGTCACCAATCAGTTCGCTCTATCGAATGCAATCAACTGCCGGTTAAGGCTATACCGCTGCCGCGCGGCGTCCTATGATCGACGGCCAAGCCGGGAGCGCATATGCCTGGCGTCTGAACAAGAGAGTGATGATGGTGCGGGTATTTTCTCGAATTCTATCGGCAGCGCTGCTGGTCGGTTGCGTTGCAGGTCTGGCGGGTTGCGCGGGGAGCGTTGCGCCTGAGATCAAGCGTCTGCCGGAGAGGGTCGAACTCAGTGGCCGGTTCTACCGCGGTGTGGCCAATCAAAGCGGTCCGCAAGTGCTGGCCAGCATGTTGTCGCAGCAAGGCGTGGTGATCACACCAGGCTTGCTCGACAAGCCTTTGCATTTGCCGGGCGCCGAAGCCCAGTTGCAGCAGAACATGCAGAACCTCGCCCGCGAGTACGGGATGGTCGTTTATCCACTCGACAGCAATCTGCCTGCGTTACTGACCCAGGTCGCGGCCGGTTATTCGGTGATGGTGCGTTTCACTGAGGGTTCGGCGTTCTGGGCTGAACCGCGTTACGCCATTCTCGCCGGCTACAACCGTCAGAAGCAGACGGTTCTGCTGCGTTCGGGGATGGATCGCCGGACGCTGATGAGCTTCAGTTCATTTGAATCGGCGTTCAAGGATGCGGGCGGTTGGGCGGTACTGATTCAGCGGCCGACACAGATTCCGGCGCAGGTCGATCAGCAACGCTGGCTCAAGGCTGCGAACGATCTTGCTCAGGCGGGTCAGGAGCAGGCCGCCGCCAGGGCGAAAAAAGCCCTCAGCGAGCAGTAACTCCGTTCGTCATCTGCCGGGCACCTCCGCCCGTTGCGAGCCTCCATATGCATAGCGCCCGGATTCTTCCGGGCCTTGATCAGGAGGCGCCCATGGCACATTCCAATACTCCCTCCGGCCCGCACTCGTCCGAACATTCGTCCGGCGATGACTTGGGGTTCGATCCCGATTCGCCCGACCTCGCCGATCCTCAGGTCGATCCCATCGGACCTGCCAAGGCGCCCAGGGATGTGAAGCCGGGCGACAACAGCAAGGCGCCGGCGAAGCCTTACGATCCACTTGCCGATCTGAAACCTTGAGCTTAGTGAGGTGCGTATGTCGACTGATTCGAGTTTCAATGACAAACGTCCGGACAGTGTCCCTACAACCCCTGAAAAGGATATGGATCCGGTGATGGATCCGAATGATCCGTTAAGGGATCCATTGGCCAGGCCGGCGGTGGTGACGACGGAGCATCCGCAGGGGAGGAGAGACCCGAGTGCTGGAGATGGCATTCCGGATGATGATCAGATGCCGTTGCCTAATGACTGATTCTTGGGGGCATATCCGTTTTTTTGGGTGTCGCTGATATTGGTTTCGCTCTTACAGCGAGTCACTTTCGAAAAGCGCGAAAGTAACCAAAGCGCTTCTGCCCCTTTCGTTCGGTGCCTCGCTGTGGCTCGGCATGCCCTCGCTCCGGTCCTGCTCCGTGGGCCCGCCGCCATCGGCCATCCATGGCCGGGGGCGGCTAACCCGGCATCCCTGCCGGGTTACCCACTGCGCAGAACCTCCACTCGGCCTCTCGATGGGACGGTGCATCAAGATCAAAAGCACGGCGGCCTACAGGCCGGCCTGATTGGGGAGTACGCATTCCCCTGTAGGAGCGAGCTCGCTCGCGAAGAACGTCAATGACGGCGCGTGTTAACAGGATAAACGCGGTGCCTGTGAGTCCATCGCGAGCAAGCTAGCTCCTACAGGGGATCGGTGCGATACAAATAGATGGGCACACACGGTCAATGTAGGAGCTGCCGAAGGCTGCGATCTTTTGATCTTGCCGTTGCTTTGCTTTGCTTTGGCTTCAGATCTGCCGCCCCTTTCCCAGAGGCCGAACGCAGGCGTTGCGCAGGGGGCAACCCGGCATGGATGCCGGGTTAGCCGCCCCCGGCCATGGATGGCCGATGGCGGCGGGCCCCCGGAGCAATGCCGGAGTGAGGGCATGCCGAGCCTAAGCGAGGCACCGAATGGAGGGGCAAAGCGTTTTGGTTCCTTTTTGGCGTTTGAAAAAGGGACTCGCTGTAAGAGCGAAACCGCCAGCAGCCGTTACCGCAGGAACGGATATGTACTCCATCCCACCCCAAATTTTTCTTAAGTTAACTGCCCCCGCCCATTTACTTCGAAGCTTCCACCACACCACTCTGACGGTGCTTGAGGTTCTTTTCCGATTTGTACTGCAAGGCAACGGATGGCACATTCGTGCCCTTGCCGGTTTCAACCCAGTTACGAATACGGCTCGCATCAGCAAAATGAGTGTACTTGCCGAAAGCGTCCAGGATGACCAGGGCCACCGGGCGATTCCCCATACTGGTCACCAGCACCAGGCAATGACCGGCCTCGTTGGTAAAGCCGGTCTTCGTCAGCTTGATGTCCCAATTCGGCTTGCCGACCAAATGGTCGGTGTTGCGAAAGCCCAGGCTGTAGTTGGGCTTGCGGAACGAGACGGTTTTTTCCTTGGTGGTACTCAGCTCAGTCAATATCGGGTACTTGTGCGCCGCGACCAGCAATTTGCTCAAGTCACGTGCCGTCGACACGTTACGAGGCGAAAGGCCGGTCGGCTCGACGTAGTGAGTACTGGTCATGCCCAGCGCCCTGGCCTTGGCGTTCATGGCGGCAATAAACGCGACATAACCGCCTGGATAGTGATGCGCCAGGCTGGCGGCAGCACGGTTTTCCGAGGACATCAGAGCGATCAGCAGCATTTCCCTGCGCGGCATTTCGCTGTTGAGCTTGACCCGGGAAAACACACCTTTCATTTCCGGCGTGTCACTGATGTTGATCGAGATGTACTCGTCCATGTTCTGTTTGGCTTCTACCACGACCAGCGCCGTCATCAGTTTGCTGACCGAGGCGATGGGCACAACCACGTCAGGGTTGCTGGCATAAATGACTTTGTTGGTCTGCAGATCCATCAGCAAAGCGCTGCCGGAAGCGATCTTCAACTGTGACGTGTCGCGTGGTGCAGCGGTGGTGTCCGCGGCGTTGGCTGTTGGCGTGATGAACGTCCCTGTAAATGCAAAAAATAGGCTCAGGATGGAAAGACGGATTTTCACGCTGGCAGACTCATAAAGTGTTGATAAGCCGTTTTGTCACGGGCTGTTTCTTAAAAAGCGCCACATTCTGGAGTATGGCTGAATAACTGTCGATGGTTGTTCAACGTTCAGGTGAAACGCCTTGAAAGCCCCTTAAAAACAGCGGGTTTCCGGCGAGCGGTAGAACTTTTTATCCGGGCAAAAAGAACCCCGCCATTGGCGGGGTTCTTGGGGTCGTCGCTCAGGCTCAAGCGGGAACTCAGCTGTGCAGTGTTTCAGCTGCGTACAGCGTGTTTTCCAGCAGGCAAGCGCGGGTCATCGGGCCAACGCCGCCCGGGACCGGCGTGATCCAGCCGGCGCGGGGCAGGGCGGTTTCGTAGATCACGTCACCGACCAGTTTGCCGTCTTCCTGGCGGTTGATGCCGACGTCGATCACGATCGCGCCTTCCTTGATCCACTCACCCTTGACCAGGCCCGGCTTGCCGGCGGCAACGACCACCAGGTCGGCGCGGCCGACGTGGCCTGCCAGATCCTTGGTGAAACGGTGGGTGACAGTCACGGTGCAACCGGCCAGCAGCAATTCCATCGCCATCGGACGGCCAACAATATTGGAGGCCCCGACAATCACCGCGTCCATCCCGTAAAGATCGGCACCGGTGCTTTCCAGCAAGGTCATGATGCCTTTCGGGGTGCACGGGCGCAGCAGCGGAATGCGCTGGGCCAGGCGGCCGACGTTATAAGGGTGGAAACCGTCGACGTCTTTGTCCGGACGAATGCGCTCCAGCAATTTGGAGGCGTCCAGGTGTTCAGGTAAAGGAAGCTGAAGCAGAACGCCGTCGATCGTCGGGTCGTCGTTCAGGCGATCGATCAGATCGGTCAGCGCTTCTTGAGTGGTTTCGGCAGGCAGGTCGTAGGCTTGGGAAATGAAGCCGACCTCTTCACAGTCTTTACGCTTGTGCGAGACATAAACCTGAGAGGCAGGATCGCTGCCGACCAGGATCACCGCGAGGCCGGGCGTGCGCAGGCCTTGCTGGCGACGCTCGGTGACGCGTTTGGCGATCTGCTGGCGCAGGCTGGCGGCGATCGATTTGCCGTCGATTAGTTGTGCAGTCATTGCGCGTGATTAACCATCGAGAGGGGAAAAAAAGAGAACGCATTCTCGCATGTCATGAGGTGAGGGCAAAGGCGCTTGGTCTGCAAATTCCCCTAACCCCTTTAATTAAATGAATTTTTTTTAAAAAGGATTTGACGGCCTTTAGGGTGCTCTATACTATTCGTCGCACTTGTCGGGCACAGCCTAGCACTGGATGAGAAGGTCAAGCGGGATTACGGTTCCGTGAGGCTGGAAGCACTTAGTTTGTAGTCCTCCAAGAGTACAGATTAATAAGGCGCCCGTAGCTCAGCTGGATAGAGCATCCGCCTTCTAAGCGGATGGTCGCAGGTTCGAGTCCTGCCGGGTGCGCCATTAGGCAGCTTTGGCACAAGTAGCGCAATATGGTGGGCGTAGCTCAGTTGGTAGAGCACGGGATTGTGACTCCCGTTGTCGAGGGTTCGATCCCCTTCGTCCACCCCATATTTCGAAAGGCGCCAGATTTAACGGTCTGGCGCCTTTGCTTTAACAGCTTCAAACCGCGGATGTGGTGGAATTGGTAGACACACTGGATTTAGGTTCCAGCGCCGCGAGGCGTAAGAGTTCGAGTCTCTTCATCCGCACCAAATAAGCTTCACTCAGGCCAGCTGGCTTGGCTGGAGCGCAGCAAGGAAGTTGTTTGGCTTCTTTGTAAAGCAATATGGTGGGCGTAGCTCAGTTGGTAGAGCACGGGATTGTGACTCCCGTTGTCGAGGGTTCGATCCCCTTCGTCCACCCCATATTTCGAGAGGCGCCAGATTTAACAGTCTGGCGCCTTTTTTGTTTTAGCGGTTCGAGTATTCAGCGACTGCAGGTTCTGGGTCGCAGGGGTGGGGTTTCATCGTATTTATGTTTCTCGATGATGCACCGCCGCCCGCCGGCCTTGCTCGCAAGATCGGCAGTCGGGGAGATCATTGGCAGCTTCTTCTATATATAGAAGGATTGATGCAGAGCCCTGGCATGATTGGCTGTATTTGCTAACAGGGCGAGGCATAACCGTTTGTCCCCGCCTAATAAATTGCCTGCTGCTTTTTTACCCGTTTTCAGTAGGGTGACTTCTTGAGTTTGACCCACTAGAATGCATGCCCTTGATTCTGGGGTCGGAAACGGCCGGCTAACGTCTGTGCAACGAGGAATATCCATGCAAGTTTCTGTTGAAAATACTTCTGCTCTTGAGCGCCGCATGAGCATCACCGTGCCGGCTGAGCGCATTGAGACTCAGGTCAACAAGCGTCTGCAGCAGACTGCCCAAAAGGCCAAGATTGCTGGCTTCCGTCCAGGCAAAGTGCCAATGAGCGAAATCAAGCGCCGTTTCGGTGCCGATGCGCGTCAGGAAGCGGTAGGCGACGTGATCCAGTCTTCTTTCTACGAAGCTGTTGTCGAGCAAAAGCTGAACCCGGCTGGCGCACCTTCGATCGAGCCTAAGTCGATCGAAGCTGGCAAGGACCTGGAATACGTCGCAGTTTTCGAAGTGTTCCCGGAGTTCACCGTTGCCGGCTTCGACGGCATCACCGTAGAGCGCCTGAGCGCTGACGTGGCTGACGCCGATCTGGACAAAATGCTGGACGTGCTGCGCAAGCAGAACACCCGTTTCGAAGTGGCCGATCGCGCTGCCCAGAACGAAGACCAGCTGAACATCGATTTCGTCGGCAAGGTTGACGGTGAAGTGTTCGCTGGCGGTTCCGCCAAAGGTACTCAGCTGGTTCTGGGTTCCGGCCGCATGATCCCTGGCTTCGAAGACGGTCTGGTTGGCGCTAAGGCCGGCGAAGAGCGCGTTCTGAACCTGACCTTCCCAGAGGACTATCAGAACCTCGACCTGGCTGGCAAAACCGCCGAGTTCACCGTGACCGTGAACACTGTTTCCGAGCCAAAACTGCCAGAGCTGAATGAAGAATTCTTCACTCAATTCGGCATCAAGGAAACCGGTCTGGAAGGCTTCCGCACCGAAGTTCGCAAGAACATGGAGCGCGAACTGCGTCAGGCGATCAAATCCAAGGTCAAGAATCAGGTCATGGACGGTCTGCTGGCCACCAACCCGATCGAAGTGCCTAAGGCGCTGCTGTCCAACGAAGTTGACCGTCTGCGCGTGCAGGCTGTTCAACAGTTCGGCGGCAATATCAAGCCTGACCAACTGCCGGCCGAGCTGTTCGAAGAACAAGCCAAGCGCCGCGTTGTGCTGGGCCTGATCGTGGCTGAAGTGGTCAAGCAATTCGACCTCAAGCCTGACGAAGCCCGCGTTCGCGAAATGATTCAGGAAATGGCTTCGGCCTACCAGGAGCCTGAGCAGGTTGTGTCCTGGTACTACAAGAACGACCAGCAGCTGAACGAAGTTCGTTCTGTTGTGCTGGAAGAACAAGTTGTGGATACTGTTCTGCAGAAAGCTAGCGTGACCGACAAATCGGTCTCTTACGAAGAAGCGGTCAAGCCGGTAGAAGCTCCACAAGCCGACTGATTGTTTTTGCGTTAGAAGCACACACCATAAGCCAGCTCTCGAGCTGGCTTATGCGTATTCAAGACATAACTATTTGGGAGTGACTGCAGAGCATGTTCCGTAATTCGTATATTCAGCAGAACTCTGATATCCAGGCCGCAGGCGGCTTGGTCCCGATGGTTGTCGAGCAGTCCGCTCGTGGCGAGCGCGCCTACGACATTTACTCGCGCCTTCTCAAGGAGCGAGTGATCTTTCTGGTAGGTCCTGTAGAAGACTACATGGCCAACCTGATCTGTGCGCAACTGCTGTTCCTTGAAGCGGAAAACCCGGACAAGGACATCCATCTCTATATCAACTCCCCGGGCGGTTCGGTGACAGCAGGCATGTCGATCTACGACACCATGCAGTTCATCAAACCCAACGTGTCGACTACCTGTATCGGCCAGGCGTGCAGCATGGGCGCTTTCCTGTTGACGGCCGGTGCCGCAGGCAAGCGTTACTGCCTGCCGAACTCGCGCGTGATGATTCACCAGCCATTGGGCGGTTTCCAGGGCCAGGCGTCGGATATCGAAATCCATGCCAAGGAAATCCTCTTCATTCGTGAGCGTCTCAACACGCTGATGGCCAAGCACAGCGGGCACACGCTTGAAGAAATCGAGCGCGACACCAACCGCGATAACTTCATGAGCGCAGAAGCCGCGCGTGAATACGGGTTGATCGATGAAGTGATCAATCAGCGCCCCGCTTAAATAAGCAGCTCAAAATAGGCGTGGTCGGCCGCTCCGATCACTAGCGGGCTTGAAAAAGCCCGCAATAGCCTTCATCTTGTGTTGCAAGCCTATCGGATTTGGATCGAACGAATGACTGACACCCGCAACGGCGAGGACAACGGCAAGCTGCTCTATTGCTCCTTCTGTGGCTAAATCCTGCTTGATGTTCGCAATTTGATTGCCGGCCCCTCGGTCTTTATCTGCGACGAGTGCGTCGACCTGTGCAATGACATCATCCGAGAGGAGGTGCAGGAAGCCCAGGCCGAGAGCAGCGCGCATAAATTGCCTTCGCCTAAAGAAATCAGCGGCATCCTTGATCAGTACGTGATTGGTCAAGAGCGTGCAAAAAAGGTTCTGGCCGTAGCGGTGTACAACCACTACAAACGTCTGAATCAGCGTGACAAAAAGAATGACGACGTCGAGCTCGGCAAAAGCAACATCTTGCTGATCGGCCCGACAGGCTCGGGTAAAACCCTGCTTGCCGAAACACTGGCCCGCTTGCTGAACGTTCCGTTCACCATCGCCGACGCAACCACCCTCACCGAGGCGGGTTACGTGGGTGAAGATGTCGAGAACATCATTCAGAAGCTGCTACAGAAGTGCGATTACGACGTAGAAAAAGCCCAGATGGGCATTGTCTATATCGATGAAATCGACAAGATTTCGCGCAAGTCTGACAACCCGTCGATCACCCGGGACGTTTCCGGTGAAGGCGTGCAGCAGGCCCTGCTCAAGTTGATCGAAGGCACGGTCGCTTCCGTTCCACCTCAAGGTGGTCGCAAGCACCCGCAGCAGGAATTCCTTCAGGTCGACACCCGTAACATCCTGTTCATCTGCGGTGGTGCGTTCTCTGGTCTGGAAAAGGTTATCCAAAACCGTTCCACCAAGGGCGGCATCGGCTTCAACGCAGAAGTGCGCAGCAAGGAAGAAGGCAAGAAAGTCGGTGAATCCCTGCGTGAAGTCGAGCCTGACGATCTGGTCAAGTTCGGTCTGATCCCGGAATTCGTCGGTCGTCTGCCGGTACTTGCCACGCTGGACGAGCTTGATGAGGCTGCGTTGATGCAGATTCTCACCGAGCCGAAAAATGCTCTGACCAAACAGTATGCCAAGCTGTTCGAGATGGAAGGCGTAGACCTGGAATTTCGCGCCGACGCGCTGAAATCGGTGGCCAAACGTGCCCTGGAACGCAAGACCGGTGCCCGTGGACTGCGTTCGATTCTCGAAGGTGTATTGCTCGACACTATGTACGAAATCCCCTCGCAGTCCGAGGTGAGTAAAGTAGTGATCGATGAAAGCGTTATCGAAGGCAAGTCCAAGCCACTGTATATCTACGAAAACAGTGAGCCGGCTGCCAAGGCTGCGCCAGACGCTTAAGCGTCACGCTGCTGGAACATAGAAGGGGCCTTCGGGCCCCTTTGCTATTGTGGGCGCGGGCTCGCCGGCGATGACAGCCGACAGTCAACCTGATTTTTTGGATGTATCCGGACCTATGCAATCGTCGCCTTAGGTTGCAATCTTTTAAGTGGTTCTTTTATCCGCTTGTTTTTTTCCAAACCAGCCCCCATCTTGGTTTCAAGCTTACTTCCATCTGTTTACGGCCTTATGGCCGCCGTAGAGGCGAAATCATGAAGACAACCATCGAATTGCCTCTCCTGCCATTGCGTGATGTTGTGGTTTATCCGCACATGGTTATCCCGCTGTTCGTGGGGCGCGAGAAATCCATCGAAGCCCTCGAGGCTGCGATGACGGGCGACAAGCAGATCCTTCTGCTGGCTCAGAGAAACCCTGCTGACGACGATCCCGGTGAAGATGCACTTTATCGCGTAGGTACCATCGCGACCGTTCTGCAGCTGCTCAAGCTGCCTGACGGCACGGTCAAGGTTTTGGTCGAAGGTGAGCAGCGGGGCGCCGTGGAGTGCTTCAGCGAAGTGGACGGCCACTGCCGTGCCGAAGTCTCATTGATCGACGAAGTCGACGCGCCTGAGCGTGAGTCGGAAGTGTTTGTTCGCAGCCTGCTGGCTCAGTTCGAACAATATGTGCAGCTGGGCAAGAAAGTCCCCGCTGAAGTCCTGTCGTCGCTTAACAGCATCGACGAGCCAGGCCGCCTGGTCGACACCATGGCCGCGCACATGGCCCTGAAGATCGAGCAGAAGCAGGAAATCCTCGAAATCATCGATTTGTCGGCCCGTGTCGAACACGTGCTGGCGTTGCTGGATGCCGAGATCGACCTGCTGCAAGTCGAAAAACGCATTCGCGGTCGCGTTAAAAAACAAATGGAGCGCAGCCAGCGCGAGTACTACCTGAATGAGCAGATGAAGGCCATTCAGAAAGAGCTCGGCGACAGCGACGAAGGCCACAACGAAATCGAAGAGCTGAAAAAGCGCATCGATGCCGCCGGTCTGCCAAAAGATGCCTTGGCCAAGGCCCAGGGAGAACTGAACAAACTCAAGCAAATGTCGCCAATGTCCGCGGAAGCGACCGTGGTGCGTTCGTACATCGACTGGCTGGTTCAGGTGCCGTGGAAGGCTCAGAGCAAAGTCCGTCTGGACCTTGCACGTGCCGAAGATATTCTCGACGCCGACCATTACGGTCTGGAAGAAGTCAAAGAGCGGATCCTCGAATACCTCGCCGTGCAAAAGCGCGTGAAGAAGATTCGCGGTCCGGTGTTGTGCCTGGTCGGTCCTCCTGGGGTGGGTAAAACCTCTCTGGCGGAGTCGATTGCTCACGCCACCAACCGTAAATTCGTGCGCATGGCCCTCGGCGGTGTACGCGATGAAGCGGAAATCCGTGGCCATCGCCGTACTTATATCGGTTCGATGCCAGGAAGATTGATTCAAAAGATGACAAAGGTGGGCGTTCGCAACCCGCTGTTCCTGCTCGATGAAATCGACAAAATGGGCAGCGACATGCGTGGCGATCCGGCGTCGGCGTTGCTGGAAGTGCTCGACCCTGAGCAGAACCACAACTTCAACGATCACTATCTGGAAGTCGATTACGACCTGTCCGATGTGATGTTCCTGTGCACCTCCAATTCCATGAACATTCCACCGGCGCTGCTGGACCGGATGGAAGTGATTCGTCTGCCGGGCTACACCGAAGACGAGAAGATCAACATCGCTGTGAAATACCTTTCGCCGAAGCAGATTACGGCCAACGGTTTGAAGAAAGGCGAGTTGGAATTCGAGGCCGAAGCGATCCGCGACATTATCCGCTACTACACCCGCGAAGCCGGTGTACGTGGACTGGAGCGCCAGATTGCCAAGGTTTGCCGCAAGGCGGTCAAAGAGCATGCAATGGAAAAACGCTTCTCGGTGAAGGTCACGGCAGACATGCTGGAACACTTCCTGGGCGTGCGTAAATTCCGCTACGGCCTGGCCGAATCGCAGGATCAGATCGGTCAGGTGACCGGCCTGGCGTGGACTCAGGTCGGCGGTGAATTGCTGACCATTGAAGCCGCTGTCGTACCGGGTAAAGGCCAGCTGATCAAGACCGGTTCCCTGGGTGACGTGATGGTCGAATCGATCACCGCAGCCCTGACCGTTGTCCGCAGCCGTGCGAAAAGCCTGGGGATCCCTCTGGACTTCCATGAGAAGCGTGACACGCACATCCACATGCCGGAAGGGGCAACCCCGAAGGACGGCCCTAGCGCCGGTGTAGGCATGTGCACGGCTCTGGTGTCGGCATTGACCGGGATTCCGGTGCGTGCGGACGTTGCCATGACCGGCGAAATCACCCTGCGTGGTCAGGTGCTGGCGATTGGTGGCTTGAAAGAAAAACTGCTCGCGGCTCACCGTGGCGGAATCAAGACAGTGATCATTCCTGAAGAGAACGTACGCGATCTGAAGGAAATTCCTGACAATATCAAGCAAGATCTGCAGATTAAACCAGTTAAATGGATTGACGAGGTCCTGCAAATTGCGCTGCAATACGCGCCGGAGCCCCTGCCTGATGTGGTTCCCGAGATAGTTGCAAAGGATGAAAAACGCGAGTCTGACTCTAAGGAAAGAATTAGCACGCATTAGTACGCATTTGCCTGGGGGGCTTGTTGACAGCTTTTTAGAGCCCTTGTTATAAAGCGGCTCTTAAGTGTCTGTAGGCCATTCAGCACTCGTTTTTGCTTTCACCAAAAAACTTAGAATCATACTCAAATAGATATAAGGGGACTTAGAGTGAACAAGTCGGTACTGCTTTCTGGTGGGGGTGCGTCGGCTGTTATGGCGAAGGGGGGGGCGGTGCGCTGGACGCTGTAATCGAATCCGTCACTGGCGCTCTCAAGGCTGGCGACTCTGTTGTTCTGGTTGGTTTCGGTACTTTCTCCGTCACTGATCGTCCAGCTCGCATTGGTCGTAACCCACAGACCGGTAAGTCGCTGGAAATTGCAGCCGCTAAAAAACCAGGTTTCAAAGCCGGTAAAGCACTGAAAGAAGCTGTCAACTAAGTTCGATTCAGGTTTTTGCCTATCCGGGTCGGGGTCATGCCTGACCTGGCAGCGGAGCGGTAGTCCAGTCGGCAAATCGCCGGTCCGAGACACCGAGGCTCGCAAGTTCGAGTCATCGGTCCGCTCCGCCAGTTACGAGAAGGCGCATCCTCGGATGCGCCTTTCTTCTATCCGGATTCTACCCACGCTCCACGGTTGCCTAATTTTGAAGTTCAACCGTTTCTGGGGGACGCATGCTGCAGAATATCAGGGACAATTCACAAGGCTGGATTGCCAAGACCATCATCGGAGTCATCGTTGCACTGATGGCTTTGACCGGTTTCGACGCCATTTTCAAGGCCACCACGCACAGCAATGATGCGGCCAAGGTCAATGGTGAAGAAATCAGCCAGAACGAGCTGAGCCAGGCGGTCGATATGCAACGCCGTCAGCTCATGCAACAGCTGGGCAAGGATTTCGATGCTTCCTTGCTCGACGAAAAAATGCTCCGCGAATCGGCCCTCAAAGGCCTGATCGATCGCAAGTTGCTGCTGCAAGGCGCAGAAAACTCGAAATTCGCTTTCTCCGAAGCTGCTTTGGACCAGGTGATCCTGCAAACGCCTGAATTCCAGGTGGACGGCAAGTTCAGTCCTGAGCGTTTCGACCAGGTTATTCGCCAACTGGGCTACAGCCGCATGCAATTCCGCCAGATGCTGGCTCAGGAAATGCTGATCGGTCAGTTGCGTGCTGGCCTGGCAGGTAGCGGTTTCGTCACCGATGCACAGGTTCTGGCGTTTGCCCGTCTGGAAAAACAGACCCGCGATTTCGCTTCCCTGAACGTCAAGGCTGACCCGGCGGCTGTGAAGCTGACCGACGAAGAGGTCAAGGCCTACTACGACGAACACGCCAAGGAATTCATGACGCCGGATCAGGTGGTCATCGACTACCTCGAGTTGAAGAAGGCTTCCTTCTTCGATCAGGTCAGCGTCAAGGACGAAGACCTGCAGGCGGCGTATCAGAAAGAAACCGCGAACCTGTCCGAACAACGTCGGGCTGCGCACATTCTGATCGAAGTGAATGACAAGATGACCGAGGCGCAAGCCAAGGCCAAGATCGAAGAGATCCAGGCGCGTCTGGCCAAAGGCGAGAAATTCGAGGCGCTGGCCAAGGAATTCTCCCAGGATCCAGGTTCGGCGAGCAACGGCGGTGACCTCGGCTACGCAGGTCCTGGCGTTTACGATCCAGCCTTCGAAAAAGTCCTGTATTCGTTGGCCAAGGATCAAGTCTCGGAGCCGGTTCGCACGGACTTCGGTTTCCACCTGATCAAGCTGCTGGGCGTAGAGGCACCTGAGGTGCCAACGTTTGCCAGCCTCAAAGGCAAGCTGACCCGTGAGCTGAAAACCCAGCAGGTCGAGCAACGTTTCGTCGAAGCGACCAAGCAATTGGAAGACTCGTCGTTCGAAAGCTCTGATCTGGCTCAGCCGGCACAGGACCTGAAACTGACCGTTCACACGTCCGCGCCGTTCGGCCGGGAGGGTGGCGAAGGTGTTGCGGCCAACCGTGCCGTGGTCACTGCTGCGTTCAGTCCTGAAGTGCTGGATGAGGGTGCCAACAGCACCGCCATCGAGCTCGATCCGGAAACCGTGATCGTGCTGCGTGCCAAGGAACACCTGAAGCCTGCGCAACTGCCGCTCGAAAGCGTTGCTGCCAGCATTCGCGTGCAATTGGCCAAGGAGCACGCCAGTGCTGATGCCAAGACCAAGGCTGAACAGCTGATCGTCAGCCTGCGTGAAGGCAAGACGCCGCTGGACAAGGCTATCGACGGCCAGAACTGGAAAGTGACCCAGGCGGCCACGCGTGCTCAGGAAGGGGTTGACCCAACTGTGCTGCAAGCCCTGTTCCGCATGCCGAAGCCGGCCGCCAAGGACAAGCCGACTTTCAGCAGCGTGACCCTGGCCGATGGTAGCCTGGTGATCGTGCGTCTGAACGGCGTCAACGAAGCTGCCGCGCCGACCGAAGAAGAGAAGGCTCAATATCGCCGCTTCCTCGCCTCGCGCATTGGCCAGCAGGACTTTGCGGCTTACCGCAAGCAGCTGGAAAGCCAGGCTGAAATCAAGCGTTACTGATGCCTGATTGAGTGGTGCGATACACAAAAACCCCGGCCGAAAGGCTGGGGTTTTTTACTTTTTGGTGGTCTCTTTCCGCTTTTTGCGACTTTTGCTTAATATCGGAGTCAACACCTCTGTAACCGTTTTAAGACACAATCGATGCTCCGCTAAGTATCGATCTGTTGCACAATACGCCCCGAACCGTTTTCCTCAGGATGTTCAATGATCAAATCATTTCCCATGCAGGTTGTCGGGCTGGCGCTGGTGCTGGCCGCTACGGCCGGTTGCTCGTCGAAGAAAGCCGCCATCTATGAGCATGAGAACTTCGATGACTCTGGAACGTTTTCGCGTAATTATCCGGTGACGGATGCACAGACCTGTGAAGCCGCCCGTCGGGCGTTGCTCAGCCAGGGCTACATCATCACCAGCAGTGATCCAAAACTGGTCAGTGGCCACAAGAGCTTCCAGCAGACCGGCGATACCCACATGGAGATCAGCTTCAGTGTGGTCTGTGCCGATGATGGCACCGAGGGCCATCACGCGACCATGTTCGCCAACGCCCTGCAGGACCGCTATGCGCTGAAGAAGACCAACAACTCCGCCAGCCTCGGTGTAGGTGTGTTGGGCTCGGTGTCGATGCCGATCGGCTCGTCTGACGACTCGATGGTCAAGGTCGCCAGCGAAACCGTATCGTCGGCCAAGTTCTACGAACGTTTCTTCACCCTGGTCGAGTTGTTCTTGCCGCCGGAAGCGAAGAAAGCCGCTCACATCGTCGAAAAACCGAAAACCGACCTGGGTATACCTGAAGCCAAGGTCGCACCGGCTTCGTTGGCGCCGACTCCGGCACCGGCGGCTGAACCTGCACCGGCCCCAGCAGCCGAGCCTTCACTTGCACCTGCCGCCTCGGAACCGGTTGCACCGCCGCCTGAAGCCGCGCCCATCGCGCCGACCGAGAACAGCGAGCCTTCGTCGTCCACGGAAACGGTCACTCCACCCGCGGAGTCGAACTTGCCTCCACCGACCGAGCCGATTCCGGCGATGCCTGTTTCCAGTCAGTAATCGGCTTCTGACTTTACGGGGTCGTGTCGGACGACACCGATCCCGTGAAGGCTATTTAATTGATCCGCGTCAACCATGGCTCTTGTCCTACAGCCTGTATCGAAAAAATCCTGTGATAAATTCCTGACTGCCTGCTACGTTTTATTAAGTAGCCGCTGAGTGTCGTGCCCGCGTCATTTTTCTTTCACGTGGGCACTTTATGCTCGGGGCGCTGGTCATTTATTCAGGCATTTTTTAAAACGAGCGTGGGGGATTTGAAATGGACGACTATCAAGAAGAGTTGCTTGAGTATCAGGCGTTTGAATTGGACCCGCTGGAACCGGCCGAAGACGCTACCGAGCTGTAAGCGTCAGGCGGTTTGGCGATGACTGCGGCGAAACTCGCCGGGTGTCTGGCCGTTCCAGCGTTTGAAGGCCCGTTGAAACGCTTCGGCTGAGGCAAAGCCCAGCAGGTAGGCGATTTCTCCGAACGCCAGTTCAGTGTCACGTATGTAGGTCATGGCCAGGTCGCGACGCGTGTCGTTGAGAATCGCGCGATATTGCGTGCCTTCTTCGGCGAGTTTGCGACGCAAGGTCCAGGTGGGCAGCTTCAGGCGTGCCGCCACTTCTTCCAGGTCGGGCTCCCGACCACCGTTGAGCAACGGCCCCAGCAGCGCAATGATCCGTTCGCGCAGGCTGCGGGTGCGTGTCAGTTGCTCCAGTTCCCGTTCACACAGTTGCAGCAAATGTCGCCAGGTACTCGGGCAATGCTCCGGGTTGCGTTGGGCGAGGCTGGCCAGGCTCAAGCGCAGTTGATTGTGCTCGGCGCCGAACTGAATCGGGCAATCCCCCAGCACGGCATAAGCCTCACGGTAATCCGGTGCCTGGAACTCGATCTCGATCCGTTCGGCGCGCAACGGGGTAGGGCTCAGGCTGGACAATTGCTGCAACCAGCCGGAAATGATCGAATCCACTACGAAGCGGTTGTAGGCGTTGTAAGGGCTGATGGAATAGAACCGCAGCCACGCGCCTTGAGCGTCTTCGTGAAAGCTCGATTGACCGCGATAATTGGAGCCGTACAAGGCTTCGAAGCGAATCAGGCAACGCGCCGCTTCGCGCACCGTCGGCGCCTGCGCGGCGGTGACCCCGGCCAGGCCGGCCTGACTCAGGCGACTGACCTGGCCCATGCGCAAACCCAGCGCCGGGTCGTTGGTCAGCGCAATGGCGCCGTGGCCCAGGCGCATGTAGCGCGGGATCGACAGGCGTGCGCTCGCTTCGCCAAGGCGCGCCGCATCCAGGCCGTATTGTTCAAGTAATGGTTGCGGGTCTACACCCTGGCTGCGCACGGCGTCCGCCAGGCTGTGAACAAAGCCCACTGACAGATCGCCGAGCCGCATCGGCTGCGGTTTCATCGCTTACAACCAGAGGTTCAGCAAACGCGCGCCACGGGCATTGCCGTCGGCGAACTGCTGCCCGTTGCTGCTGAGAAAGCTTTGACCGGCGCTGCCCTGGTCCCAGAATTGACCGCGCAAAAATACGCTCATGCCGGCAATGGCCTGGCTGCTGGGCGGTTGCGCGGTCAGTGTCAGACGGTGCCAGGCCTGGCCTTCGCTGAGTTCGCCGGCCTTGAGACTGACCGAGCCTGGCGTCAACAGGCCTTTGTAGCCGCGCCACGGTTTGTCCCATGTGCCACGCCCGATCACAAAGGCCGGGACCGCGATGAACTGCGCACCCTGACCGTCGAGCTTGCGGTAGTTGTCCGGGTACCAGCTGTCGCTGCCGATCAGGATGCCCAGGCGTCCGGCCGGGGTGTCGACCACGCTGAGGGTATGCTCGCCATTAGCGGCGATGACCTCGTGTTCAGCGAAAATCGGGTGCATCTGGCGCTGAGGCTGGCCGATCGGCAGCCCGTCGCGGCCGAACACCACGCTGCTGTTGTACAGCGCGCCACGGCCGATTTTCAGGGCTCCGTCAATGATGCTGGGCTCTGGCAGGACGATGGAGCCGGCCACCAGCGTCACGTTGAATTCCTTCGCCAGGCCACCGAACAGCGCCTGGTACTCCTTGGCCATGCCCTTGGCTTTCATGCGCAGGTGGGCGTCGTCCAGGCGACTGTCACCTTTGGCGCTGATCAGCGCCCGGAGGAATTTCAACGGGTTGCTCACCGCCAGCCAGTTCATCGCTTCCTTGAGCGTGGTGGCCTGGTACAGCTCGTCTTTCTCGCCGCTGACCATCAGCCACGTGCCGATATGTTCGGGCAGCACGACGATGGTTTTTTCATTCAGCAGGCCCTGGTCCCGGGCTTTCTGCAAATAGGCCGCGAGTTTGCGATGCAGGCGTTCGGGGCTTTGATAGTCGGTGGGAAACAACTCGGGCTGGATGCCCAGCAGATTGCCGCGATCGGCGGGCGTGCCTTGATCGACCGCGAGATTGATCCGCAGGTCCGACAGGTAATGACCCACCGGACGATCCGCCGCCCACATGGCGTAGGTCGTGAGGGCGGCGATCAACGCCATGGAGAATGTCAGGTACAGAAGTTTGCGCATGGGAAAACAGTCAACAGCCGTGTGCAGGGTTCGTCGACTAGGGTAGGGCCCATGCCCTCGCTTGCCAAGGGCTGCTGCGCATTTGGATCAATAAGTTGTCAGTTACGGTCATTGAGCGACGTCGGGAGTGCTCATAGTCTGTTGCACATGAGAGGGGCGCCAAAGAGCGCCCACATTTTTCCGTGATCGCTCGTGGAGTTACCGATGACCGCCGCTCATTACCCGCACCTGTTGGCCCCGCTGGACTTGGGTTTTACCACGTTGCGCAACCGCACCTTGATGGGCTCGATGCACACCGGTCTTGAGGAAAAACCCGGTGGATTCGAGCGCATGGCGGCGTACTTCGCCGAACGTGCTCGCGGCGGCGTTGGCCTGATGGTCACGGGTGGTATCGGCCCGAACGACGAGGGCGGCGTGTATTCCGGCGCGGCCAAGCTGACCACTGAAGAAGAAGCGCTCAAGCACCAGATCGTGACCCGCGCGGTGCACGAGGCGGGCGGCAAGATCTGCATGCAGATCCTCCACGCCGGCCGTTATGCCTACAGCCCGAAACAGGTCGCGCCGAGCGCCATCCAGGCGCCGATCAACCCGTTCAAGCCTAAAGAGCTGGACGAGGAAGGCATCGAGAAGCAGATCAGCGATTTCGTCACCTGTTCGTCCCTGGCGCTACTGGCCGAGTACGACGGCGTTGAGATCATGGGTTCCGAGGGTTATTTCATTAACCAGTTCCTCGCGGCCCATACCAACCACCGTACCGACCGCTGGGGTGGCAGCTACGAAAACCGCATGCGCCTGCCGGTGGAGATCGTGCGCCGGGTGCGTGAAGCGGTCGGCCCGAACTTCATCATCATTTTCCGCCTGTCGATGCTCGATCTGGTGGAAGGTGGCAGCACCTGGGAAGAAATCGTGCAGTTGGCCAAGGCCATCGAGCAGGCGGGTGCAACCATCATCAATACCGGCATCGGCTGGCACGAAGCGCGGATCCCGACCATCGCCACCAAGGTCCCGCGCGGTGCGTTCAGCAAAGTGACCGCGAAGCTGCGCGGTTCGGTGAGCATTCCGTTGATCACCACCAACCGCATTAACACCCCGGACGTCGCCGAGCAGATCCTGGCCGAAGGCGATGCCGACATGGTCTCCATGGCGCGGCCCTTCCTCGCCGACCCGGACTTCGTCAACAAGGCCGCCGCCGGCCGCGCCGATGAAATCAACACCTGCATTGGTTGCAACCAGGCGTGCCTCGATCACACCTTCGGCGGCAAGTTGACCAGCTGCCTGGTGAACCCGCGCGCCTGCCATGAAACCGAACTCAATTACCTGCCGGTGCAGCAGATCAAAAAAATCGCCGTGGTCGGTGCCGGTCCTGCGGGGCTGTCTGCAGCGACCGTGGCTGCCGAGCGTGGGCATCAGGTGACGCTGTTTGATTCGGCCAGTGAAATCGGTGGTCAGTTCAACATCGCCAAGCGTGTACCGGGCAAGGAAGAGTTCTTCGAAACCCTGCGCTATTTCAACCGCAAACTGCAGACCACCAACGTCGAGGTCTGCCTGAACACCCGCGTCGATGTGGCCCAGTTGGTCGAGGGCGGTTACGACGAGATCATTCTGGCCACCGGCATTGCGCCGCGTACGCCGGCCATTGAAGGCGTCGAAAACGCCAAGGTGCTGAGCTATCTGGATGTGATCCTCGAGCGCAAACCGGTGGGCAAGCGCGTCGCGGTGATTGGCGCCGGCGGGATCGGTTTCGACGTGTCGGAGTTTTTGGTTCACGAAGGCGTTGCCACCAGCCTCGACCGTGCCGCGTTCTGGAAAGAGTGGGGCATTGATACGCACCTTGAGGCGCGCGGCGGCGTGGCCGGGATCAAGGCCCAGCCGCATGCACCGGCCCGTGAGGTGTTCCTGCTGCAACGCAAGAAATCCAAGGTCGGCGACGGCCTGGGCAAAACCACCGGCTGGATTCACCGCACCGGTCTGAAGAACAAGCAGGTGCAGATGCTCAACAGCGTCGAATACCTGAAAATCGACGACGAAGGTTTGCACATCCGCATCGGCGAAACCGGCGAGCCGCACGTGCTGCCGGTGGACAACATCGTGATCTGCGCCGGGCAGGATCCGCTGCGTGAATTGCACGACGGTCTGGTCGCGGCGGGGCAGAACGTGCATTTGATTGGTGGCGCGGATGTTGCGGCGGAGCTGGATGCCAAGCGCGCGATCAATCAGGGTTCGCGGTTGGCTGCTGGGTTATAAGTAGGCAGGGTTAACGTACCAATGGCTTTCGCGAGCAAGCCCGCTCCCACACTGGATCTATGTCACGGCGAAGATCAAATGTGGGAGCGGGCTTGCTCGCGAAGGCATCCTTTGAGCGACTAGAATGCGGGCTCTTTCCGAGCACATTCAGGCGCCAATGCTTTTCCCTTCCGAACACTGGCTACCCCAAGCCCCGCTCCAACCCCTGCATCTCGACTGGCTCACCGCCGCCGGCATCGAAGTCGCGATCCTGCGCCTGGACCAGATCGACCCGCTGATCAGCGGCAACAAGTGGTTCAAACTCATCGAACACCTGAAAGCCGCTGACCTTGCCGGTGCCGAAGGCATCATCAGCCTGGGCGGTGCGCACTCCAACCATCTGCATGCACTGGCGGCCGCGGGCAAACGTTTCGGCTTCCCCACCGTCGGCCTGCTGCGCGGTCATCCGCAAGACACCCCGACGGTGAAAGACTTGCAGGCCTGCGGCATGCAAGTGCATTGGCTCGGTTATGGCGGCTATCGCGCGCGGCATGAAGCGGGCTTCTGGTTGCCGTGGCAAACCCGATACCCGACCTTGCAGCCGGTGCCGGAAGGGGGCGGCGGTTTGCCTGGCGCGCGCGGTTGCACGCAACTGAAGGCGCAGGTGGCCCAGCAACTGAACAGTTTGGGCTGGAGCGATTACGACGGCTGGTGGCTGGCCTGCGGAACCGGCACGACCCTGGCCGGCCTGGTGCTGGCCGAAGCGGGTCAGCATCCGGTTTACGGTGCGTTGGCGGTGCCCGACGACCATGGCGTGGCGCAGCAGGTCGAATCGATAGTGCGAGAGGCGGCTTTGGAACATCCGGCCTACGAGCTGTTCGACGCCAGCCGTGGCGGCTTTGCCAAAGTCGATCCGCTGTTGCTCGACTTCATTGAACAGACCGAGCAGGCCAGCGGCATTCCCCTGGAACCGCTGTACACCGGCAAAGCATTGTTGGCGCTCAAGCAACACGTTGAAACCGCAAGATTTGCACAGGGCACGCGCCTGATCTTCATCCACACCGGCGGCTTGCAAGGCCGCCGGGGTTTCAATCCCCAAACCTGAAAATCACCGCCAACCCTGTGGGAGCGGGCTTGCTCGCGAAGGGGCCGTGTCAGGCAACATTGATGTCTCTGACACGGCCCCTTCGCGAGCAAGCCCGCTCCCACAGGTTTTTGGGGGTGTCAGGTGTTACGGGGTTCACGCTTGGGCATCATCCGCAGCAAGGTGTTATCGCCCACCACGTAGTGATGATAAATCCCCGCCACGGCATGCAGGCCGATCAGCCAGTAACCAATCGTGCCGCCGAGTTCATGCCAGCCCTGGATCTGCTTGGCCAATGCTTTGTCTTCCGCAACCAGCAACGGCAGGTCGAAGCCGTAGAACATCACTTGATGACCTTTGGCGCTGGTCACCAGCCAGCCCAGAATCGGCATGGCGATCATGAAAATGTACAGCGCCCAGTGCATCAGTCTGGCCAGCACGGTCTGCCAGTGCGGTGATGCCGGGAAGATTTGCGGCGCCGGCCCCAGGCTGCGAGCGAACAGTCGCAGCCATACCAGCACGAACACCGTCAGACCCAGCATGAAGTGCGATTCAGTGATCAGCGCCCGACCGCCACTGCCTTTGGGGAAGACTCCACGAAATTCGATACAGGCGTAAACCAGCACCAGCAGGACCAGCATCAACCAATGCAGCGCGATCGACACGGTGCTGTAGCGCGAATCGGAGTTTTTCCACGGCATACGGCGTTCCTCACAGGTCGGGTCGAGCCACCGTTCTTGTTCGACGGTGTGCTTTAACTGTAATCCGTTTCGGAGGGTTTGCCTGAGGCGATCAATCGTAGACAGAAAAACCGCACAACCCCCGTAGGAGCTGTCGAGTGAAACGAGGCTGCGATCTGTTGATTTTGCTTTTTATACACAAGATCAAAAGATCGCAGCCTCGTTTCACTCGACAGCTCCTACGGGGGGCGTGGGGTTTTGGATCAGTTGGTTTGCGGCATCTCGCCGTTGGCCAGGCGCTTGTTGATGTCGGCGATCACTTCCGGCAGGTCGGTGATGGTGTCGATCATGTAGTGCGGTCGCGAGCCGGCGAACAGGGCGTGGATGCGCTTGCGTTCGCTGGCCAGGGTGTCGCTGCTGAGCGCGCGATAACCTTCGTAGTCCAGGCCCAGCGCGTTGCCCGAGCAGATCAACGCCACGGTCCACATGCCGGCGCGACGACCTTCGAGAATGCCCGGCACTGTGTCGTCGATCTTCACGCACGCCGCGACATCATCAATGCCCAAAGCGATGACGTTGGCCAAGGCTTGAGCCGGCCATGGGCGGCCATTCGGCACTTCATCGGTGGCGACCACGTGATCGGCGATGTAACCGTTGGTGGCCGCCAGCTCCACGACCTTGTCCATGACCTGTTTCGGGTAGCCGGAGCAGGAGCCGATCTTGATCCCTTGCTGACGCAGGTTGGCGATGGTGTCCAGCGCGCCCGGAATCAGCGCCGAGTGCTCGGCGATTTTCTCGATCTGCAAGGGCATGAAGCGTTCGTAGATGGCGGTGACGTCGTCATCGGTCGGCGTACGGCCGAAGGCCTTGCGATAACGCTCGGCGACTTGCGGCTGATCGCACAGGGTGCGGATGTGATCCCACTTGCCCATGCCCATCGGCCCACGGGCTTCTTCGATGGAGACCTGGACGTCGAACTCGGCGAAGGCTTCGACAAAAATCTGCGTCGGGGCGAAGGAGCCGAAGTCGACCACGGTGCCGGCCCAGTCAAGGATGGCGGCTTGGAGTTTGGTTGGGTTTGTATAGTTCATGTCTCAAATTCCTTTGTAGGAGCGAGCGATGCGGCGTTCAGACTTGCCCGCGAAGAACGATAACTGGGTCTAATTGATATACCGCGTCGCCTGTGTTCGCGGGCAAGCCTCGCTCCTACAGGTACGGGGTCGTTTTTAAAATCAGATGTCGAGGACTTCCATTTCGCGCAGCACGTCGGCCACCGCGGCCACGGCCGCGTGCATCTCGGCCTGGTTGACGTGGCCGATGCA
The DNA here is from genome assembly GCF_044746405.1 of Pseudomonas sp. NPDC086251. NCBI lineage: Bacteria > Pseudomonadati > Pseudomonadota > Gammaproteobacteria > Pseudomonadales > Pseudomonadaceae > Pseudomonas > Pseudomonas sp. NPDC086251. The sequence continues at coordinate 56,140 of NZ_JBIVBY010000037.1, forward strand.
GCCGACGCGGAAGGTTTCGACCTGGGTCAATTTGCCGGGGTAAAGGATGAAACCCTTGGCCTTGACGCGTTCGTAGAACTCCTTGAACTGGTAGCGCGGGTCTTTCGGCGCGTGGAAGGTCACGATGATCGGTGCCTGGATTTCGGCTGGCAAAAAGCTGCGCAGTCCGAGTTTGGCCATGTCATCGAGCAATACTTTGCAGTTGTCGGCGTAACGCTGGTGCCGCGCCGGCAAGCCTCCTTCTTCGTTGTACTGCAGCAGCGCTTCGTGCAGCGCCGCGACCACATGGGTCGGCGGGGTGAAGCGCCATTGGCCGGTCTTGGCCATGTAGGTGTGCTGGTCAAACAAATCCATCGCCAATGAGTGCGAGTTGCCAGCGGCATTGGCCAGTGCTTCTTTGCGAGCGAAGACAAAACCCATGCCCGGCACGCCTTCCAGGCATTTGCCGGAGGCTGCGATCAGGGCGTCGAACGGCACCTGTTGCGCGTCGATCGGCAGGGCACCAAAAGAACTCATGGCGTCGATGATCAGGCGTTTGCCATGTTGCGCAATGACGTGGGCGATTTCCGGCAGCGGGTTGAGGATGCCGGTGCTGGTTTCGCAGTGAATCAGTGCCACGTGGGTGATGCTGGTATCGGCACGCAGCAGGCGGTCGACGTCGGCGGCGGTGGTCGGTTCGTCTTCAGCGGTTTCGAAGGTGCTGAACGGACGGCCGAGCACTTCGCAGATTTTCGCCAGGCGTTTGCCATAAGCGCCGTTGATCAGCACCAGGACCTTGCCATCGCGCGGCACCAGTGTGCCGATCGCCGCTTCGACGGCGAAGGTGCCGCTGCCTTGCAAGGGCACGCAGTGGTGACTGTCGCCGCCGTTGATGATCGCCAGCAGTTGCTCGCAGAGGCTGGCGGTCAGTTGGTTGAAGCGGTCATCCCATGAACCCCAGTCGACCATCATCGCCTGACGGGTGCGGGCCGATGTGGTCAGTGGGCCGGGGGTGAGCAGGATGGGTTCGGCAGTACTCATTCTCGTGTCCTCGCAATCGATGGGATGAAGCTACGGGGCTTAAATTGCAATTTGCCGAGCTATCAATCAAATTGTTTGTTGTTATGCCAGCCATCAGCGAGGGTTATTCATGAACCTGTTCCAGCTCCGTGCCTTTGATGCGGTGGCCCGCGAGGGCAGTTTTACCCGGGCTGCCGCGCGATTGTTCATCAGCCAGCCGGCGGTCACCGGGCACATCAAGGCACTGGAGGAGCACTACCAGATCACCTTGTTGCGCCGCACCGCCCGCCGGGTGGAACTGACGGAGGAGGGCACCAAACTCGCGGCGATCACTCGCGCGATGTTTGGCTTGGCCGAAGAAGCGCAGGTGATGCTGGAGGCGAATCGGCAGTTGCTGACCGGGCGTCTGGAAGTGGCGGCGGACGGGCCGCACATGGTGATGCCGATGCTGGCAAGCCTGCGGGCGCGGTATCCGGGGATCACCGTGAATTTGCGCTTGGGCAACGCGCAGGAAACACTGGCGGCGCTGTTGTCGGAACATGCCGACGTCGCAGTGCTGACCGAGGTCGAGCCGCGCAAGGGGCTGCATCTGCAAGCGTTGAGCGAATCAAGGATTTGCGCGTTGGTGCCCGACAGCCATCCGTGGGCGCAGAAGTCGAAAGGGGTGCAGCTCAAGGAACTGGATCAGGTGATCATGGTATTGCGTGAGCCGACTTCGATTACCCGACGAACGTTTGATGAGGCGTGTGCCCAGGCCAAGGTTAATCCACGGGTGTTGCTGGAGCTGGACAGTCGCGAGGCAGTGACCGAGGCCGTCGCCGCAGAATTGGGTGTCGGGGTGGTGTCATCGGTGGAAGTCAGCCACGACCCACGGGTGGCGGCGGTGCCGATTATTGGTGAGGGGTTGGTGAATCGGCACATGATTGGCTGCATGGAACGGCGGCGGGACCTTCGCTTGATACAGGCCTTCTTCGGGTTGGCCCCAGCCAGATAGACCGCGGCGCGGCTTTCGCGAGCAAGCCCGCTCCCACATTTGACCGAGTTCCTCATGAACGAATGCGATCAAATGTGGGAGCGGGCTTGCTCGCGAAGGGGCCGGACCTGCTTAAACCAGGCTTTCGCGAACCATCTCCAGAAACGTCGCCACCACCCGCCGCGAACTCTGCTCGCGCAGGCACACCAGCGTCTCGGTCAATCGCCGTTTGCAATCGGTAATCGGCAACGCACACACCCGCGAATCCGCACCAAACTCGGCAGCCGAGACCACGCCGACACCAATCCCGACCACCACCGCCTCACGCGCCGCTTCCCGGCCTTCGACCTGAATCGCCGGGCGAATGCGAAATCCGGCCTGGGCCATTTCCTCTTCCAGGGTTTGCCGGGTCACCGAGCCGATTTCCCGCAGCACCAGCGGCGTGTCGTCGAGGTCTGCCAGGCAGATGGACTCGCGATCAGCCCAGGGATGATTGCGCGACACGAACGCCACCATCGGGTCATTGCGCAGCGGCAGCGAGATCAGTCGTTCGTCGCTGACATCGCGGCCCAGCAGCGCCAGATCGGCCTGATAGTTGAACAACCGAAACAACGATTCATCGGTGTTACCGGTTTCGATCTTCACGCTGATGCCGGGGTAGCGTTCGCAGAACCGCGCGATCTGCGGCAGCACATGCACCGGCGCATCGACGGCGAGGATCAGGCTGCCGGTCTGCAATGCTTGCGAAAATTGAAGTAACTCCTGCGCCTCGGCTTCGACGACAAACAGCCGCTGCGTGATGCTGAGCAAACGCTCACCCAGATCGGTCAGGCGCACCGAGCGTTTGTTGCGGTGGAACAGCAACACACCAAAACGTTCTTCGAGTTTGCGCACCTGGTCGGAAATCGCCGGCTGCGTCAGAAATAACCGCTCGGCGGCTTTGGTAAAGCTTCCGTGGACGGCCACGGCGTGGAAGGCTTTGAGCTGGGCGTGGGAAACCGACATCGAAACCTCCAGTAACAAGCTGAGCTTATATTGGAAATACGATAAATCGATTTCACTTATTAATCAGTAATTGTTTTTATCGACCTCAGCCCCGGTGACTGGTCAGTCGAACAGCAGCGGTGGCTATGAGCCTGGCGTGCAACAGCAGGTCTCATCTGACCGATATCGCCTCAGGGAAGCAGCGGTATCGAAGTGCTCAACAATAAAAAAACAGGCGTTATTTCTCAAATTCTGCCGGCACACTCACACCCTGAGGTCAGAACCACAATGAACAAGCACATCGGCACTATCAAGCGTTGGCGCGTGCAGATCTTCGCGATCACCTGGCTCGCTTACGCCGCTTTCTACTTCACTCGCAAAGCTTTTTCCGTGGCAAAACTGGGGATCGCCGAAGACCCCACCTTCATGCTCGACAAAATGGCCATGGCCAACCTCGACGCCATCTACCTCACCGCGTACGCCATCGGCCAATTCACCTGGGGCATTCTCGCCGACCGCTTCGGCCCTCGGGTCGTGGTGCTGGGCGGGTTGCTGATTTCCGCCGCCGCCGCGCTGGTAATGGGCAGCTTCGCCACGTTGCCGATCTTCGCCACGTGCATGTTGATTCAAGGGTTGGCGCAGTCCACAGGATGGTCGGGGCTGTGCAAGAACATCGGCAGCTTCTTTCCCGCCGAGCAACGCGGGCGGGTGCTGGGGTTATGGAGTTCCTGCTACGCCTTTGGCGGTCTGGTCGCGTCGCCGTTTGCGGGCTGGTGGGCGTATACGCTGATCGGCACCTGGCATGCGGCGTTCATTTCCAGTGCGGCGGTGGTTGGGCTGGTTGCCGTGCTGTTTTTTATTTTCCAGCGCAACAAACCGGAAGACGTCGGCTTGCCGGCGGTGGAACCGGAGCCGGAGCTGACGGCGGAACAGACCTACGCGCAAAGCAAGATCAGCGTTCTGGAGCCGTTAAAGGAAATCCTGCGCAACCGCACCGTGCTGGTTCTCGGCCTCGCGTACTTTCTGCTGAAACCGGCGCGCTACGCGATTCTGCTCTGGGGGCCGGTGATTGTCTTCGAGCAAATGCCCGCCGTGGGCAAGGTCGGCGCGGCGATTATTCCTACTGCGTTCGAACTGGCCGGGCTGCTCGGGCCGATCCTGCTCGGCCTGGCATCCGACAAGCTGTTCGGTGCCCGGCGCATGCCGGCGTGCGTGCTCAGCCTGCTGGCGCTGACCCTGACCCTGGCCTTGTTCATGGGCGCCTTGCACACCGGTAGCGTGTTGCTGGTGGTGGTGCTGTTGTTCGTCATGGGCCTGACGTTGTACGGACCGGACTCGATGATCAGTGGTGCGGCCGCGATCGATTTCGGCACCGCCAAGGCGGGCGCAACGGCGGCCGGTTTCGTCAACGGCTGCGGCTCGGTCGGGGCGATTCTCGGCGGGTTGCTGCCGGGCTATTTCGACTCGGTCACGGTGTTTATCGTCTTCGCCGGCTGCGCCATGTTCTCAGCCCTGGTGTTGATCCCGCACTGGAACAGCCGCCCGGCGGGCCTGCGCCCCGACAGCGCTTTCGTGCCTAACCAACCGATGACCGTCAAAACCCCTGCGTAGCTGAACCCCTTTCCCTCGCGGCTTGCTGCGCCTGCGGCAGGCCGGCGTGTGGATTCCTGACTGGAGATTTTCCCCCATGAGACCCTTTTGGCTGGACCAGGCCTTGAAGGCGGATGCATCCGAAACCTGTCCGGCACTGGACGGCGACACCCGCGCCGATGTCTGCATCGTCGGCGGCGGCTACACCGGGTTGTGGACCGCGATCATGCTCAAGGAACAGAACCCCGAACTGGATGTGCTGCTGATCGAGGCCGACATTTGCGGTGCCGGTGCCAGCGGGCGCAACGGTGGTTGCGCACTGTCGTGGTCGGCCAAGTACTTCACCCTGGAGCGGCTGTTCGGCGTCGAAGGAGCGGTGCGTCTGGTCAAAGAGTCGGAACGCAGCATCCACGCCATCGGCGCCTTCTGCGAGCAGTACGCGGTGGACGCCGATTACCGTCTCGATGGCACGCTTTATACCGCCACCAACCGCGCCCAATGCGGCTCGACCGACGCGGTGATTGCGGCGCTGGAACGCAACGGCATCAACTCTTTCACTCAACGGCCGGTGGCCGATGTGCAACGCATGGCCGGTTCCAGCAAACATTTGGAAGGCTGGTTTTCCCCGGCCGCTGCGAGTGTGCAGCCTGGCAAATTGGTGCGCGGTTTACGCCGGGTCGCACTGCAACTTGGGGTGAGGATTCATGAAAAGACCGCCATGACCGGACTGGAAGAAGGCAAGCCAGCGGGGATCAGAACCCCGAACGGCAGCATCCGCGCAGACCGGGTGGTGTTGGCAATGAATGCCTGGATGGCCCGGGCATTCCCGCAGTTCGAACGCAGTGTGGCGATCGTTTCCAGCGACATGCTGATCACCGAGCCGCGCCCCGACCTGCTTAACGAAATCGGTTTGACCAGCGGCGTCACGGTGCTTGATTCGCGAATTTTCGTGCACTACTACCACAACACCCCGGACGGTCGAATCATGCTCGGCAAGGGCGGCAATACCTTCGCCTACGGTGGGCGCATGCTGCCGGTGTTCGACCAGCCATCGCCTTATGCGGGTCTGTTGCAGCACAGCCTGGCGGAGTTTTTTCCGGCGTTTGCCGAGGTCAAGGTCGAAGCGACCTGGAACGGTCCTTCGGATCGCTCGGTGACAGGGTTGCCGTTTTTCGGCCAGATGAGTGCCAGCGGCAATGTGTTCTACGGTTTCGGTTATTCCGGCAGCGGGGTCGGGCCGTGTCACATGGGTGGGCAGATTCTCGCCTCGATGGTCCAGGGCCTGGACAACGCCTGGACCCGTTCGCCACTGGTGAATGGCCCGCTGGGCTTCTTTCCTCCGGAGCCGATTCGTTACCTCGGCTCACTGATGGTGCGCAACGCGATCCGCCGCAAGGAACGCGCCGAGGATCACGGGCGCCGGCCCCGGCATCTGGACGTGCGCCTGGCCAAGTTCGCCGCGGCGGCCGGCAAGGCTGACAAGGGTTGAGAGTCAAGGCCTGAGGTCGGGGCGATTGACCAGCCAATCGAGCAGCAAGCGGGTATCGCTGCGTGGCTCCGGTGTTGTCGCCCGCCGAGGCGTGTGAGTGCGGCCCAACCCGGCGCACAGTACCGGGCGGTCCGGGTCGCTGTCGAGAAAACTGATGAGCACATCACTGCCGGCCCTCGGCAGTGTCGACGGCTCGATCCGGGTGCACGGCGTGGCGAGGGCAATCGGTAGCCAGATGCCGATGGCTGGGTCTGGATCGTATTCCACGGTGGGCCACAGCCTGACCTGGATTCGCCCGCGATCATCCAGCATCGCCGGTTCCCCGGCAGCACCCAGCACCCGAGCGGGCTGATACCCCGGGATGCTTGGCCGGGGGTGTTTGAGCGCGGGCCGGAATACCGTTGACCAGGGAATGGCGGTGAACTGATTACGGTACGTCAGGGCGATATCGGCCTGGTCTGCGGCGAGAATCGAAGGCTGTTGCCCCTGATGTCGGGTCTCGGTGACCAGCCATTGATCATTGAAACTCGACAGTGGATGCTCGGCCACTTGCACGACCCGCGCGCTGTGGAGGGCGCTCTGGTTGCTTTGGCCATGGGCTTGCAAGTGCCGGCAACGCAGACGCTCCAGGTGTCGGCGGCTGCGCTGATCACGATGGCGCTGCTCGGGGGCGTGGCGTGGCAGCTTGGGCGGCGAGCCGGCGAAAGCGTGATTGGCCGCTCCGTCGTCGGCGTTCAGCGCGCCACGGTTGTGCGCATCGGCTTGCGGTGGCGCGGGCGGTGAGTCATGCCGCTGGAACAGTTCAGTGATTGTCGGCCGTGTCCTTTCGCCGCTGGCATCGTCCTCGAAGGCCATCAGCAGCGGCTCCTGGGGGAAACTCAGGCTGTCATCGGCCAGGACCAGAACGTGCCCGTCGCGATGATGTTCGAAGTGATAGTGGATGCCTTCTTCTTCGCACAGCCGTTGTAACAAGGCCAGGTCAGTCTCTTCGTACTGGATGCAAAAGGGCCGTAGCGGATAGTGCCCGTTCGCCAGCTCAAAGCGATAACTGCCCTCGGGCAGGTGATGTTCTTCGAACAACTGGTGCAGGATCATCGGCACGCTCAGGCGATGAAACACCCGACGTGAGCGTTGCCGGTCCAGCGCTTGCAGGTAGGGCACCAGCTGCAGTGTGTAGCCGATCCGGTGCGGGCCGCGATGTTCGCGGCTGACGCTGTGGAGCACGCCATGAACACCTTGGCCATCTCCCAGGCTGAGGAAAGCCGCCTGATGCAGCAGTCGGTCAAGGTTCATGGCCGGTGCCAGGCCGATCACTTCAATGTCAAATCGATACGGCTGGTTAAGGCCTTCTCGGCCACTGAACTGCACCACCTGCAAACTCAAATCGCCGTCGAGGAGTGTCAGGGTGAAGGGACTTTCCTTGTCGTTGTGCATCGATTGCGCTTCTGCCATGGGGACGGGCGCAGAGGGTACGAAACCATGGCGGTTTAAGGACATGGCAAATCGACATTTCAGAATCGCCCTACAACTGCCGGTGAAGATGTCGATGCGTCGTTGCAATTTTTTTGGTCGATTGCCAACTTTAGGCCGTATAAACTTGCGCCATGCGTCGGCCAATAGATGTCTCGGCGCCATAGACAAGAGAGTGAGTAATGGGCGCACAGTGGAAGGTTAAACACAAAGAAGCGGCATCTAACGCCAAGGGCAAGATCTTCGGCAAACTGGTGAAAGAAATCACCATTGCTGCCCGTAACGGTGCCGATGTGGCCACTAACGCACACCTGCGTCTGGTGGTCGAACAGGCTAAAAAAGCTTCGATGCCCCGCGAAACCCTGGAACGCGCGATCAAGAAAGGCTCGGGCCAGCTCGGCGAAACCGTGCAATACCATCGCGTGACCTACGAAGGTTTCGCGCCGCATCAGGTGCCGCTGATCGTTGAGTGCGTGACTGACAACATCAACCGCACCGTCGCGGAAATCCGCGTGGCGTTCCGCAAGGGCCAATTGGGCGCTTCCGGTTCGGTGGCGTGGGACTTCAACCATGTCGGCATGATCGAGGCGTCCCCGGACAGCCCTGACGCTGACCCGGAAATGGCCGCGATCGAAGCCGGTGCCCAGGATTTCGAGCCGGGTGAAGAAGAGGGCACGACCCTGTTCCTGACCGAGCCTGCGGACCTCGATGCGGTGCAGAAAGCGCTGCCGGAGCAAGGTTTCACGGTGTTGTCGGCGAAGTTGGGTTATCAGCCGAAGAACCCGGTCACCGGTCTGAGTGATGAGCAGATGGCTGAAGTCGAAGCGTTCCTTGAAGGCCTCGATAACCATGATGACGTGCAGGACATGTTTGTCGGGTTGGCGGGTTAAGTCATTGTGTCAGTGACGGCTCTGGCGTCTGACAGGCCGTCATCGCGAGCAGGCTAGCTCCCACATTGACCGCATGAATATTGGAGATCAAATGTGGGAGCGAGCCTGCTCGCGATTGACCGCGAAGCGGTCACCAGCCATTCAACGCCCGCACAATCTCGCTGAACCCCGGCCGCGTCAGCACATCCGCCTGACAGCAGCGCTGCTGTAAATCTTCCAACTGCCGACATCCCTCATCGCTCAACCCCGAGTCGATCCGCTCCAGCAATTCCCCCAGCAACACCCCGAACGCACGCACTTCGATCCGCTGCAACGCGCGGCTTTCAAGGTTATCGGTGGTGGCATGGAAAGACGCGGCGCCAAAATCCCCCAACAGGCAATCGCCTTGCTCGTCCCACAAAATATTGTGGCCGTAGAGGTCGCCGTGGGTGATGCCGTGTTGGTGCAAATGCTCGGCCACCGACGCGATGCCACTGGCGATGCGCAAGGCTACGCCGGCGCTGAAACGGGTGTCGTTGGCGTAGATGTCACGGGTGCAAGACGCCAGGCTCGGCAATCCGGCCAGGTTGCGATAACTCGTATCGATCAGCTGCATCACCAGCCCGGCCTGATCGAGCGGATGCCCGACGATCCGCCCCTCGACCCGGATCAGGTTGGGGTGGCTGCCTGCGGTGATGCAGGCGTTCATTTCGTGCAGTGGCGAGCCATCGCTGGTCATTTCGCCTTTGTAGAGTTTGATCGCGACCGGCATGGCTGGACGGTCCGGTCGTTGCCACATTGCCTGATGAATCACCCCCGAAGCACCTTCGCCCAATTGCTGCCCCAGATGCAGTTCAGACCAGGGAATGCTCGGGGTCGCTTCAAGGGCGGCGGCGTCGGCTTCGGTTTCCAGCGGGTTACCGGCATAGGCCAGCCAGGTCAGGCTCGGCAGGGTCAACAGCCACTCGGGCAGCTCGGTCAGCCGGTTGGCGGCGATGCGGATCAGTTCGAGCCGATGGCAGTGACGCAAGCTCTCGGGCAAGTGCCGCAAGCGGTTACCGGCCAGCATGAGTTTTTGCAGGTGCGGGCGCTCCCCCAATTCGGTCGGCAGCGCTTCGATGCAGTTGTCGGTCAGGATCAGCCAGCGCAACAGCGGCGGCAGGGCGGCGGCCGGGACCGTTTCGATGCGGTTGGCCTTGAAGCCTACCATGGTCAGCACCGCGCACTGGCCCAGGCCGGCGGGCAGTTCGGTGAACTGATTGTCCGAGCAGAACAACACGCGCAGGCGGGTCAGGCGGTGCAGGTCGTCCGGCAGGCGGGTCAACGCATTGCCTGTGAGGTTGAGCACCTCCAGCGAGTCGGCCAGGTCGAAGATTTCCTGCGGAAATTCGGTCAGTCCGCAGGCGAGGTCCAGGCGGGTGATGCCCGACAATTGACCGGCGCGCAGTTGTGCAAGGGTATCCATGAACAGATTCGCTATTGATCGAGAATAGGGCGCAGGGCCTGGGAGTGGGCGACATATTAGCGGGAAAGTTGTGTTGACTGTCAGGCTGCCTTCGCGAGCAAGCCCGCTCCCACATTTGATCTCCAGTGTTTACGCGGTCAATGTGGGAGCGGGCTTGCTCGCGAAGGGGCCAGCCGCCCAAACCGAAGAGTGTGGATCAGATCGCTCCCTTGATTTCGACCAACTGCCCCAGCCGACTCCGCGTACGCGCCAAGTCAATGGCATCGCCCCCCAGGCTTTCGCGCAATGACCGTTGCCCGAGCAGAATCAAATGCTTGTCCTGGTCGTACAAGACGTCGACCAGATTGATAAAGCGCTGCTGGGCGGCGATGGAACAATCGGCAAGGTTGGGCAGTTCATCGATGACCCAGTGATCGAAACGCCGGCACAGCTCCAGGTAGTCCATGACGGCAGTGGGTTGATCGCACAAATCGCCGAAGGTGAACCCGATGGTGCGCTCGACACAATATCGCGCTTGCAGATGCCGGGTCCCGACGGCCAGCGCGAGGGCCGGCGTTTTGTGTTCGGGCAGGTTCAGCGCCTGTCGCTGCGCCGCCGTGGCCGGCCAGATGTATTGGCCTTGAGTGAACAATTGTTGGGCGTGGGTTCTGACCTGACTGCGGTAATCGTGAGGGCCGCCGACCTCCAGGACTTGCATGCGCGCGTTGATCAGGTCGATCACCGGTTTGAAGCGCGCGTGGTACAGCGGGTTGGGCAGCAGGCCTTCCGGTGGGTAATTGGAGGTGACCAGCAGCAGAATGCCCCGGCGAAACAGCGCCTTGAACAGCCGCGTGATGAGCATCGCATCGCCGATGTCGTGGACGTGAAATTCGTCAAAGCACAGCACCCGGCAATCGCGCAGCAGTTCATCGAGGGTGGTCGCTAGCGCATCGGGCTGATTGCGATGGGTGAACATGCCCTGGTGCAGTTGGGCAAAAAACTGATGGAAGTGCAGACGCTGTTTTTCCGCGATCGGCAGGGCCTGGAAAAAACCGTCCAACAGCCAACTCTTGCCGCGCCCGACGGCGCCGTGCAGGTAAAGACCGGGCAGTGTTTTCGCCGAGGTACCGAGCAGCGCCGTGGCGTGCTGCGCCATGCAATCGATCACGCGCTGCTGGCTGTGGCTGAGGGTGTAGCCCTGGGCGTGGGCCTTGTGGTGGAAGTAGTCGTGGATGACTCGACTGCAGGCACTGGCTGGCGCGACCGATGCCTTGCCGAACAAGCGGCGTAGCGTCGGCCAGCGTGCGGTGAGTCGCGAACGGTTGGGCAGTCGAACGGCCACTGTGATGTCACCCCCGTGATCTTCAGCCCGGCTTACCGGACTGCGGCGGCGTAGTGTAACCAAACGGGGAATTTTCATTCCAGTGGCGTCGACGAAACCCTCGTGGCAAACGCAACCTTGTAGCAGCTGGCGAAGCCTGCGTTCGGCTGCGCAGCAGTCGTGAAATCAGGCGGCCCGGTTTTTCAGATACACCGCGTGTGCCGGATTTACGACTGCTGCGCAGCCGAACGCAGCCTTCGGCAGCTGCTACATCTATGGTTACCCCCTTTTCTGCAATACTGTTTTTGATGCGTGTTTGGCTTGCTTTCATCTATCCGGCGTCTGAGTGGGGTTAT
>NZ_JBIVBY010000038.1:0-67366 GCF_044746405.1 Pseudomonas sp. NPDC086251
ATGGAAAGATCGCTGGAAAACATGCCACGCAGTTTCTTGAACATGGGGAAAGGACCCTAGGCAACGCGTGGGTAAAAAAGTGCGGCAAACTCTAACAACGACAGGGATTTTGGGCAAGGCGCCAATATGTTAAATTGGCCGCTTTTCTGTGCACCAACCCCCACAATCGCGGCCTTATGACCGTAGAAATGCGGTAGTGTTCCGACAATCTAACACACGGACGCCGTCCGTTCTGTTTTCCACTGGAGATTCCCATGGCGCTTGAACGCTCCGACGTGGAAAAAATCGCTCATCTGGCCTGTCTTGGCCTTAATGATGCCGATCTTCCACACATCACTTCGGCCCTGAACAGCATTCTCGGGCTGGTCGACGAAATGCAGGCGGTCAATACCGACGGTATCGAGCCGCTCGCCCACCCACTGGAAGCCAGCCAGCGCCTGCGTGCAGACGTCGTGACCGAGACCAATCATCGCGAGGCCTATCAGTCCATCGCACCAGCGGTCGAAAACGGCCTGTACCTGGTTCCGAAAGTCATCGACTAAAGGGAAAGAGCCTGCAATGCATCAATTGACTCTGGCCGAGATCGCCCGCGGACTCGCCGATAAAAAGTTTTCTTCCGAAGAGCTGACCAAAGTCCTGCTGGCGCGCATCGCCCAGCTCGATCCGCAGCTCAACAGCTTCATCAGCCTCACCGAAGACCTGGCGCTCCAGCAGGCGAAAGCCGCTGACGCACGCCGGGCCAACGGTGAGAGCGGCGCCCTGCTCGGCGCGCCGATCGCTCACAAAGACCTGTTCTGCACCCAGGGCATCCGCACCAGCTGCGGCTCGAAGATGCTCGACAACTTTAAAGCACCGTACGACGCCACCGTGGTCGCCAAGCTGGCCGCTGCCGGGGCCGTGACCCTGGGCAAGACCAACATGGACGAATTCGCCATGGGTTCGGCCAACGAGTCGAGCTACTACGGCGCGGTGAAAAACCCGTGGAACCTGGAACACGTTCCGGGCGGTTCGTCTGGCGGTTCAGCGGCGGCGGTTGCCGCTCGTCTGCTGCCTGCAGCCACTGGCACCGATACTGGCGGCTCGATCCGTCAGCCCGCTGCACTGACTAACCTCACCGGCCTGAAACCGACGTACGGTCGCGTTTCGCGCTGGGGCATGATCGCTTACGCCTCCAGCCTCGACCAGGGCGGCCCGTTGGCGCGCACCGCCGAAGACTGCGCCATCCTGCTGCAAGGCATGGCCGGTTTCGACCCGCAAGACTCCACCAGCATCGACGAGCCCGTGCCTGATTACAGCGCCAGCCTCAACGGTTCGCTGCAAGGCCTGCGCATCGGCGTGCCGAAGGAATACTTCAGCGCCGGTCTCGACCCGCGCATCGCCGAGCTGATCCACAACAGCGTCAAGGAGCTGGAAAAGCTCGGCGCCGTGGTCAAGGAAATCAGCCTGCCGAACATGCAGCACGCGATTCCTGCGTACTACGTGATCGCGCCGGCAGAAGCCTCGTCCAACCTGTCGCGTTTCGACGGCGTGCGTTTCGGCTACCGCTGCGAAGACCCGAAAAACCTGATCGACCTGTACAAGCGTTCCCGTGGCGAAGGTTTCGGCCCGGAAGTACAGCGCCGGATCATGGTCGGTGCGTACGCGCTGTCCGCCGGTTACTACGACGCCTACTACCTGAAGGCGCAGAAGATTCGTCGCTTGATCAAGAACGACTTCATGGCGGCCTTTAATGAGGTCGACATCATTCTCGGCCCCACCACGCCGAACCCGGCCTGGAAGCTTGGCGCCAAGAACAGCGACCCGGTCGCTGCGTACCTGGAAGACGTCTACACCATCACCGCCAACCTCGCCGGTCTGCCGGGCTTGTCCATGCCCGCCGGTTTCGTCGATGGCCTGCCGGTCGGCGTGCAATTGCTCGCTCCGTATTTCCAGGAAGGCCGCTTGCTCAACGTTGCGCACCAGTATCAGTTGAACACTGACTGGCACACCCGCACCCCAACCGGCTTCTGAGGAGACACACATGCAATGGGAAGTCGTGATCGGGCTGGAGATTCATACCCAGCTCACCACCCGGTCGAAAATCTTTTCCGGTAGTTCCACCACGTTTGGCTCCGAGCCGAACACCCAGGCCAGCCTGGTAGACCTGGGCATGCCCGGCGTACTGCCGGTGCTGAACCAGGAAGCGGTGCGCATGGCGGTGATGTTCGGCTTGGCAATCGATGCCGAGATCGGCCAGCACAACGTGTTCGCCCGCAAAAACTATTTCTACCCGGACCTGCCGAAGGGCTACCAGATCAGCCAGATGGAATTGCCGATCGTCGGCAAGGGCCACCTGGACATCGCGCTGGAAGACGGCACGGTCAAACGCGTCGGCATCACCCGCGCGCACCTGGAAGAAGACGCCGGTAAAAGCCTGCACGAAGAATTCAACGGTGCCACCGGCATCGACCTGAACCGCGCCGGCACACCGCTGCTGGAGATCGTGTCCGAGCCGGACATGCGCAGCGCCAAGGAAGCCGTGGCTTACGTCAAGGCCGTCCACGCGCTGGTGCGTTACCTGGGCATCTGCGACGGCAACATGGCCGAAGGCTCGCTGCGTTGCGACTGCAACGTGTCGATCCGTCCGAAAGGCCAGGTTGAATTCGGCACTCGCTGCGAGATCAAGAACGTCAACTCGTTCCGTTTCATCGAGAAGGCGATCAACACCGAAGTACAGCGTCAGATCGAGCTGATCGAAGACGGCGGCCGGGTGATCCAGCAGACTCGCCTGTACGATCCGAACAAGGACGAAACCCGTCCGATGCGCAGCAAAGAGGAAGCCAACGACTACCGTTACTTCCCTGATCCGGACCTGCTGCCGGTGGTCATCGAGAACTCGTTCCTCGATGACGTGCGCGCCACCCTGCCGGAATTGCCGCCGCAGAAACGCGAGCGCTTCCAGGAGCAGTTCGGCCTGTCGGTCTACGACGCCAGCGTCCTGGCCACCAGCCGCGAGCAAGCCGATTACTTCGAGAAAGTCGTGAGCATCAGCGGCGACGCCAAGCTGGCGGCCAACTGGGTGATGGTTGAACTGGGCAGCCTGTTGAACAAACAGGGCCTGGACATCGAGCAGTCGCCGGTCTCGGCCGAGCAACTGGGCGGCATGTTGCTGCGCATCAAGGACAACACCATCTCCGGCAAAATCGCCAAGGTGGTGTTTGAAGCGATGGCCAACGGTGAAGGCAGCGCGGACGAGATCATCGACAAGCGCGGCTTGAAGCAAGTGACCGACACGGGTGCGATCTCGGCGGTGCTGGACGAAATGCTCGCGGCCAACGCCGAGCAGGTCGAGCAATACCGCGCGGCCGACGAAGCCAAACGCGGCAAGATGTTCGGCTTCTTCGTCGGCCAGGCCATGAAAGCCTCCAAAGGCAAGGCCAACCCGCAACAGGTCAACGAACTGCTGAAAAGCAAGCTCGAAGGCTGACCGGAATGGAGCCAGTTTCAAAGCCTGGCTCTACCCCCTGTGGGAGCGAGCCTGCTCGCGATGGCGGTCCGGCACTCAACGATGAGTTGACTGTCAGAACGCTATCGCGAGCAGGCTCGCTCCCACAATTGTTTCGGGAAACCTTAGAATGAAACGACTACTCAGCGCCTGCGCCCTGCTCTCGCTGCTCGCCGGTTGTGCCAGTAACGATGTCATCGATCCGCACGGCTACGACAAGACCGGCATGGCGTCCTATTACGGTGCCAAACACCAGGGCAAGCGCACCGCCAGTGGCGAGCGTTTCAACAAGAATTCCCTGACCGCTGCCCATCGCCAGCTACCCTTTGGTACGCGGGTGAAGGTCACCAATCTGAATAACGACCAATCCTGCGTGGTGCGCATCAACGATCGCGGGCCACATACCCGTGGGCGCCTGATCGATCTTTCACACGAGGCCGCCGAACAACTGGGTATGCTCAGGAGCGGCACCGCACGGGTACGCGTGCAAGCCCTCGACGACTGACAGACGGAGCCCCGACCATTTTCGGACTAACCGACATCCCCCTGATCAGCCTGATCGAATTGCTCAGCGGCCTGGTCCTGCTGATCGCCGGCGCCGAGCTGATGGTGCGCGCCGCCGTGCGCCTGGCGGCGCGGTTGCACGTGCGACCGCTGATTATCGGCCTGACCATCGTCGCCCTCGGCAGCAGCGCGCCGCAAATGGCTGTCAGCCTGCAAGCGACCCTGGCGCAAAACGCTGACATCGCGGTCGGCAGCGTGATCGGCAGCAGCATTTTCAACATCCTCGTGACCCTCGGCCTCTCGGCGCTGATCATCCCGCTGCGGGTATCGCGGCAACTGGTGCGCCTGGACATTCCGTTGATGATCGGCGCCAGCCTGCTGGTGTTCGTACTGGCGTGGAATGAAGAGCTGACCCGAACCGACGGCATGCTGTTGCTGGCGGCCATGGCGCTGTATCTGGGCTTGCTGCTGCGCCAGTCGCGGCACTCGGCCCGTCCGCAATCGGCCACCCACGATGCCCCGCAAGCGCCGTGGATCAGCAGCCTGCTGATGATCGTAGCCGGGCTGGCGATGCTGGTGTATGCCGGACACTTACTGTTGGGCGCCGCGGTTGCGGTCGCCACCGACCTGGGGCTGTCGGAACGGATCATCGGCCTGACCATCGTCGCCGTCAGCACGTCCCTGCCGGAACTGGCGACCTCGTTGATCGCCGCGTTGCGCGGTGAGCGGGAGATCGCCGTTGGTAACGTGATCGGCAGCAACCTGTTCAACCTGCTGGGCGTGCTCGGTTTCACCGCACTGGTCGCACCGTCGCCGTTGTCGGTCTCGCCCAACGCCCTGGATTTCGACCTGCCAGTGATGCTCGGCGTCGCGACGCTGTGCCTGCCGGTGTTCTATTCCGGTTACCGGGTGACCCGCGCCGAAGGTCTGCTGTTCCTCGGTTTGTATCTGGCTTACGGTCTGCACGTGGTGTCATTCACCACCGGCATGCCGCTGGCCGGCAAGCTTGAACACCTGATGCTGTTTTTCGTCCTGCCGGCGCTGGTGGCGTTTTTGCTGTTCACGTCGCTGCGCGCCTGGCGTCGCCAACACCACAAGAGGGAATTGCATGACCGAGAATAAAAAACCTGGCGTTGAAGTCCGCCGCCAAGTGATGGGCGATGCCTTCGTCGACCGCGCACTGGGCAACGCCACCGAGTTCAGCCAGCCGCTGCAGGATTTCGTCAACGAGCACGCGTGGGGCAGCGTCTGGAACCGTGAAGGATTGCCACTGAAAACCCGCAGCCTGATCACCCTCGCCGCGCTGACCGCGTTGAAGTGCCCGCAGGAATTGAAAGGTCATGTGCGCGGTGCGCTGAACAATGGCTGCACCGTGGAAGAGATTCGCGAGACATTGCTGCATTGCGCGGTGTATGCCGGTGCGCCGGCTGCGATCGATGCATTCCGGGCGGCGCAGGAAGTGATCGATAGCTATCAGAAGCCGGAGTAAATAGCCGGCATTGGCGGTGGCAGGTCTATCGCCTTCGCGAGCAAGCCCGCTCCCACATTTGGAATGCATTCCCCTGTGGGAGCGGGCTTGCTCGCGAAGAGGCCCGATAAAACACTGCAAATCCTGACGCTAAATCCACCCGCCCCACTGCAACACAAAAATCCCGATGTTGGTGGTCACCGCTGCCATCAACGTCGTAATCACAATAATCGCAGCCGCCAGTTCATGATTACCATCGGCCTGACGGGCCATGACAAAACTGGCCGCCGCCGTCGGGCTGCCGAAGTACAGAAACAGAATCCCCAACTCCGCCCCCCGAAAGCCCCACAGCCATGCGCCGAGCGTTGCCAGTACCGGCAGGCCGATCATCTTCACCAGGCTTGAGCTCAACGCCATGTCACCGCTTTTGCGCAACGCCGCCAGTGACAGCGTGCCGCCGATGCAGATCAATGCCAGTGGCAAGGTGGTTTGCGCCAGGTACTGGCCGGACGTTTCCAGCCATCCCGGCAAGCTGAGCTTGAAGTAGGCAAACGGCGCCGCTGCAAACACACTGATGATTAGCGGATTGACCATCACGCTCTTGCAGATGCTCCACGGGTCGGACTTGATCACCGGGCTGTACACCGCCAGCACGATGGTCGAGAGCGTGTTGTAAAACAGGATCACCAACGCCGCGAGAATCGCCCCGAGGGAAATCCCGTAGTCGCCATACATGCTCGCTGCCAGTGCCAGGCCGATCACGCCGTTGTTACCGCGAAAGGCGCCCTGGGTGTAAATCCCCCGGTCTTCACGCGGGCACTTCAAGATCGCCCAGCCCCAGGCGATGGCGAAACACAGCAGCGTCGCTATCGAGAAATAGATCAGCAGCGCCGGTTGCAACGCGGCGTGCAGGTCGGCATGCAGGATGCCCAGGAACAGCAGCGCCGGCATGGTGACGTTGAACACCAGGGCCGAAGCCGTGTGGATGAAGTTGTCGTTGATCCAGTTGATGCGCTTGAGCAGCACCCCCAGAAACAGCATGGCAAACACCGGCGCGGTGATGTTCAGGGTTTCGAGGAAGATAGCCAGCATGCCGGGGGGAACCTTGGGTGAGCGTCGATAGGCGGCTAATGATAAGCCACCAAGTCCTCTGGCGCCTGTTAAACCGCCTTCGCGGGCAAGCCTCGCTCCTACAGGGGATCACCGAACCTGTAGGAGCGAGGCTTGCCCGCGATGAACGATAACGCGGTCTCAGGTGATCGGCGCCGGGTTGAACAAGGTGATGTCGTTATGCAGTTTGTGCTGCTCGGCCCACGTCTGTTTCTTGCCGCTGGCGACGTCCAGGTAGTAGTGGAACAACTCCCAACCCAAGTCCTCAATCGAAGCGCGCCCGGTGGCAATCCGCCCGGCATCGATATCGATCAGGTCCGGCCAGCGTTGCGCCAGTTCGGTGCGGGTCGAGACCTTCACCACCGGTGCCATCGCCAAACCATACGGCGTACCGCGGCCGGTGGTGAACACATGCAGGTTCATCCCCGCCGCCAGTTGCAAGGTGCCGCAGACGAAATCGCTGGCCGGCGTCGCGCAGAAGATCAGCCCTTTACGCTTGAAACGCTCGCCAGGGCCCAGCACCCCGTTGATCGCGCTGCTGCCGGATTTGACGATCGAGCCCAACGACTTCTCGACAATGTTCGACAACCCGCCCTTCTTGTTCCCCGGCGTGGTGTTGGCGCTGCGATCCGCTTCGCCCTTGGCCAGGTAACGGTCGTACCAGTCCATTTCGCGCACCAGTTCCTCGGCGACTTCCGTGGTTTCCGCCCGGGACGTCAGCAGGTAAATCGCATCGCGCACTTCGGTGACTTCGGAGAACATCACCGTCGCGCCCGCGCGCAGCAACAGGTCCGAGGCGTAGCCAAGCGCCGGGTTGGCGGTGATCCCGGAGAACGCATCGCTGCCGCCGCATTGCATGCCGAGGATCAGCTCGGACGCCGGTACGGTTTCCCGGCGACGTTGATCGAGCTTCTTCAATCGGGTTTCGGCCAACGCCATGATCTGCTCGATCATCTCGGTGAAACCGTGACTGGAATCCTGCAAGCGGTACAACCACGGCTCGCTCAGATCCACCGAGCTGTCGTTCTCATGCATCACCTGCCCGGCCTGCAATTTCTCGCAGCCCAGGCTGATCACCAACGCTTCGCCACCCAGGTTCGGGTTGCGTGCCAGGTTGCGCACGGTGCGGATCGGGATGTACGCGTCAGCGGCGGTGATCGCCACGCCACAGCCATAACTGTGGGTCAGCGCCACCACGTCATCGACGTTAGGGTACTGCGGCAGCAGTTCGTCCTTGATGCGCTTGACCGCATGATCCAGCACGCCCGTGACGCATTGAACCGTGGTGGTAATCCCCAGAATATTGCGCGTGCCGACGGTGCCGTCGGCGTTGCGATAACCCTCGAACGTGAAGCCTTCCAGCGGTGCCTGCGCCGCCGGCACTTCGGTGGACAGCGGCAGGCTGTCCAGCGGTGGCGCGGTGGGCATGCGCAGTTGATCTTCCTTGACCCAGCTGCCGCGCGGAATCGGCTGCAACGCGTAGCCAATGGTCTGGCCGTAACGAATCACCTGGCCGCCCTCGGGAATGTCTTCCAGAGTGACCTTGTGGCTCTGCGGCACAAAGTCCACGGTGACCAGCCCGTCCGGAAATTCGGTGCCGGCCGGCACGCCCTGGTCATTGACCACGATCACCACGTTGTCCCGCTCGTGCAGGCGGATGTAGCGCGGCGAGTCGGAATGTTCAATCAACTGCATGACGCCGCTCCTCAGGAATGCGCTTGAGATAATTTATTGCTGGTTTCAGGGCCGCTGACCGGCGGCTCTTTCAACACCACACGCTTGATCGGGCCTACGATCACCAGGTAGCTGAACACCGCGACCAGCGCGTTGCAACCGACGAACACCAGCGCCCATTTGAACGAGCCGGTGGAGCTGATGATGTAACCAATCACGATCGGCGTGGTGATGGAAGCGATGTTGCCGAACATGTTGAACAGGCCGCCACTCAAACCGGCGATCTGTTTCGGCGAGGTGTCGGACACCACGGCCCAACCCAGTGCGCCCACGCCTTTGCCGAAGAACGCGAGGGCCATGAAACCGACCACCATCCATTCGATGTCTACGTAATTACAGGCCACGATGCTGCTGGAAACCAGCAAGCCGGCAATGATCGGCGCCTTGCGGGCGAAGGTCAGGGAATGGCCCTTGCGCAGCAGGTAATCGGAAATCACCCCGCCGAGCACGCCACCGATGAAGCCGCAGATGGCCGGCAACGAGGCAATGAAACCGGCCTTGAGGATGGTCATGCCGCGTTCTTGCACCAGGTACACCGGGAACCAGGTCAGGAAGAAATAGGTGATGCCGTTGATGCAGTATTGACCGAGGTACACGCCGAGCATCATGCGGTTGGTCAGCAACTGGCGGATGTAGTCCCACTTCGGTCCGTCGACCTTTTTGCCTTTGCCTTTGTCCTGGTCCATGTCGACCATGCCGCCGTTGTCGGCGATGTGCTTGAACTCGGCGTCATTGATCATCGGGTGTTGGCGCGGGCTGTGGATAACTTTCAGCCAGATCAGCGAGAACACAATGCCGATGCAGCCCATCACGATGAACACGTGCTGCCAGCCAAAGGTGTAGACGATCCAGCCCATCAGCGGTGCGAACAACACGGTGGCAAAGTATTGCGCCGAGTTGAAGATCGCCGAGGCCGTGCCGCGTTCAGCAGTCGGGAACCAGGCCGCGACAATGCGCGCGTTACCGGGGAAGGACGGCGCTTCGGCCAGGCCCACGAGGAAGCGCAGCATAAACAGCGCCACCACCGCCGTGGACATGCCGAACTCACCGACATAACCCTGCAGCACGGTGAACAGCGACCAGGTGAAGATGCTCAGTGCGTAGACTTTTTTCGAGCCAAAACGGTCCAGCAGCCAGCCACCGGGAATTTGCCCGGCCACGTAGGCCCAACCGAATGCAGAGAAAATATAACCGAGGGTGACCGCGTCGATGCCGAGGTCTTTTTGCAGGCTGGAGCCCGCGATGGCGATAGTAGCCCGGTCGGCGTAGTTGATCGTGGTCACCAGAAACAGCATGAGCAAAATCAAATAGCGGACGTGGGTCGGCTTGGTCGCTTGCATGTAGACGTACTCCCACTGATTATTTTTATGCGGGGTGAATCTTCTTAGGTCTGTCTTTTGTGGGAGCTGGCCTGCCAGCGATACAGGCCACTCGGTGTTTCATTCACACCGCGGTGATGCTATCGCTGGCAGGCCAGCTCCCACAGGAGTTGCGTGGATCAGGAACCGATGTAGCTGGTTTTTACGACGGTGTAGAACTCTTGCGCATAGCGACCTTGCTCACGCGATCCATAGGATGAACCTTTGCGCCCACCGAATGGCACGTGGTAATCCACGCCGGCGGTCGGCAGGTTGACCATCACCATCCCGGCCTGGGAGTGACGCTTGAAGTGATTGGCATACTTCAACGACGTGGTGGCGATGCCCGCCGACAGACCGAATTCGGTGTCGTTGGCCATGGCCAGGGCTGCCTCGTAATCCGCGACGCGAACCACGTTGGCCACCGGGCCGAAGATTTCTTCACGGCTGATGCGCATCGCCGCTTCGCTGTCGGCAAACAGCGTAGGGGCGAGGAAGTAGCCTTCGGTATCGCAGGTGACCAAACCACCGCCGCTGACCAGACGCGCACCTTCGGACTGGCCGATGTCGATGTACTTCAAGTCTTGTTCAAGCTGCGCTTGCGAGACGACCGGACCGATATCGGTGCCGGCTTTCAACGCGTGACCGACCTTGATCGACTTCATGCGCTCGGCCACGGCTTCGACGAACTTGTCGTGAATCCCGGCGGTGACGATGAAGCGGCTGGAGGCGGTGCAACGCTGGCCGGTGGAGTAGAACGCGCTCTGCACCGACAGCTCGACCGCTTGTTTGAGGTCGGCGTCGTCGAGAATGATCTGCGGGTTCTTGCCGCCCATTTCCAGCTGCACTTTCGCTTGGCGCGACACGCAGTTGACGGCGATCTGACGGCCAACACCGACGGAGCCGGTGAAGCTGATGCCGTCGACTTTCGGGCTCTGCACCAGCGCATCGCCCACCACTCGACCGCTGCCCATTACCAGGTTGAACACGCCGGCCGGGAAGCCTGCGCGGGAGATGATTTCAGCCAGCGCCCAGGCACAACCCGGGACCAGGTCGGCCGGTTTCAGCACGACGCAGTTGCCGTAGGCCAGGGCCGGGGCGATTTTCCACGCCGGGATCGCGATCGGGAAGTTCCACGGTGTGATCAAGCCGACCACACCCAGTGCTTCGCGAGTGACTTCGACGTTGACGCCCGGACGCACCGACGGCAGGTAGTCGCCGGACAGGCGCAGGCATTCACCGGCGAAGAACTTGAAGATGTTACCGGCGCGGGTCACTTCGCCGATGGCTTCGGGCAGGGTCTTGCCCTCTTCCCGGGCCAGCAGGGTGCCGAGTTCTTCGCGACGGGCGAGGATTTCCGTACCGACTTTATCCAGTGAATCGTTACGAGCCTGGATGCCCGAGGTCGACCACGCCGGGAACGCGGCGCGAGCGGCGTCGATGGCGGCGTGAACCTGGGCCAGATCGGCCTTGGCGTATGCGCCAATGGTATCGGTCAACTCGGACGGGTTGATGTTGTTGGAGTAATCGCTACCCGCAACCCATTCACCGTTGATGTAGTTATCGAAACGCTTTGTATCAGCCACTGGAAGATCTCCTCACGCAAAAGGCCGCTGATCACTCAGCGGCCTTGTTTAATCGGGTGTGTTATTGAGCACCTTGCTTGTCGATCAGCGCGGCGAGCATTTCATACTCCTCAGCCGTCAGATCGGTCAGCGGTGCACGCACAGGACCTGCGTCATAGCCGGCAATTTTTGCCCCGGCCTTGACGATGCTGACGGCGTAACCGGATTTGCGGTTACGGATGTCCAGGTACGGCAGGAAGAAGTCGTCGATGATCTTGCCGACGGTGGCGTGATCTTCGCGGGCAATGGCGTGGTAGAAATCCATCGCGGTTTTCGGGATGAAGTTGAACACCGCCGAGGAGTACACCGGCACGCCCAGCGCCTTATAAGCAGCGGCGTACACTTCGGCGGTCGGCAAACCGCCCAGGTAGCTGAAGCGATCGCCGAGGCGGCGACGGATCGACACCATCAACTCGATATCGCCCAGGCCATCCTTGTAGCCGATCAGGTTCGGGCAGCGCTCGGCCAGGCGTTCCAGCAGCGGCGCGGTCAGGCGGCAGACGTTACGGTTGTAAACCACCACGCCGATTTTCACCGATTTGCACACGGCTTCAACGTGGGCGGCAACGCCGTCCTGGCTGGCTTCGGTCAGGTAGTGCGGCAGCAGCAACAGGCCTTTGGCGCCCAGGCGCTCGGCTTCCTGTGCGTATTCGATGGCCTGGCGAGTCGAACCGCCCACGCCGGCCAGGATCGGCACGCTGGTTTCACAGGTGTCGACGGCGGTCTTGATGATTTCCGAGTATTCGCTGGCCGCCAGAGAAAAAAACTCACCGGTGCCGCCCGCGGCGAACAATGCCGAGGCGCCGTATGGGGCCAGCCATTCGAGACGCTTGATGTAGCCCGCGCGATGGAAATCGCCCTGAGCATTGAAGTCGGTGACCGGGAAGGACAGCAGACCGGAAGAGAGGATGGACTTCAGTTCTTGTGGATTCATTATTCGAACACCCTGAGTAGCGACGTTATGTGAGAAAACCGTTCAGCCTTCGCCGAAGTTGTAGGTCATCGTACAACTTAAATAATAACCGTCAACTGCATTTCATCGCTCACCTGCAGATTTTGTGTCGGAAAGGTATTTTCTTGACGTAGGAAAAATCTCCTCTATGCTCGGAATCACTGTATATACATACAGTTATTAGATTCATACCGACGACATATCAAGGAGCTAGAAATGTCAGGTCTACACACTCGACTGCAGGAAAACTCGAAGCCGGTCATTGCCGAACTGGATGATCTGTTTACCAAGCAAGGCATCCGTATTTCCGGGGACAGCCATCATCTGGTGTTGCTGATCTCCGATCCGCATAACCACGCGACCAAAAAAGCCGCATCGCCCTCCACCGCTCATGGCAAAGCCTCGAAAGGCACGCCACAGCTGCGGTTCGAGGGTGGCGAACACACCGCCATCGGTGACAGCACCCTGCTGCGTTTCGTCAAGGATGCGCCCGCCATTGCGGCTTCGCAGGTAGAGCTGCACCTGCCCAATGGGCTGGCACTGACCTATGGCCAAATCGTTGCACTGGGCGGTGATTTCTATGGAATCCCCGATCAACCGGTCAGCGAAGGCGCGACAGCCATTGATCGAATCCAGCGGTTTACCAACGCCTTCAACTCCATGGCGGTGCTGCCGGCTGCCAACGCCGAGGCCAAGTTGATTCTTGGCGTGATGCAGAAGGAGATCGCCGCAGTGAAGCAGGCGATCAACGACGGTAAACAACCTCACGAAGCCTATGACGCACTGGGTGATACGTTGTCGGAAGAGTGGAACACGATCACCGGCGGCGGCAGTTTCGTCTCGGCACTTTTCCCGTTGGGGCGTTATCTGAAGCTGGCCGCCAACAATGCCGACCACTTTGGCGAGTGGGCGCTGCTGGCGTACATCGCCGGGCACACGGCCGCGTTGCAACAAGCGGTCGCGGCCCGCAACAGCGGCGATGAGCAGTCGTTGGAACGGGCCTACGCGATGAACGCGTTTGCCGATCATTACCTGACCGACCTGTTTTCCGCCGGCCACTTGCGAGTGCCGCGCAAGCAGTTGGCGGCGGTGGTCACGCCCAGCGACCTGGGTTCGTTGATCACCCGTTTCATGCACGACGAGGACAGCAAGTTCGGCCTTAATGTGCGCAATGGCAACGGTGAGCAGTGGCGCGCGTATGGGGACAAGCGCTACTTCGACGCTATCGACAGCGCCAATCGCGTCCAGGTGAATCAAGCGGTGCAGGTGTCGGCGGATGAGATCTTCGCGGCCTACCTCAGCGGTATCGCGCCGGCGCCCGCCAGCTTCGCTGCGTTGAAAAAACTGCCGGATCTGCAAACCGCGCTGAACCCGACGGGCAATTTCTCGGCGTTGTTCAAGGTCGAGGGCAGCAAGGTGCTGCGGCGCAAGGACGTCAACAACCTGAACGACACCGCCACTGTTGACGATTGGTGGGGCTGGAGCACGTACCTGCTGCTCAAAGATTACCAACCGACTGGCAACGTGGCCTGATAAGGAGATCGAAGATGACGATTAAATTGAAACTGGAATTGGCTTCGGGGCAATCGATGAAGGGCGCGCCGTTGGAGTTGTTGGCCAAGGGAGTGCCGATTGCTCGGGCGGTGGTGGGTGAGTTGGGGAATGTGGTGTTTGATGCCAAACCCAGGACTGGTGAATTGGCGGTGCGGGTGGATCGTTCGATTCTCAGGACAGGCTGAAGCCGTAGCGTAACGGCTGCTGGCCTCTTCGCGAGCAAGCCCGCTCCCACACTGGATCATCTGTGCACACAAAATTTATGAACACCAGAGATCAAATGTGGGAGCGGGCTTGCTCGCGAAAGCGGCCTGTCAGGCAATAAATCACCCCATCAGAAAACCTACCCCCGCTGCGCCTCTGCCTCTTCATGCGCATGCCGCAACCGTTCGCGACTGTTGGTCAGGTGCAAGCGCATCGCCGCGCGCGCCGCATCGGAATCCTGGCGGGCGATCGCGTCGTAAATCTCTTCGTGCTCACGACTCAAACGACTCATGTAGTGCTGCTGATCATCATGGGCCAGCCGCGCCGAGTTCAGCCGCGTGCGCGGAATGATGCTGGTGCCCAGGTGAGTCATGATGTCAGTGAAGTAGCGGTTGCCGGTCGACAGGGCGATTTGCAGGTGGAACTGGAAATCCGAAGCCACCGCATCACTGGCGTGGGAAGCACTTTCATTCAATGCATCCAGCGCGGCACGCATCAACGCCAACTGCTCAGGGCTGCGACGTTGTGCGGCGAGGCCGGCGGATTCCACTTCGAGGCTGATGCGCAACTCCAGAATCGCCAGCACATCACGCAAGGTCACCACAGTCGCCGGGTCGATCCGAAAACCGCTCGGGCTCGGGGTGTCGAGAACGAAGGTGCCGATGCCGTGGCGGGTTTCCACCTGCCCGGCCGCCTGCAAACGGGAAATCGCTTCGCGCACCACGGTGCGGCTGACGCCATGGGCATCCATGATCGCCGACTCGGTGGGCAATTTGTCGCCGCGTTTGAGGTGACCGTCGCGGATCTGCTCGGACAGCACGGTCACCAGTTCCTGAGCGAGGCTGCGGCGCTTGCGAGGGAGGCGAGGTGCGTCGATCGGGTTTTCCATGGTGAACGTCTTTCTCGAAAAAATTCGGCTGAAACCGCATCATAGCGCAAGCGGGTTGTACGATCACCCACCGCCCTTGTAGGAGCGAGGCTTGCCCGCGAAGAACGATGACGCGGTCCCTGATTGGAACCGTGTGATGGCCTTCGCGGGCAAGCCTCGCTCCTACAAGGGGTGTGGTGTTCAGGCGGTCACGGTCTGATCCACCAGATGGCCGTTGTCGATGCGGACGTGTCGTGGATGGAAACGCTTCAGGCTGCTGCGATGGCCGACGCTGACAATGCTCAGCCCCGGGATCTCATCGATCAACGCCTGATACAGCGACGCTTCATCTTCTTCATCCATCGCCGAGGTGGCCTCGTCCATGTACAGCCATTGCGGCGCATACAGCAGCGCACGGGCGAAGGCCAGCCGTTGCTGTTCACCCGGCGACAGCATGCGCTGCCAGTGATTGGCTTCATCCAGACGTGCCACCAGGTGCGGCAAGCGACAGGCTTCCAGCACGTGCCCATAGCGCTCGTTGGGGTAGGTTTCGCCAGGCTGTGGATAACTCAGCGCCTCACGCAAGGTGCCAATCGGCAGATACGGCTTTTGCGGCAGGAACAGATAACGCGCCGCCGGCAAACGAATGCTGCCGTGGCCCGCCGGCCACAAATGCCCCATCGCTCGCAGCAAGGTTGACTTGCCGCTGCCGGAACGACCGCTGAGCATCACGCGCTCGCCCTCCTCCACGGTCATGTCAGCGTTGGTCAGCAGGTGGCGACCATCCGCCAGGTCGAGGCCGAGGTTGTGCACCTTTAGCGCGTCACCTTGATTCTGCACATCGATCGCCGGCACCCGCTCTTCGTTGTCGCGCATGGCCTGATGGAAACTCAACAGACGATCACAGGTGGCGCGCCACGCAGCGAGGTTTTGATACGCGCTGATAAACCAGCTGAAACTCTCTTGCACGTTGCCGAACGCCGAACTGATTTGCATCAGCTCACCCAGTTCGATCTTGCCCGCGAAATAACGCGGTGCGGCGACCATGAACGGAAAGATGATGGCGGCCTGGCTATAACCGGCGGTGAAGAAAGTCAGGCGCTTGGACACTTTCATGATGTCCCAGAAATTATGCCAGACCAGGCCGAAACGGCTGCTCAAGCGCCGATTCTCATTTGGCTCGCCGTTGTACAACGCAATGCTTTCGGCATTTTCCCGAACACGAACCATGGAGAAACGCAGGTCGGCTTCGAAGCGTTGTTGTTGGTTGTTCAGGCCGATCAGGCGACGACCGATCAAATGAGTCAGCCAGCTACCGACCACGGCGTAGACCAGCACACACCAAAACATGTAACCGGGAATGGTGAAACCGAGCACTTCGATACTGCCCGATACGCCCCACAGAATGATTGAGAACGACACCAGGCTGACAATGTTGCGCAGCAAACCAATGCCCAGCTCCAGCGTGTTCGAGGTGAAGCTGTTGAGGTCTTCGGAAATCCGCTGGTCCGGGTTATCGGTGTAACCGCCCTGCTCCAGCTGGTAGTAATTCTTGTTGCCGAGCCAGCGCGCGAAATGCTTTTCGGTCAGCCAGGCCCGCCAGCGGATGGTCAGCATTTGGGTCAGGTAGAGCCGGTACACCGCACCGACAATCGCCACGGCCGCAATCGCGCAGAAATACAGAATCAACTGCCAAAACGCAGCTTCATCCTTCTTTTGCAGCGCGTTGTAAAAATCTTTGTACCAGGTGTTGAACCACACCGAGATACCGACGCTGACCAGCGACAGCACAATCACCGCGATCAGCAGCGTCCAGGCCTTGACCTTCTCTTCGCTGCGCCAGTAAGGCGTGGTCATCGCCCAGACTTTGCGAAAAAACTGCCCGCGCACAGCATCGTTGACCGCGGAATATTCAGCGTTCTGATTCATGGATAAGGCTCGATAAAGAAAAGAACACACACGAACCGATCATAGATGATCGGTTCGGTTTATCGCGAGGAACGGCCGGCATTCGTTCAGCGCAGGTTCAGCGACGAACGGGACGCTTCTGCAACTTGCGCTGCAACGTGCGGCGGTGCATGCCCAAGGCGCGGGCAGTGGCGGAGATGTTGCCTTCGTGCTCGGTGAGCACGCGCTGGATGTGCTCCCACTGCAGGCGGTCCACCGACATCGGGTTTTCCGGCACCAGGGTGTCGAGGTCGGCATGCTCGGAAAGCAGCGCGGCCAGCACGTCGTCGGCGTCGGCCGGTTTGCACAGGTAATTGCAGGCGCCGCGTTTGATCGCCTCGACAGCGGTGGCGATGCTCGAGTAACCGGTGAGGATCACTACGCGCATTTCCGGGTCCAGCTCGAGCAGCTTGGGCAGCAACACCAGGCCGGAATCGCCGTCCATTTTCAGGTCCAGTGCGGCGTAGTCCGGCAGGTCGGCCTGGGCGATGGTCAGGCCTTCTTCGGCGGAACCGGCGGTGCTCACGCGAAAACCGCGACGGGCCATGGCGCGGGCCATCACTCGGGTGAACGTTGCGTCGTCGTCGACCAGCAGCAAATGCGGCAGTTCTTCGCCTTCGCCTTCGACTTGAATCTCGTCACTCATGTTCGTCTCCTCGGGCGACACGGGGCAGGCGCAGCTCGGTCAGCGTGCCACCTTCCTCATGACTGTAGAGTTTCACTGAGCCGCCGGCGCGTGTCACGCTGGCCTTGCTCAAAAACAGGCCCAGGCCGAAACCTTTGCCCTTGGTGGTAAAAAACGGTTTGCCGATCTGCTCGGCGATGGCCAACGGCACACCGGCACCGTGGTCGCGGATGCTGATGGTCAGGTCCTCGGCATTCCAGTCCAGCGTCACTTGCAGCCCTTCGGGGCACGCATCGGCGGCGTTGTTGAGCAAATTCAGCAGCGCCTGGGTCAAGTCCGGCGGCGGCGCCATGCGTGGCACGGCGCCTTGGCCGAGCCGCTGGAAACGGTAACTGGCTTCCGGACGCATCAGGTGCCAGCGGTTCAGCGCTTCGTCGAGCCAGTCGGTGACGTCCTGCATTTCCACCGCCAAGCGGCGATTGGCTTCCGCGGCCCGAACCAACTGCTGCAAGGTCTCTTTGCACAGTTTTACCTGATCCTGCAGCACGCTCAGGTCGTCCTGCAACATCGGGTCATGATGATCCTGACGCATTTCCTTGAGCAACACGCTCATGGTCGCCAACGGTGTGCCCAATTCATGGGCGGCGCCGGCGGCCTGGGTCGCGACGGCCAGCAGTTGCTGATCGCGCAGGCCTTCTTCGCGACGGATGGCCCGCAATTCTTCCTGACGGCGTAGCTCTTCGGCCATGCGCGCGGCGAAGAACGTGATGACTGCCGCCGCCAGGGCGAAACTCAGCCACATCCCGTAGACCTGCAGGTTTTCCCGAGCGATCGGGAAGGTTTGCAGCGGGTAGAAGCGCGCCAGCAGCAGGGTGTACATCGTCAACGCGATGCCGGACAGAATCACCGAATAACGCCACGGCAGCGTTACGGCGGCGATGGTCAGCGGCACCAGGTAATAAGAGACGAACGGGTTGGTCGACCCGCCGGAGAAATACAGCAAGGCACTGTGGATAAACAGGTCGCAGGCCAGTTGCACGGCGTATTCGAGTTCGGTGACGGGCCACGAGGTACGCAGGCGGATCGCCGTGAACGCGCATAGCAGCATCGAGCAACCGAGGGTCGCGGCCAGTTGAAACCAGGGCAGCGGCAGCAAGTCGAGCCAGTAGGCCAGGCCTACGGAACCGGCCTGGGCGGCCAGCACCAAGGTGCGGATGAACGTCAGCCGCCAGAGGTTCTGGCGGGTAGCGGAAGTGATTTGAACGGCGGCGAGCATGAGCTCTCCTGATGAGCGCTGCAGGCGGATCGCCGGGAGTATAACCAAGCGCGGGGGCTGGCAGGCAAAAGTGCGGCAAACGGCCACAGGGCGGAGAGGTTTGCTGCGTCTGCAAAAATGCCTTCGCGGGCAAGCCTCGCTCCTACAGGATCGCGTCGGCGAAATATTGTGGGAACGACACGGACTTGTAGGAGCGAGGCTTGCCCGCGAATGGTCGCGAAGCGGCCACCTACGATCTGTATAGAAGTTGTAACTGTGCGAACCGGATCATTAAAGCTAGAGTCTGATGGTTTCACGCAGGCTCGGACCCTGACACCTGCGCATTGCCCAAGG
Organism: Pseudomonas sp. NPDC086251; assembly: GCF_044746405.1. Classification (NCBI taxonomy): domain Bacteria; kingdom Pseudomonadati; phylum Pseudomonadota; class Gammaproteobacteria; order Pseudomonadales; family Pseudomonadaceae; genus Pseudomonas; species Pseudomonas sp. NPDC086251. The sequence goes on from NZ_JBIVBY010000038.1 coordinate 19,043, forward strand.
AGTTTTCATGCACACGTTCCGCCGCAGCGCCGCCCTTCTTGCCCTCAGCGTTGGCACCGTCGCCAGCCTCCCGGCCCTGGCCGCCGACGAGCTTCATTACAACCAGATTTCCCTGCGCGCCGAAGTCAGTCAGGAAGTGGCCCGCGACCTGATGATCGTGACCCTCTACACCGAAGAACAGAACACCGACCCGGCCAAACTCGCCGCCGACGTCAGCACCACCATGAACAAGGCATTGGCCCAGGCCAAACAGGTCAAAGACATCACTCTGCGCCAGGGCAGCCGCAACAGCTACCCGATCTACGACACCAAAGGCCAGAAAATCACCGGCTGGCGCGAACGCGCCGAACTGCGCCTGGAAAGCGCCGACTTCGCTGCCCTGTCGAAACTGACTGGCGAACTGCTCACCGACCTGAAAATGGGCGGCATGGACTTCGCCATCGCCACGCCAACCCGCAAGGCCAGCGAAGACGCGTTGCTCAAAGACGCCGTTACCGCCTTTAAAGCCCGCGCCCAACTGGCCACCGACGCCCTCGGCGGCAAGAGCTACAAAATCGTCAACCTGAACCTGAACAGCAACGGTTATCCACAGCCGTACATGCGCGGGCCGATGATGATGAAGGCCGCGAGCATGGATGCCGCCCCGGTGACCCCGGAAGTCGAAGCGGGCACCAGTCAGGTCAGCATGACGGCGGATGGTTCGATTGAAGTGTTGATGCCTTGATGCTGGGGTGGGTCAGTCGGGTTGTGTGCTGACTGGCCGACCGCCATCGCGAGCAGGCTCGCTCCCACATTTGGACGGTGTGCATCTGTCAGGGATTGGTCGGCTATAAGGCCGCCTTCGCGGGCAAGCCTCGCTCCTACAGTTGGACGGTGTGCATCTGTGAGGGATTGGTTGGCTATGAGGCCGCCTTCGCGGGCAAGCCTCGCTCCTACAGAAAATCAGAAGCGGCGTACGCTTTTGATTTTCACCACTCAAGGTCGAGCGTTAGCTCGCCTGTCGCTTTTGATTTTGACGCACCGTCCCATCGAGAGGCCGAGCGCAGGTTCTGCGCAGTGGGCAACCCGGCATGGATGCCGGGTTAGCCGCCCCCGGCCATGGATGGCCGATGGCGGCGGGCCCACGGAGCAGGACCGGAGCGAGGGCATGCCGAGCCTAGGCGAGGCACCGAACGAAAGGGGCAAAAGCCCTTGGTTACTTGGGGCTCTTCCAAGTGACACGCCGTAAGGGCGTAACCCATAGCCGCCGTTACCAAAATAACGGATATGTACACCTGAAAAAGAGCATGGTCGGCTACCAGGCCGCCAAGATCAAACTGCACTGCGGCGGTGCACAGTTCACCGATTTCAAGATCAGCCCAGTCGGCCTCACACCTTTCTACAGGGTAGGTATAAATAAGTAACACCCCGCCCCAACCGGGTGCGCGCGCCACCCCGGCCGCCCCTTGCAAGTGCGCGGTTTGCACCGAAAAAAACCCGCGCAAACGGTCAAATGCGCGTCAATTTATACATATGCGACATTAAGGTACGTTCGTGCCACTGTTTAAGGCTTGTAGCCGCTCTGCATCTTGCATTGGGTACGGCCCCTGCATAAGTATCCGCAGGCACGACTCACGAGGTCGTCCTCAAATTCCAAAAATGACAACAAATCATGAGGCCACCATGCTTAAACACGCGGTCATTCCGTTTTTAGTCGGCGCGGGCTTATTAGCCAGCGCACCTTTCGCCCAAGCGGCGACTAACCTGGTGTTTTGCTCCGAAGGGAGCCCGGCCGGTTTTGATCCTGGTCAGTACACCACCGGAACCGACTTCGACGCCTCTGCAGAAACCATGTTCAACCGCCTGACTCAGTTCGAGCGCGGCGGCACCGCCGTTATTCCTGGCCTGGCAACCAAGTGGGACATCTCCGATGATGGCCTGACGTACACCTTCCACCTGCGTGAAGGCGTCAAGTTTCACACCACGCCATACTTCAAGCCCACTCGTGAGTTCAACGCCGACGACGTGCTGTTCACCTTTAATCGCATGATTAACAAGGATGATCCGTTCCGCAAAGCGTACCCGACCGAATTCCCGTACTTCACCGACATGGGGATGGATACCAACATCACCAAGATCGATAAAGTCGACGACCACACCGTCAAGTTCACCCTCAAAGAAGTGGATGCTGCGTTCATTCAGAACATGGCGATGAGTTTCGCGTCGGTGCAGTCCGCCGAGTACGCTGCCCAGCTGCTCAAGGAAGGCAAAGCCGCCGACATCAACCAGAAGCCGGTCGGCACTGGCCCGTTCGTGTTCAAGAGCTACCAGAAAGACTCCAACATCCGCTACACCGGGAACAAGGACTACTGGAAGCCTGATGACGTCAAGATCGACAACCTGATCTTCGCGATCACCACCGACCCGTCGGTGCGTATCCAGAAGTTGAAGAAGAACGAGTGCCAGATCACTCTGTTCCCACGTCCGGCCGACCTGAAGGCGCTTCAGGAAGACAAGACGCTGAAAGTGCCTAACCAGGCTGGTTTCAACCTCGGTTACATCGCCTACAACGTTATGCCAGTACTCAAGGGCCGCACCGACGCCAACCCGTTGGCCGAGCTGAAGGTACGTCAGGCGCTGGACATGGCGGTGAACAAGCAGCAGATCATCGACTCGGTTTACCAGGGTGCAGGTCAACTGGCGGTCAACGCCATGCCTCCAACCCAGTGGTCCTACGACACGACCATCAAGGACGCCAAGTACGACCCTGAGAAAGCCAAGGAGCTGCTCAAGGAAGCAGGCGTCAAGGAAGGCACCCAGATCACTCTGTGGGCCATGCCGGTTCAGCGTCCGTACAACCCGAACGCTAAACTGATGGCTGAAATGCTGCAGTCCGACTGGGCGAAAATCGGCCTCAAGGTCAACATTGTCAGCTACGAATGGGGCGAGTACATCAAGCGCTCCAAGGGCGGCGAGAACCAGGCGATGCTGATTGGCTGGAGCGGCGACAATGGTGATCCGGACAACTGGCTGAACGTGCTGTTCGGCTGCGACTCGCTCAGCGGCAACAACTTCTCCAAGTGGTGCGACAAGAAGTTTGACGGCATCGTCAAAGAAGCCAAGCGCACGACCGATCAGGGCAAGCGCACCGAACTGTACAAACAGGCGCAACACGTCCTCAAGGACGCCGTTCCAATGACACCTATCGCTCACTCGACGGTGTTCCAACCCATGCGCGACAACGTGCAGGACTTCAAGATCAGCCCATTCGGCTTGAACTCCTTCTACGGCGTCAGCGTCAGCAAGTAAGGTGTTGCAACGGCGACGTTTTTGACGTCGCCGTTGCTTTATCTACCGAGAAAGCAGGAATTCGCCTACATCCAAATCCACTGCGTACCACAGCAGCGCGTTAGGACGTATTGCCTTTTCCTACGAGTCTTTCAGGCTTTTCGCATTTACTGCCGGACCCACGGTTCATACCGTCGGGATCCGACCAGTTTTTTCGTGGGCCATCGGTCTGCTGCACGTCATGGTTTGAGATCAGTGAAGCCCCCTCGTCCGCGGACGGGACCGTGGCTCATTGAAAAACACTAAGAAAGAGAAAGGGAGCGTCATGCGCCATACCTTGGTTTTATCCGCATTGCTGGGCACCGGCCTGTTGGCCGCCGCTTCAGTCAGCCAGGCCGCCAATAACAGCCTGGTGTTCTGCTCCGAAGGCAGCCCCGCTGGCTTCGACACCGCGCAGTACACGACCTCGACCGATAACGACGCCGCCGAACCGCTGTACAACCGACTGGCAGAGTTTGAAAAAGGCGCCACCAACGTCGTACCAGGCCTGGCCACTCGCTGGGATATTTCCGAGGACGGCCTCAAGTACACCTTTCACCTGCGCGAAGGGGTGAAATTTCACACGACCAAATACTTCACGCCGACTCGTGATTTCAATGCCGATGACGTGCTCTTTACGTTTAATCGTATGCTCGACCCGCAGCAACCTTTCCGTAAGGCGTATCCAACCGAGTTCCCGTATTTCAACGGGATGAGCCTGAACAAGAACATCGCCAAGGTCGAGAAGACCGGGCCGCTGACCGTGGTCATGACGCTCAACAGCGTCGACGCCGCGTTCATCCAGAACATCGCCATGAGCTTCGCCGCCATCCTGTCCGCCGAATATGCCGACAAACTGCTGGCCGAAGGCAAGCCGAGCGAGATCAACCAGAAACCGATCGGCACTGGCCCGTTCGTGTTCAAGAGCTACCAGAAAGACTCCAACATCCGCTACACCGGCAACCCGCAGTACTGGGATCCGAGCCGGGTCAAACTCGACAACCTGATTTTCGCCATCAATACCGATGCTTCGGTACGGGTGCAAAAGCTCAAGGCCAACGAGTGCCAGATCACCCTGAACCCGCGCCCTGCCGATGTCACCGCGCTGAAGAACGACCCGACACTCAAGCTCATCGAGAAGCCCGGTTTCAATCTCGGCTACATCGCCTACAACGTGCGCCACAAGCCTTTCGACCAGCTCGAAGTGCGCCAGGCGCTGGACATGGCGGTGAACAAGCAAGGCATCCTCAACGCCGTCTATCAAGGTGCCGGTCAGCTGGCAGTCGGCGCCATGCCGCCGACGCAGTGGTCCTACGACGACACCATCAAAGACGCCGCCTACAACCCGGAAAAAGCCAAGGAACTGCTCAAGGCTGCCGGCGTGAAAGAAGGCACCGAAATCACCCTCTGGGCCATGCCGGTCCAGCGTCCGTACAACCCCAACGCCAAGTTGATGGCCGAAATGCTCCAGGCTGACTGGGCGAAGATCGGTCTCAAGGTCAAGATCGTCAGCTACGAATGGGGCGAGTACATCAAGCGCACCAAGAACGGCGAGCACGACATCAGCCTGATCGGCTGGACCGGTGACAACGGGGACCCGGACAACTGGCTCGGCACGCTCTATAGCTGTGACGCCATCGGCGGCAACAACTACTCCATGTGGTGTGATCCGGCGTACGACAAGTTCATCAAGCAGGCCAAAGTCGTTACCGACCGCGACCAGCGCACCGTGCTCTACAAACAGGCGCAGCAGTACCTCAAGCAGCAGGTGCCGATGACGCCAATCGCCCACTCGACGGTCAACCAGCCGTTGAGCGCCAAAATCGAAGGCTTCAAGGTGAGTCCTTTCGGTCGTAACGTGTTCTCGGGTGTCAGCATAGAAAAATAACCGATTAGCCAGAACCGCTGGGGGCGCTTTGCGCCCCCACGCAAGCGTATTGCCGTAAATCGCCAATCCGGCCTACAGCAAACGTTTGCGATGCCATGAATGAGTTCTAAACCAATAGTCGGATCACAAAAAAAGACCGGCATAAAAAAAAGAAAGTAAGGAGCTTCACCCATGAAACTGAGCAGCACCGCGTTATTGGCCTTGGCCATCAGCAGCGTCACCGCCTCGGCGTACGCAGAAACCCAAAGCCAGGCATTCACCCCGGTGACGGTCAACACCAAAAGTGCTCAAGCCGATGCAACCGGCTTTATCGAAGGCAGCACGGTGACCGGCAGCACCCGTAACTGGTATGCCAACGAACAACTGAAACGTGGTGGCAAGTTCGCCTATCAAAAAGATGGCGTGTCGACTCCGACTGATCGTCGTATCAACTGGGTACAGGGCACCATCGTCAAGTACAACTCGGGCTTCACCGAAGGCACCGTGGGTTTCAGCACCGAAGTAGCGGCCTACAACGCCATTGCGCTGGAACGTGATCGCGAGAACCTGGCCTCCAACAACGGTGGCGCACCGGGCACTCGTCCAGGCGCGGGCAACAACCGCACCCTGACCAAAGAAGGCGGCGACGCTCAAGGTCAGTGGAGCAAAATCGGCCTGGCCAACATCAAGGCCCGTGTCTCCAACACCACCTTGACCGCTGGCCGCATGAACTTCAGCAGCCCTCAGGTCGATGTGATCGGTAACCGTCCGTTGCCTTCGAGCTTCGAAGGCGTGGCGATCCACAGCGAAGAGCTGAACAACCTGGCCTTCGACCTGGGCTCCTTTGACCGCGTTTCGCCGCGTACCGAAGAAAGCCTGAGCAAATTCCGCTCCGAGTACGGCAACTCCGATGCTGAAACCGGTCACGTCAACACCGGCGGCATCACTTACACACCCTTCGCCAGCCTGACCACCAGCCTCTGGGGCACCCAGGCTGAAGACCTGTGGAACCAGTACTACTTCGGCGCCACCCACGTGCTGGGTGACAGCTCGGTTCTGAGCCTGACCACCGGCCTGAACTACTACAAAACTGTCGATTCAGGTTCGGCCAAACTGGGCGAAATCGATAACGACACCTACTCCCTGTCGTTCGGCCTGACTCACCAAGCCCACAGCCTGACCTTCTCTTATCAGGAAGTGAACGGTAACGAGTACTTCGACTACCTGCACGAAACCAACGGCATCTACCTGGCCAACTCCCTGCTGTCGGACTTCAACGGCCCGAACGAGAAGTCCTTCCAGATTGCCTACGGTCTGAACATGGCCGAATACGGTGTGCCAGGCCTGAAGTTCAACATCTACCAGGCTCGCGGCTGGGGTATCGACGGTACTCACTACAACGGCAACCAAGGCGTAGCAGGCAAGGGTTACGACGGTATCCAGATTCAGGACGGCGAACACCACTACGAATACGGTATCGGTGCTTCGTACGCGGTGCAGAGCGGCCCGCTCAAGGCCACCGCTATCCGCGCGACCTACACCGCCCACCGCGCCAGCGAAAACCAGGCTGATGGCAGCATCAACGAGTTCCGTCTCGTGACCACCATCCCGTTCAACATCCTGTAATGCACCTGCCGAACGGTTGATTCAATGATGAATCGGCCGTTCGGCTTTTGTCCTTTAACCGATTGCAGAGGGCTCTTGATGAAAATGCTTCCCCTACGTGCGGCCATTGCGGCCGCGTTGCTGAGTGTCGCTGTTGGCGTCTCGGCCAAACCCCTGGTGGTGTGCACCGAAGCCAGTCCGGAAGGCTTCGACATGGTCCAGTACACGACTGCAGTCACAGCCGATGCGGTGGCCGAAACCATCTTCAATCGCCTGGCGGATTTCAAGCCTGGCACCACTGAAGTGATTCCGGCACTGGCCGACTCCTGGGACATCAGCGAAGACGGCCTGACCTACACGTTCCACCTGCGTAAAGGCGTCAAGTTCCACACCACCGACTACTTCAAGCCGACCCGCGACATGAATGCCGACGACGTGGTCTGGAGCTTCCAGCGTCAGCTGGACCCAAACCATCCATGGCACAAACTGTCGAGCGTGGGCTTCCCGTACTTTGAAAGCATGGGCTTCAAGGAACTGCTGAAAAGTGTCGAGAAGATCGACGACAACACGGTCACGTTCACCCTGACCCGTCGTGAAGCGCCGTTCCTGGCCGACATCGCCATGGCGTTCTCCTCGATCTACTCCGCCGAATACGCCGACCAGCTGCTCAAGGCGAACAAGACCGGCGACCTCAACAACAAACCGGTCGGCACCGGCCCGTTCGTCTTCCAGCGCTACAACAAGGACGCCCAGGTTCGCTTCAAGGCCAACCCGGATTACTTCCGTGGCAAGCCACCGGCTGACGCATTGATCCTGGCCATCGCCACCGACAACAACGTGCGCCTGCAAAAGCTCAAGGCAAACGAGTGCCAGATCGCGCTGTATCCGAAACCGGATGACATCCCGAGCATCAAGAAAGACACCAACCTGAAAGTTGACGAACTGAACGCGATGACCGTTTCGTACGTCGCCATGAACACCTCGCACAAGTACATGAGCGATGTGCGGGTGCGCAAAGCCATCGACATCGCCTTCGACAAGGAAGCCTACGTCAATGCGCTGTTCGGCAAAGGCAATGCTACGGCGGCGGTCAACCCGTACCCGGACACCCTGCTGGGCTACAACCACACCCTGAAGAACCCGGCCCACGACCTGGACAAGGCGCGCGCCCTGCTCAAGGAAGCCGGTGTACCGGAAGGCACCACATTCACCCTGTTCACCCGTAACGGTGGCGGCCCGACCAACCCTAACCCTATGCTGGGCGCGCAGATGATGCAGTCGGACCTGGCGCGGGTCGGGATCAAGGTCGATATTCGCGTCATGGAATGGGGCGAAATGCTCAAACGCGCGAAAAATGGCGAGCACGACATGGTTTCCGCCGGATGGGCGGGTGATAACGGCGACCCGGATAACTTCCTGACGCCTATGCTCAGTTGCGAGGCGGCCAAAAACGGCGAAAACTACGCGCGCTGGTGCAATGAGAAGTTCCAGACGCTGATCGATGAAGCTCGGGCTAAAGTTAACCCGGCGGAACGCGCAGCGCTCTACGAGCAAGCACAGGAGATTTTCAATCAGGACCAGCCATGGATCAGCATGGCGCACACCCGTATGTTCACCGCAATGCGCAACAACGTAGAGGGCTATCACATTAGCCCGCTCACCACTAATAACTTCGCCACCACCCAGGTGAAGTAGATAAGAAACTACCGGCATTCCTGACCCAGGAATGCCGGGCACGCCTAACCGGCTGATGAGGTACACCACAAGATGTTTAGTTTTATTGCCCGCCGACTGGGGTTATTGATCCCCACGTTCTTCGGCATCACCTTGCTGACTTTCGCGTTGATTCGCATGATTCCTGGCGACCCCGTGGAAGTGATGATGGGCGAACGTCGCGTCGACCCCGAAATGCATGCTCAGGCAATGGAACGCCTTGGCCTTAACAAACCGTTGTATGCCCAATACCTGGACTACATCGGCAAGTTGGCCCACGGCGACCTCGGTGAATCCCTGCGTACCCGTGAAAGCGTGTGGAGCGAATTCACTTCGCTATTCCCCGCGACCCTGGAACTGTCCATGGCCGCCCTGTTGTTCGCCGGCATCCTGGGCCTTTTGGCCGGGGTGATCGCGGCACTCAAGCGAGGATCCCTGTTCGACCATGGGGTGATGGGCGTCTCCCTGGCGGGATATTCGATGCCGATCTTCTGGTGGGGCCTGATCCTGATCATGTTCTTCTCGGTGTCGCTGGGCTGGACCCCGGTGTCCGGGCGGATCGACCTGCTCTATGACATCGAGCCGCGGACCGGCTTCATGCTCATCGATACGCTGCTGGCCGATGACGTCGGTGCGTTCTTCGATGCCCTGCATCACCTGATCCTGCCGGCCATTGTGCTGGGCACCATTCCGCTGGCGGTGATTGCGCGGATGACCCGTTCTTCGATGCTTGAAGTACTGCGTGAAGACTACATCCGTACCGCCCGCGCCAAAGGCCTGTCGCCGTCGCGCGTGGTGTTCGTCCATGGCCTGCGCAACGCGCTGATTCCGGTACTGACCGTGGTCGGCCTGCAAGTCGGCACCTTGCTCGCCGGCGCCGTCCTGACCGAAACCATTTTCTCCTGGCCGGGCATCGGCAAATGGCTGATCGAAGCCATTGGCGCACGGGATTATCCCGTGGTGCAGAACGGCATCCTGTTAATCGCCTGCCTGGTGATTGTGGTCAATTTCGTGGTGGACATCCTCTACGGCTTTGCCAACCCACGCATCCGTCACCAGCGCTGAGATCATCATGACCATGACCACCCCAGCTGCAACTCCAAATCAAGCGGTAACAGTCGATCAAAGCCTGCTGTATCCGTCCCCGTACAAAGAATTCTGGCAAGCGTTCTCCAAGAACAAAGGCGCCGTCGCCGGCCTGATGTTCATGCTGCTGGTGATTTTCTGCGCGATCTTCGCCCCTTGGGTTGCGCCGCATAACCCGAGCGAGCAGTTCCGCGACTTCCTGCTGACCCCGCCAGCCTGGCTGGAAGGCGGGCAGATTCAATTCCTGCTCGGCACCGATGAACTCGGTCGCGACCTGCTGTCGCGCTTGATCACCGGTTCGCGCCTGTCCTTGATGATCGGCTTGTCGTCGGTGGTGATGTCGCTGATTCCGGGGATCCTTTTGGGTCTGTTCGCCGGGTTCTTCCCGCGCTTGCTCGGCCCGACCATCATGCGTCTGATGGACATCATGCTGGCCCTGCCGTCCCTGCTGCTGGCCGTGGCGATTGTCGCCATCCTCGGCCCTGGCCTGATCAACACCGTGATCGCCATCGCTGTGGTGTCCCTGCCGTCCTATGTCCGCCTGACCCGCGCCGCGGTGATGGGCGAACTGAACCGCGACTACGTGACCGCCGCACGCCTGGCCGGTGCCACTCTGCCGCGCCTGATGTTCGTCACCGTGCTGCCCAACTGCATGGCGCCGCTGATTGTTCAGGCGACCTTGAGCTTCTCCTCGGCGATTCTCGATGCCGCCGCACTGGGCTTCCTCGGCCTTGGCGTACAACCGCCAACCCCTGAGTGGGGCACCATGCTGGCTTCGGCTCGCGACTACATCGAACGCGCCTGGTGGGTGGTAAGTCTGCCTGGTTTGACCATTTTGCTCAGCGTGCTGGCAATCAACTTGATGGGCGACGGCCTGCGCGATGCGCTGGACCCGAAACTCAAGAACGCCGCCTGAGGAGATTCAAATGTCACTGTTAGAAATCAAGAATCTCAACGTTCGCTTCGGCGACAAGAACGCCGTTCCGGTGGTCGACGGCCTCGACATTACCGTGGACAAGGGCGAAGTCCTGGCCATCGTTGGCGAATCGGGTTCCGGCAAGTCCGTGACCATGATGGCGCTGATGGGCTTGATCGAACATCCGGGGATCGTCACCGCCGACGCCCTGAATTTCGATGGCAAGAACATGCTCAAACTGAGCAACCGTCAGCGTCGGCAGATCGTCGGCAAAGACCTGGCCATGGTCTTCCAGGACCCGATGACCGCGCTGAACCCGAGCTACACCGTCGGTTTCCAGATCGAAGAAGTGCTGCGCCTGCACCTGAAAATGTCCGGCAAGCAAGCCCGCGCCCGCGCCATCGAGCTGCTGGAAAAAGTGGAAATCCCGGGCGCTGCCAGCCGTATGGACGCCTACCCGCATCAACTGTCCGGCGGCATGAGCCAGCGCGTTGCGATCGCCATGGCGATTGCCGGCGAACCGAAACTGCTGATCGCCGACGAACCGACCACGGCACTCGACGTCACGATTCAGGCGCAGATCATGGACCTGCTGCTGGCGTTGCAGAAAGAGCAGAACATGGGCCTGGTGTTGATCACCCACGACCTCGCGGTCGTGGCCGAAACCGCCCAGCGCGTGTGCGTGATGTACGCCGGCCAAGCGGTCGAAGTGGGTCATGTGCCACAGCTGTTCGACATACCGGCGCATCCGTACAGCGAAGCGCTGCTCAAGGCCATTCCGGAACACAGCCTGGGCGAGTCGCGCCTGGCCACGTTGCCGGGCATCGTTCCAGGTCGTTATGACCGTCCGCAAGGCTGCCTGCTGTCGCCACGCTGCCCGTATGTGCGTGACAACTGCCGCACCCAGCGTCCGACGCTCGACCCGAAAAGCAACAGCCTCGCCCGCTGCTTCTACCCGCTGAATCAGGAGGTGGCGTAATGGCCGTCGTACTTACAGCCCGCGACCTGACCCGTCACTACGAAGTGTCCCGTGGCTTGTTCAAGGGCCATGCGACCGTACGCGCCCTGAACGGTGTGTCGTTTGAACTGGAAGCCGGCAAGACCCTCGCGGTCGTCGGCGAATCGGGCTGCGGCAAATCCACCCTGGCCCGTGCCCTGACGCTGATCGAAGAGCCGTCCTCCGGTTCCTTGAAAATCGCCGGGCAGGAAGTCGCCGGCGCCAACAAGGCTGAACGCAAGCAATTGCGCAAAGACGTGCAGATGGTGTTCCAGAGCCCGTACGCGTCGTTGAACCCACGGCAGAAAGTCGGTGATCAGCTCGCAGAGCCGTTATTGATCAACACCAACCTCAGTGCCTCGGAGCGTCGCGAGAAAGTCCAGGCGATGATGAAGCAGGTGGGCTTGCGTCCCGAGCATTACCAGCGTTATCCGCACATGTTCTCCGGCGGTCAGCGCCAGCGGATCGCCCTGGCCCGCGCGATGATGTTGCAGCCGAAAGTGCTGGTGGCGGACGAACCGACTTCCGCACTCGACGTGTCGATCCAGGCGCAGGTGCTGAACCTGTTCATGGACCTGCAACAAGAGTTCAACACCGCCTACGTGTTCATCTCCCACAACCTGGCGGTGGTGCGTCACGTCGCCGACCACGTGATGGTGATGTACCTCGGCCGCCCTGTGGAAATGGGCCCGAAAGAGGACATCTACACCCGTCCCCTGCACCCGTACACCCAGGCGCTGTTATCGGCGACGCCGACCATCCACCCGGATCCGGACAAACCGAAAATCAAGATCGTCGGCGAGTTGCCCAACCCGCTGAACCCGCCGTCGGGCTGCGCGTTCCACAAGCGCTGCCCGTACGCGACCGAGCGCTGCAGCACTGAAGAGCCGGCCCTGCGCCTGCTCGACAGCCGCCAGGTGGCTTGCCACTACGCCGAGCAATTCCTCGACGGCGCGGCGTAAAGATGTGGGAGCGGGCTTGCTCGCGAAAGCGGTTTTTCAGTCGCCATCGATATTGACTGATATGACGCCTTCGCGAGCAAGCCCGCTCCCACAGGGATAGGCGAACTGTTCACTGACCTCTTCTGCCTGGACTGCGCATCAGTCCGGCAGAAGGGGTTTTCTTTTGTCGGTCATTTACGTCTGGCTATCGCCGTCGTCGTCATCCGAGTCCGGTTCGTCAGTGGTCGAATCGTCATCATCGGCACTGCCACCCTGGCCCTGATCGCCGGGTTCCGATTCGGATTTGGCGATCATCTGGCCGCCGTGCGCGGCCTGCCCGCTGAACGCTTGCCTGTCGTGATCTTCGCACTCGGCCCACGCCGCCGACATGCCCACGGACAGCATCACCAAAACCTTAAGCAACAGCACAATGCGTTGAAAAATGCTCATAGCCGATTCCATCCTTTCTTGAGTGAAGCATGGGTGCGTGTCTGGCGTTGAGTAAATCTAGTTCCGATTCACCCGACTCTCCAGATAGGACGCTAACGAATGGACAGAATGCCGCCGAGAGGGAGATTGGTTTTGCATAACGGCTATAACCAGATCAGCTAAGTGAAGCGGACTCACTGCGCGTAGACGAAAGCTCCCGTTGCTGCTCCGACAAACGCGTCGCTTGATAAAACAGCGGTATCGACAACAGCGCCATGGCCGCGCTGGCGAGCCACACGCTGTGCCCACCAAAATGACCGTACAACTGGCCGCCAAGCGCCGGCGAAATCAGCACGCTCGCACTCCAGCACATGAAGAACAGGCCAAAATACTGCCCGCTTTTTCCGGCTTGCGCATGCTGCATGACCAGCACGTTCAAGGGCGGCATGAACAGCGCTTCGCCGAGCGTCCAAATCACCGTCGACAAGCAGACGTACAACACGCCGGACCCCAAAGGCAGCATCCCGAGCCCGCCAGCCAACAACACACTGCCCGCCAGCAGTTGCCGGCGCACGCCCCACTGCTCACTCCAGTGCGATAACGGAATTTGCAGCACCACCACCAGCACTGCATTAAGTGCAAATTGCCACCCAATGACGTCGGTACTCAACTGGTAGAAATCGTGCAGATAGTTGGCCAGCATGCTGAAGACCGGGTCAAAGGCAATCCCGAGCAAGACGGCACCCGCCAACAACCAGAGAAAAGGTTTGTCTCGATACGGTCCGCAGGCGCCCGACGCACTGTCAGGCCCTTCATCCGGCTGCAGAACCGGTCGACGAAATGTCACCCGGACAAACCAGAACAACGCCAACAGCGTCATGGCCGCACTGACAAAAAACACCCAGCGAAAATCTGTCTGCGCCAGGAACCCACCCATCACCCCCGCGCCCGCCATGCCCAGGTTCCTCGCAACACGGCTCAATGACTGCGCACGAGCCCGCTGCGCAACCGGGCAATACTCCATGATCAAGCGCTGATGAAGTGTTCGAATCGCCCCGTCGAGTACACCGCTGAACAGCAGCAAACCCGCCAGCAACCGCACGTCGGTGACCAGCCCCAACAACACCAGGACCCAGGCTGAGGCGAAAAACAACGCAGCGGTGAGCCGCGCCGTGGACACGTGATCACTCAGCAGCCCGCCCACCATCGACCCGATCAGCAGCCCGGCCCCGTACCCGGATAACAACCAGCCCACGGTTTCAATCGTCAGCCCCAGTTCCTGACGCAGGTACAGCGCCATGAACAGCTTGACCATGGCGCTCAACCGATTGATGAAGAGCAACGCGGCCAGCATCCAGGCCATCGGACAGAAATAGCCATCGAGTCGAATCAGGTGCGTGAGCCGGCTAGTCATGCCATGGGTTCCGGGTGCTCCTGCTCATGGAAAATCGCTCCTTGCGAAATGTTCTCTGAACCCTAGACGTCGACGCGTTCGTTGTCGCGGGTAAAAACCCCGATAACGGAAAACCAGAGTAAAGCTACGAAATCGGGGGAAAAGACCTACAGAAACGACTTACACATAGATCGCGGGGGCACCCCACAACCTGTAGGAGCGAGCTTGCTCGCGATGGACGTCAAGACGCTGCGTTTCATCAGGCACTGCGCATTATCGTTGGCGTTTTTCGCGAGCGAGCTCGCTCCTACAGGAATAAAAAAACCCCGCAGCTTTCGCAACGGGGTTTTCGGTATCGCCGATCAGCGCTTAGTGATGCTCACGCGTCGCGCGGAATTTCACGTCTGGCCAGCGCTCTTCCATCAGCGCCAGGTTGACCCGGGTCGGGGCCAGGTAGGTCAGGTGACCGCCGCCGTCGATGGCGAGGTTTTCCACAGCCTTGACCTTGAACTCCTCGAGCTTCTTCCTATCGTCGCAATCGATCCAGCGCGCGGAATAAACGGTGATGGGCTCGTAGGAACACTCGACCTTGTATTCCTCTTTCAAGCGGCTGGCGACCACATCGAACTGCAGCACACCGACGGCGCCGAGGATGATGTCGTTGCTGCGCTCGGGGAAGAACACCTGGGTCGCGCCCTCTTCCGCCAGTTGCTGCAGGCCCTGACGCAGTTGCTTGGATTTCAGCGGATCACGCAGGCGCACGCGACGGAACAGTTCCGGGGCGAAGTGCGGGATACCGGTGAAACCGAGGACTTCGCCTTCGGTGAAGGTGTCGCCGATCTGGATGGTGCCGTGGTTGTGCAAGCCGATGATGTCGCCGGCAAACGCTTCTTCCAGCTGCTCACGCTCGGAGGAGAAGAACGTCAGCGCATCACCGATCCGCACGTCCTTGCCGGTGCGCACGTGGCGCATCTTCATGCCTTTTTCGTACTTGCCGGAGCAGATCCGCATGAAGGCAATACGGTCGCGGTGTTTCGGGTCCATGTTCGCCTGGATCTTGAACACGAAGCCGGCGAATTTTTCTTCAACCGGTTCCACGGTACGCTCGTTGGCGACACGGGCCAGCGGTTTCGGCGCCCAGTTGACCACGGCGTCGAGCACGTGATCGACACCGAAGTTGCCCAGTGCAGTACCGAAGAACACCGGGGTCAGTTGGCCGTCGAGGAATTCCTGTTGATTGAATTCGTGACAGGCGCCCTGCACCAGTTCCAGCTGATCGACGAAGCGATCGTACTCGTCGCCCAAGTGCGCGCGGGCTTCATCGGAGTCGAGCTTCTCGATGATTTTCACATCGGTGCGCTCGTGGCCGTGACCGGCGGTGTAGACGATGATGTAGTCGTCGGCGAGGTGGTAAACGCCCTTGAAATCGCGGTAGCAACCGATCGGCCAGGTGATCGGCGCCGCCTTGATCTTCAGGACCGCTTCGATTTCGTCGAGCAGTTCGATCGGGTCGCGGATGTCACGGTCGAGTTTGTTGATGAAGCTGACGATCGGCGTGTCACGCAGGCGGCAGACGTCCATCAGCGCGATGGTCCGTGGCTCTACACCCTTACCGCCGTCGAGAACCATCAAGGCCGAGTCGACCGCCGTCAGGGTGCGGTAGGTATCTTCGGAGAAGTCTTCGTGGCCCGGGGTGTCGAGCAGGTTGATCATGTGGTCGCGATACGGGAACTGCATGACCGACGTGGTAATGGAAATACCCCGTTGTTTTTCCATTTCCATCCAGTCGGAGGTGGCATGGCGGTCGGATTTGCGAGATTTCACCGTGCCAGCAATCGCAATCGCCTTGCCCATCAGCAAGAGCTTCTCGGTGATGGTGGTTTTACCGGCATCGGGGTGGGAAATAATGGCGAAAGTGCGGCGTTTCGCGACTTCGGCGGCCTGTTTGGTCATGGGAAATCGCCTGGCAGGTGATTCAAAAAAGGGCGGCGAGTATAGCCCAAAACGTGACCTCCGGACCACCGTTCGCCCACGGGCGATCGGGATGCGGGGTGGCTAAATGCTTTTAATTATGGAACCTTTTAAAAGGTGGAGGCGTCCACTCCCCTGTTACGGCTATGCGTCAGGGGCTGAAAAATCAGCAAGTTAGCCTGACGAGGCTGCGCTTATGGCTCGATACGCCGTACGCCTTCCCCTGTAGGAGCGAGCTCGCTCGCGATGAACATCCAGGCAACGCGCTTGCTCAGGAAGCACGCGTTATCGTTGACGTCCATCGCGAGCGAGCTCGCTCCTACAGAAGAACGCGTCGGCATGAGCTGCTTCTCGCGAACGCTTAATACCCCGGCAGCCAGGAATGGCTTTGCCACTCGGGACTGCGTCCGCCGACTGAACAAAAGGAGTCCGCCTGTGGCTATTCGCTATGGCAAGGGGCTGATAGGAGGTGCGGTTGTCGTCGCTCTCCTGGCCCTGCTGGTCCATTGGATTGGCATCAACACGATCGAACATTACCGCG
The DNA here is from genome assembly GCF_044746405.1 of Pseudomonas sp. NPDC086251. Classification (NCBI taxonomy): domain Bacteria; kingdom Pseudomonadati; phylum Pseudomonadota; class Gammaproteobacteria; order Pseudomonadales; family Pseudomonadaceae; genus Pseudomonas; species Pseudomonas sp. NPDC086251. The sequence goes on from NZ_JBIVBY010000038.1 coordinate 35,808, forward strand.
ACGATTTGTTGTTTTACCTGCAAGCTCATCTGATTCTCGTCCTTGTTTCCATGCTGGCCGCCCTTGTTGTGGGCATCCCCGCCGGTATTTTCCTCAGCCGCCCGACCATGGTGGGCCGCGCTGAACGCTTCATGCAGATCTTCAACATCGGCAACACCGTGCCGCCTCTCGCCGTACTGGCCATCGCCCTGGGGATTCTGGGCATTGGCAGCGGCCCTGCGATCTTCGCCCTGTTCCTCGCTTCGCTGTTGCCGATCGTGCGCAACACCTATGAAGGCCTGAAAAATGTGCAGGGTTCACTCAAGGAAGCGGCCGTCGGCATCGGCATGACGCCGACGCAAGTGCTGTGGCGGGTCGAACTGCCGAACGCGGTGCCGATCATCATCGGTGGCGTGCGCGTGGCCCTGGCGATCAACGTCGGTACTGCACCGCTGGCGTTCCTGATTGGCGCCAACAGCCTGGGCAGCCTGATTTTCCCCGGCATCGCCCTGAACAATCAGCCGCAATTGCTGCTCGGCGCGGCCTGCACCGCCCTGCTGGCCTTGCTGCTCGACGGTCTGGTGACACTCGCCAGCCGCCTCTGGCTCGAACGCGGCTTGCGCCCGTCTTAAGCCTCGGCAAAGGAATACACATGAAGAAAATTAGCTTATTAATGGGCTGCGTCCTGCTGTTCGCAGGATTGGCCCAAGCCGCTGAAAAACCGGTGATCCGCATCGGCGCCCGGGTGTTCACCGAACAAACCCTGCTGGCGGAAATCACTTCCCAATACCTGCGCACCAAGGGTTACGACACCCAGGTGACCGGCGGTCTGGGCAGCAACCTGGCCCGCAGCGCCCACGAAAGTGGCCAGCTGGACTTGATGTGGGAATACACCGGCGTATCGCTGGTGGCTTACAACCACATCACGGACAAGCTCGACAGCGCTCAGTCCTACGTCAAGGTGAAGGAACTCGACGCGAAAAAAGGCCTGGTCTGGCTGACCCCGTCGAAATTCAGCAACACCTATGCCCTGGCGCTGCCAGAAACCACCGCGAAGGCGTATCCGCAGATCAACACCATCAGCGAGCTGAACACGGTGATGCAGGCTGAGGCGAAGACCAACCACCTCGTCGCGCTGGACACCGAGTTCGCCAACCGTTCCGACGGTCTGGACGGCATGGTCGACCTCTATGGCATGAACCTGACCCGCAAAAACATCCGGCAGATGGATGCGGGTTTGGTCTACACCGCCCTGCGTAACGGCCAAGTGTTCGCCGGCCTGGTCTACACCACCGACGGTCGCTTGAACGCCTTCAAGCTCAAGTTGCTTGAAGACGACAAGCATTACTTCCCGGATTACACCGCCGCGCCGGTAGTGCGTCAGGTCTACCTCGACGCGCACCCGAAACTCGCGGAAGACATCAAACCGCTGGCCGAGTTGTTCGACGACGAAACCATGCGCGCGCTGAACGCGCGGGTCGATGTCGATCACGAAAGCCCTTCATCCGTTGCCGCCGATTTCCTGCGCCAGCACCCCATCAACTGAGGAGGAAAAGTTATGGAATTCTTGAACGCCTTTTCCCATCTCGATTGGCCGCAGGTGTTGCACCTGACGTGGCAGCACATCACCCTGGTCGGCATCGCCGTGACCCTGGCGATTCTGGTCGGCGTGCCGCTGGGCATCCTGATGACGCGCTTCCCGACACTGGCCGGCCCGCTGCAAGCCAGCGCCACGGTGCTGCTGACCGTGCCGTCGATAGCGCTGTTCGGCCTGCTGCTGCCGTTCTACTCCAAATTCGGCCAGGGCCTGGGACCGATGCCGGCGATCACCGCCGTGTTTCTGTACTCGCTGCTGCCGATCATGCGTAACACCTACCTGGCGCTGACCGGCGTCGAACCGGGCATTCGCGAAGCCGCTCGCGGCATCGGCATGACTTTCGCCCAGCGCTTGCGCATGGTTGAACTGCCGATCGCGGTGCCGGTGATCCTCGCCGGTGTGCGCACCGCCGTGGTCATGAACATTGGTGTCATGACCATCGCCGCGACCATCGGCGCCGGTGGCCTCGGTGTACTTATTCTCGCTTCAATCAGCCGCAGCGACATGTCGATGCTGATCGTCGGCGCCGTGCTGGTCAGTCTCCTGGCCATCTTCGCCGACCTGCTTCTGCAATGGCTGCAACGCACGCTGACTCCAAAAGGACTCCTGAAATGATCGAACTTCAAAACCTCAGCAAGACCTTCCAAAGCAACGGCAAAGATGTGAAAGCCGTGGACTCGGTAAGCCTGACCGTCAATGAAGGCGAAATTTGCGTGTTCCTCGGGCCATCGGGCTGCGGCAAAAGCACCACGCTGAAAATGATCAACCGCCTGATCAAGCCGACCTCGGGCAAGATCCTGATCAACGGCGAAGACACCACCGACCTCGACGCGGTGACCCTGCGTCGCAACATCGGTTATGTGATCCAGCAGATCGGTCTGTTCCCGAACATGACCATCGAGGAAAACATCACCATCGTTCCGCGCCTGCTGGGCTGGGACAAACAGAAATGCCACGACCGCGCCCGCGAGTTGATGAGCATGATCAAGCTTGAACCCAAGCAATACCTGAATCGCTACCCGCGTGAATTGTCCGGCGGTCAGCAGCAACGGATCGGCGTGATTCGTGCGTTGGCGGCGGATGCGCCGCTGTTGTTGATGGATGAACCGTTCGGTGCGGTTGACCCGATCAACCGCGAGATGATCCAGAACGAGTTTTTCGAGATGCAGCGCGCGCTGAACAAGACCGTGATCATGGTCAGCCACGACATCGACGAAGCCATCAAGCTCGGCGACAAGATTGCGATTTTCCGGGGCGGCAAGTTGATCCAGGTCGATCACCCGGACACCCTGCTGGCCCACCCGGCGGACGAGTTCGTCAGCAGCTTCGTCGGCCAGGACAGCACCCTCAAGCGCCTGTTGCTGGTGAAAGCCGAAGACGCGGCGGACAACGCGCCGTCGGTGAGCCCGGAAACGCCGGTGGCCGAGGCCCTGGAGTTGATGGACGAACTGGACCGTCGTTATGTGGTGGTCACGGACAGTGAGAACAAGGCGCTGGGTTATGTGCGCCGTCGCGACTTGCACCGGCAGACCGGGACCTGCGCGCAATACCTGCGCGAGTTCAACGCCACGGCGGCGTTCGACGAGCATTTGCGCATCCTGCTGTCGCGTATGTACGAGTTCAACCGCTCGTGGTTGCCGGTGATGGACGCGGAACGGGTGTTCCTCGGCGAAGTGACCCAGGAATCGATTGCCGAGTACTTGAGTTCCGGCAAGTCCCGTGGCGGCAAGACCAGCATTGTTTCGCCAGCAGAGGCTGCGGTGGCCTGACCGACGCCTTCGCGAGCAAGCCCGCTCCCACATTTGATCGGCGTTGTCTGGATGAACGCGGATCAAATGTGGGAGCGGGCTTGCTCGCGAATGGGGCACCACGAATCCCGCAGAACCCCATCAAATATCCCTTCTACGGGAACATCACACTGTCATGCAGGTCGGTTACATCAGTAGATGTCCGGGACCGCACGACGTATGCGTGCAAAAACGCGACATTTTTTGTTGATCTCAAGCCCCTCACGCCCTAAAGTTCGCGCCGAACGTCCATGCTGGAAACGATCCATCCGGCTCAAGTACTGACGACGAGACAGCAAGGCCAAGGGAAAGCACCGCGTCCCATGGCCTTTTTGCTTTCGGCGACATGCCTTGGGAAGTAGGCGAACCAAAGTGGGGATACGGAGGACGTTCATTTGCGCCCATTTATTTTTTTGTTTGCCCTGTAGGAGTCCCAAGCATGTCGATCAACGTCGAAGACTATTTCGCGCGCGATACCTTCAACAAAATGAAGGCATTCGCCGACAAACAAGAAACCCCGTTCGTGGTCATCGACACCGCGATGATCAGCCAGGCCTATGACGACCTGCGCGCCGGTTTCGAATTCGCCAAGGTCTACTACGCGGTCAAGGCCAACCCGGCCGTCGAAATCATCGACCTGCTCAAAGAAAAAGGCTCGAACTTCGACATCGCCTCGATCTACGAGCTCGACAAAGTGATGAACCAGGGCGTTGGCCCGGATCGCATCAGCTACGGCAACACCATCAAGAAATCCAAGGACATCCGCTACTTCTACGAGAAGGGCGTGCGTCTGTATGCCACCGACTCCGAAGCCGACCTGCGCAACATCGCCAAGGCGGCACCGGGTTCGAAAGTCTACGTGCGCATCCTCACCGAAGGCTCGACCACCGCTGACTGGCCGTTGTCGCGCAAATTCGGCTGCCAGACCGACATGGCCATGGACCTGCTGATCCTCGCTCGTGACCTGGGCCTGGTGCCTTACGGCATCTCGTTCCATGTGGGTTCGCAACAGCGCGACATCAGCGTCTGGGACGCGGCGATTGCCAAGGTCAAAGTGATCTTCGAACGCCTGAAAGAAGAAGACGGCATCCACCTGAAGCTGATCAACATGGGCGGCGGCTTCCCGGCCAACTACATCACCCGCACCAACAGCCTGGAAACCTACGCTGAAGAAATCATCCGTTTCCTCAAGGAAGACTTCGGCGACGAGCTGCCGGAAATCATCCTCGAACCCGGCCGTTCGCTGATCGCCAACGCCGGCATCCTGGTCAGTGAAGTGGTGTTGGTCGCGCGTAAATCCCGTACCGCGGTAGAGCGATGGGTGTACACGGATGTGGGCAAGTTCTCCGGCCTGATCGAAACCATGGACGAAGCCATCAAGTTCCCGATCTGGACCGAGAAGAAAGGCGAGATGGAAGAAGTGGTCATCGCCGGCCCGACCTGCGACAGCGCCGACATCATGTACGAAAACTACAAGTACGGCCTGCCGCTGAACCTGGCGATCGGTGATCGTTTGTACTGGTTGTCGACCGGTGCCTACACCACCAGCTACAGCGCCGTTGAATTCAATGGCTTCCCGCCGCTGAAATCGTTCTACGTGTAAGCGCTACACGCGGAAAACAAAAAGCCCATGACCTGTCATGGGCTTTTTTACACCTGAATTTCACGCATTCGAAGCAGCTGACTACCGCTCTTCCCGCACATGCCACAGCCGAAGTATGTAGAGCGTGGAGCCCTGAATCTCGTACCGCATCTCATAATGACCGACCAATAGTCTGCGCACATCTCGCGGCTCAAACTCTTCAATCCGCTCGCCAATTCGCGGATTACTGAGCAAGGTGGTAGGGGCTTGAGTCAGCGATTGCACAGTGCGCGCTGCTGCTGGGCGGTTGACCACTGCGAGAAATTCAAAAAGCCGAGCAAGATCCGATAACGCTTTACTGGTCCACTTCAACTCCATCAGCGCGGTACCGGCAACGGGTTTTCAGTACTCAAACTTTCCGCCCAGGCCTGGACAGACTGATGATCAATCACCCTTCCGGCGTCAACGTCAGCCATTGCCTCGCGAGTAAGTCGGCTTCGCTCCTCCTCCAGATCGATCCAGTCGGCAAGCGCCTGCTTCATGATCCAGCCGCGCGAACGTTCCATCCTGGCTGCCATCTGATCGACTTTATCAGCCAGCTCCATAGGCACATGTGCAGTCAATACTTTGGTTGCTGCCATGATCTGGTCTCCACGAGGCAATTCGATTAGAAGTGATTAACTTCCAATCATAGTGATTTAAACCAATTCAACAACCCCGGACACACTCCGCTCATCGCTCATCTGAACCATGCGTTGATGATAGAGGGCTGCGAATTCACGAATGTGTGGATTTGGCGCGTCCAACAGCGTCTTGCTCGCCACCCGCAAAAAATTCAGATTGCCGCCGGCCAGCGCCTTGCGCAACCAGTCCAACGCCTCATCGATTTGCCCTTGATCCGCCAGCATCGCGGCATAACTGAACTGCCCACGAAAATCCCCGCCAACCGCCGAGAGCCGATACCAGTCACGCGCTGCCTGCGAATCAGCCGGGCACACCTGCCCTTCTTCCAGATAGCGCCCCAGCAGGTTCATCGACTTTGCGTGGCCCAGTTCCGCAGCGCGGCGATAGAGGTTCAGCGCTTGCGCCTGATCCTCGACCACCCCGCGCCCGGTCGCCAACAGGTTGGCGTAGTTGTACATCGCCCAATCCAGCCCGGCCTCGGCCGCCTGGCGGTAATGCCTGGCGGCAAGCGTGGCATTGGCGTTGCAGCCCCAACCGTGCTCATGACACCGACCGAGCATGTTGCGCGCCATCAGGTGCCCGCCGTTGGCGGCGATCTCGAACCAGCGCACGGCCAGCGGCTGATCCTGCGCGATGCCCTGCCCGTCCAGCAGAATCTGCCCAAGCAAGGCCTGGGCATCGAGCACGCCTTCGCGGGCCGCAATCAGAATCGCCTGGGCGGCTCGGGCGGGGCTTTCATCGAGCATGGCTTTGAGCCGATCACCGTCGAGCACTTCTTCGCGGCGCAGTTGGAAACTCATACCTCGACCCAACGCCGCAACAGGTTGTGGTACGTGCCGGTCAGACGAATCAGCGAAGGATGGTCGGGCATGTCCTGGGTCAGCTGTCGAATCGCCCCGTCCATCTCGAACAGCAGCGCACGCTGGCTGTCTTCACGGACCAGGCTTTGCGTCCAGAAAAACGAGGCATACCGCGTACCGCGGGTCACGGCGTTGACCTTGTGCAGGCTGGTGCCGGGATACAGGACCAAATCGCCGGCCGGCAACTTCACGCGCTGAGTGCCGAAGGTGTCCTGGATTTCCAGTTCACCGCCGTCGTAGTCCTCCGGCTCGCTGAAAAACAGCGTCGCCGACAAATCGGTGCGGACCCGCTCGATGCTGCCCTTGGGCTGACGCACGGCGTTGTCGATGTGAAAGTCGAAACTGCCGCCGGCCGTGTAACAGTTCAGCAACGGAGGGAAGACCTTGTGCGGTAACGCGGCGGACATGAACAACGGATTTCCCCACAACCGCTCAAGCATCGCCGCGCCGACTTCCTTGGCCAGTGGATGGCCCTCGGGCAGTTGCAGATTGTGCTTGGCTTTGGCCGACTGATAACCGGCGGTGATTTTGCCATCGGCCCAATCAGCCTGTTCCAGAGCCTCGCGAATGCGCTGCACTTCTTCTTTCGCGAACACGCCGGGAATGTGCAGCAGCATGGGGTGACACCTGAATGCAAAGGGACGGCAATGGTATTGATTCTTATTGACTGTGTAAAACCCCCGCGACGAACGAAACAGCAAAAACCGTAAGGGTAAATTGTAAAGAATGTAAATTCAGTGCAAATAGTAAAGTTTCGCAATTGATACAAATACCTGTTTACCCTATATTCCGCGGCCTCAAATCCTTGGGGAGGGGAATAAAAATGTCACGCCAACAACCACAACTACCGGTCAGTTCACCGCGTTTACTCGCTTCTGCAATTGGCGTGGCGATCACTGCCAGCTCCGCGGGCCACATGGTTTTCGCAGCTGAAAAAACCGACGAAAAAGCACCAAGCAACACCATTTCCCTGGGCGCTACCGCGATCACTGGTGAAGCTCAGGATCAGACTTCCTACAACGTCGAAAAAGCCTCCTCGCCCAAGTACACCGCGCCGCTGGTGGACACACCGCGCTCGATCACCGTCATTCCGCAACAAGTGCTCAAGGACACCGGCGCCCTGAACATGCAGGACGCGCTGCGCACCGTTCCCGGCATCACCTTTGGTGCCGGTGAAGGCGGCAACCCGCAAGGCGACCGTCCCTTCATTCGCGGCTTCGATGCCCAAGGTGATACTTACCTGGACGGCGTGCGCGACACCGGTTCGCAGAGCCGCGAAATCTTCGCCGTAGAATCGATCGAAGTCAGCAAAGGCCCGAACTCGGCCATTGGCGGTCGTGGCGCGGCGGGCGGCAGCATCAACCTGGTGAGTAAAAAAGCTCACTTGGGTGACTCGCTCGATGGTGGCTTCACCTGGGGCTCCGACCAGACCCAGCGCTACACCTTCGACGGCAACTACCAGTTCACCGATACCGCTGCTGGCCGTCTGAACCTGATGAGCCACGAAAGCAATGTCGCCGGCCGTGACAGCGTCGATTACGACCGCTGGGGCATCGCGCCGTCGCTGGCCTTCGGCCTGGGCACCGATACCCGGGTCAACCTCGACTACTACCATCTGGAAAGCAACGACACCCCGGACTCGGGCATTCCTTACTCGATCCCGGTCGCAGGCTCCGCTGCCCGCACCAAGTCCAACCCGGACAAGCCGGATGACGGCGGCGACAGCAGCAACTTCTACGGCCTCAATGATCGTGATTTCCGCAAGACTCGCGTCGACACCGCGACCTTCGCCATCGAGCACGACCTGAGCGACGCGCTGACCGTCAAGAACACTCTGCGCCACGGCACCAGCATGCAGGATTACATCCTGACCCAGCCGGACGACAGCAAGGGCAACGTCAACAATGGCAGCGTCTGGCGTCGGGCCAACACTCGCGTGAGCAACACCGAGACGACGACCAACCAGACCGACCTGTTTGGTGATGTCTATATCGCCGGGTTCAAGAACAGCTTCGCCACTGGTATCGAGTTCAGCCACGAAGAAAGCAAAAAATCTTCGTACAACGTCAATACGGACACCACGCCACTGACGCCAACGACACCCACGAATCCATCAGGCACCAACTGTTCGCCTGCATTGATCGGCGCACCGAGCGGTTTCAACTGCACCTCGCTGTCGAACCCGAACCCGAACGACCCATGGAACGGTGCAATCTCGCGTAACTACGCCGGCACCACCACCAAGGCCGACACATATGCGCTGTATGTGTTCGACACCCTGGAATTGTCCGAGCAGTGGCTGGTGAACATGGGCCTGCGTTACGACCATTTCGACACCCAATACAAAACCTACACCGCAGCCGGTGGCACCACGGCCAAGGGTGACGACACCAGCGAGTTCGTCACCGGTCAGTTCGGCGTGGTCTACAAGCCTGCGGAAAACGGCAGCATCTATGCATCCTACGCCACGTCCGCCACACCGCCAGGCTCCAGCCTTGGCGAAGGTCAGGATGGCAACCCGCTGGGCGGCACCCCTGATCGCAACGGCAACCTGCTGGGCAGCGACATGGAGCCGGAAACCACCAAAAACTACGAAATCGGCACCAAGTGGGATCTGCTGAACGATCGTCTGTCGCTGACGGCAGACATCTTCCGCACCGAGAAAGACAACGCTCGGGTGCAAACCAACACCACCACGTACGAAAACGTCGGCAAGACCCGCGTTCAAGGTTTCGAGCTGTCGGCCACCGGCAAGCTCACCGACAAATGGCAGGTGTTCGCCGGTTATGCCTACATGGACAGCGAGCAAGTGGATGGCGGCGATTTGCCGGCCAACAAAGCCAACGATGGCAACGAACTGCCGAACACCCCGAAGAACAGCGCCAGCCTGTGGACGACTTACCAAGTCACGCCGAAGCTGACCATCGGCGGCGGCGCGTTCTATGTTGACGACGTGTTCGGTAGCGCAGCCAACACCACCATGGTTGATTCCTACGTTCGCTACGATGCAATGGCCGCGTACAAGCTGAGCAAAAACGTGGATCTGCAATTGAACGTGCAGAACCTGACCGACGAAACCTACTACGACAAGGCCTTCTCGACTCACTTCGCCAACCAGGCGGCGGGCCGAACTGCTTTGCTGAGCACCAACTTCCACTTCTAACCACCGCTGTAGGAGCGAGCTCGCTCGCGAAAAACGCAAGAACGACGCGGGGTCAGGTTTACCGCGTCATCGTTGACGACCTTCGCGAGCAAGCTCGCTCCTACAGGATTGGCAGTGGGCCAGGCCCCGTTCATCTACATGAACGGGGCTTTTGTGCGTAAGAAAGAATGTTTCTCGACAACCCACGGCATAATGCGCGCCGTGATGACTATTTTTGAACGAACAAGGCGAGCGACGTGTTGAAGAAAACCCTGTTCCAGTTGCACTGGTTTTTCGGCATCAGCGCCGGGCTGGTCCTGGCCCTGATGGGCATCACCGGGGCCACGGTGTCGTTTGAGGACGAGATCCTCCGGGCTTTGAACCCTTCGGTGTTGCAGGTCGAAAAACAGCTCGCCGGTGTGCTGCCACCCGTTGAACTGGTGGAGAAAATCGAAGGCGCCTCGGGCAAGAAAGTCGCGATGATCTGGGTCGAGACCGACAGCGGCAACGCCGCGCGAGTGTCCTTCACCCCGCCACCGGGTGAACGCCGTGGCGAGATGCGCTACTTCAACCCGTACACCGCCGAATTCATGGGCCATGCCGTCGGCGAGGACTTCTTCGGCTTCATGTTGCAACTGCACCGCTTCCTCGCCATGGGCGACACCGGCCGGCAGATCACCGGCGCCTGCACGCTGATTCTGGTGTTCTTCTGCCTGTCGGGTCTGTACCTGCGCTGGCCGCGCCAGTGGAACAGCTGGCGTGCCTGGCTGACCCTCGACTGGAAGAAAAAGGGCCGCAGCTTCAACTGGGATTTGCACTCGGTGGCCGGCACCTGGTGCCTGGTGTTTTACCTCCTGGCGGCGTTGACCGGGTTGTCCTGGTCGTATGAGTGGTACAACAAAGGCCTGACCCAACTGCTTTCCGATGCGCCGCAAAACGAACGCGTTCGCGGTGGCCGTGGCCCTGCGCCGAGTGGTCCGGCGCCCACCGCCGATTACGCGGCGATGTGGAGCAGCATCTACAGCGCCGCCGGCCCGAACCTGTCGGCCTACAACATCCGCATGCCGCCCGTGGCCGGACAACCGGCAACCGTGTTCTACCTGCTGAACACTTCGCCACATGATCGCGCGTTGAACCAGATCAGCCTCGACCCGGCCACTGGCGTGGTCAAGCGGGTTGACCGTTACAGCGACAAGAGCCTCAAGGCGCAACTGCTGACCAGCATTTATGCGCTGCACGTCGGCAGCTATTTCGGCATCGTCGGGCGGATCATCCTGACGCTCAGCGCACTGACCATGCCGCTGTTTTTCGTCACGGGCTGGTTGCTGTACCTCGACCGTCGCCGCAAGAAAAAGCAGATCAAGGACGCGCGCAAAGGCCTCGTGCAACCGGGCAGCGATGCGCCGGCCTGGTTGATCGGTTTCGCCAGCCAGAGCGGCTTCGCCGAGCAACTGGCGTGGCAGACCGCCGGCCAATTGCAGGCTGCCGGCCTGCCAGTGAAGGTTTCGCCGCTGGCGAATGTCAGCGAACAGGATTTGCGTGATTCCAACCATGCGCTGTTCGTGGTCAGCACCTTCGGCGACGGCGAAGCGCCGGACAGCGCCCGGGGTTTTGAGCGCAAAGTGCTGGGCCGGACCTTGAGCCTGGAAAGCCTCAACTATGCGGTACTCGGACTCGGTGATCGGCAGTATCAACACTTCTGCGGCTTCGCCCGACGCTTGCACGGCTGGTTGGGCGAACACGGCGGCAAGACGCTGTTCGCCCCGGTGGAAGTCGACAGCGGCGACCCTTACGCCTTGCGTCACTGGCAGCAGCAACTCGGCCTGCTGACCGGACAGGCACCCGTGGACACTTGGCAAGCGCCGAGCTATGACAACTGGACGCTGACCCGTCGTGATTTGCTCAACCCTGACAGCAGTGCCTCGGGTGTTTACCTGCTGGGCCTGACCGCACCGACGACCAGCAGCTGGCTGGCCGGTGACCTGGTGGAAGTGTTGCCGCGTAATTGCCCGTGGGCGATCGAGCATTTCCTTGATGGCATGGGGATTGATGGTCGAGCCACGGTTGAGCTAGACGGCCTGTCGCAACCGTTGGAGCAAGCCCTCGCCACTCGGCAACTGCCGGAGAATCGAACGCACCTGGTCGGTCTGCATGCGCAGGCGCTGGTGAACGCGTTGGTGCCCTTGGCCATGCGCGAATACTCCATCGCCTCGATTGCCGCCGATGGCGTGCTCGAACTGATCGTGCGCCAGGAACTGCATCCTGACGGCAGCCTGGGCATCGGCTCAGGTTGGCTGACCGAACACGCGCCGGTGGGCAGCGCCATCAGCCTGCGTGTACGACGCAACAGCGGTTTTCATCTGCCAACCGAGCCTGTGCCGATGATCCTGCTGGGCAATGGCACCGGTCTGGCGGGGCTGCGCAGCTTGCTCAAGGCGCGGATTGCCGACGGCCAGCAACGGCATTGGCTGTTGTTCGGCGAGCGCCATCGCGAACACGACTACCTGTGCCGCGACGAGCTGGAAGACTGGTTGATTTCCGGCGACCTGGAGCGCCTCGATCTCGCGTTCTCACGGGATCAAGAAGAGAAAATCTACGTGCAGGACCGGCTGCGCGAATCGGCGGACGAGTTGAAGCAATGGCTGGCGGACGGCGCCGTCATCTACATCTGCGGCAGTTTGCAGGGGATGGCTTGCGGCGTGGACCACGTGCTCAACGAAATCCTCGGCATTCCAGAGGTCGACCGCCTGATCGAACAGGGCCGCTACCGCCGCGACGTCTACTGACCCACCACAATTAAATGTGGGAGCGGGCTTGCTCGCGAAGACTGACTAACATTCAACACTTATGTTGCCTGTTAGACCGCTTTCGCGAGCAAGCCCGCTCCCACATTCGTTGGATGTTGATCAGAAAAAGGTGTTGGGGGCTCACACCGGCTGCAGCTTCTGCTCAAACACCGACACCCCATCCAGATCCCGCAATACCACACTCATCTCCCCCGTCTGCCCATCGATATTCACCTCGCCAAAAAACTGAAACCCGGCAAACGGTGACGCGTTCTGCGCCGGCGGGGCCTTTTCGAACACCACTTCGGGACCAAAGGTTTTATCCAGCTGATCAGGCCCGAAGCTCCCCGCATTCAAGGGCCCCGCCACAAACTCCCAAAACGGCTCGAAGTCCTGGAATCCGGCACGGTCCGGGTGGTAATGATGCGCCGCGCAGTAATGCACATCCGCCGTCAGGAACACGAAATTGCGCACCTGTTGCGCCCGCAGAAAACCGAGTAACTCGGCGATTTCCAGCTCGCGGCCCTGCGCCGGTCCCGGGTCGCCGTTGGCCACCGCTTCCCAGCGCGTCACACCGGGGCTGATTTCGCCGTCGGGTACGCCGAGGCCGATGGGCATGTCGGCAGCGATGACTTTCCATTGCGCATTGGAGGCTTTCAACGAAGCTTTCAGCCAGTCCAGTTGTTCACGACCGAGGAAGGGTTTGACCGCGCCGAGGTTGTCGTCGTTGGCCCCACGGTAGCTGCGCATGTCGAGCACAAACACATCGAGCAACGGCCCATAACTGAGCTGGCGGTAAATCCGCCCGCCGCCATCGGCGCTTTGCAAACGCATCGGTGCGTATTCGAGCCAGGCCTGGCGCCCATGACCGACCAGGCTGTGGATATCTTTATTCGTGTAGCGCTCGTCCAGTTGCTTGCCGGGCGACCAGTTGTTCACCACTTCATGGTCGTCCCACTGCCAGATCTGCGGCACTTCGGCGTTGAAGCGGCGGATGTTTTCATCCATCAGGTTATAGCGGTAATTGCCGCGATAGTCGTCGAGGGTTTCCGCGACTTTGCTCTTGGCTTCGCTGGTGATGTTGCGCCACACACGGCCGCTTTCGGTGGGCAGTTGCGCCGGCACCGGGCCGTCGGCGTAGATGCTGTCGCCACTGTGGATAAAGAAGTCGGGCAGGCGCAAGCGCATGGCTTCGTAGATGCGCATGCCGCCGATGTCCGGGTTGATGCCGAAGCCCTGGCCGACGGTGTCACCGCTCCAGATAAAACGAATGTCGCGACGGCTTTGCGGCACGCTGCGCAAGTGGCCAAACCACGGTTCGCTGGCGACACCGGTCTGGGCGTCTTCGAATTGCACGCGGTAGAAAATCGCCTGGTCGGCGGGCAGGCCGGTGAGCTCGACCCGAGCGGTAAAGTCGGTGCGGGCATCGGCCAGGGGCGAGACGAATCGCCGAGGATTGCTGAACAGGCTGCGGGTGTCCCACTCCACCACCATCCGCGCCGGACGGTCGCTACGGCTCCAGACCATCGCGCGGTCGCCGAGCAGGTCGCCAGACTGCACGCCATCGGTGAGTTGCGGCCGATCCTTGACCGAGGCAATCACCGCTGGCGCCAGGCCGGGCAATAACAACCCGGCACCAACGGCTTGCATGACACGACGGCGACCGAGGTCGAATTCGCTCATGGTGTTCTCCCTGAAAAGGAAAAACTAAAACATGTACACGTGAAACCGACATGACACTCCCCCTGTAGGAGCGAAGCTTGCCCGCGAAGACGGCCTCACAGTCAGCATCTTTGTTGAATGTTAAGCAGCCTTCGCGGGCAAGCCTCGCTCCTACAAGGGTGGGGTCAGGCGTTGACGGGTTCTATGGCCAACTCAACGACTTCCGGTCGCTTGAGCACCGCATACGCCACCGCCGTCAGCAAACTCCCGGCGACAATCGCCAGCAGGTACAACAGCGCATGGTTGATCGCATTCGGGATCGCCAGCACGAACAATCCACCGTGCGGCGCCATCAGTTTGCAGCCGAAATACATCGACAACGCACCGGTCAGCGCACCCCCGGCGATGCTCGCCGGAATCACCCGCAGCGGGTCTTTGGCGGCAAACGGAATCGCCCCTTCGGAAATAAAACACAGCCCCAACACCAATGCCGCTTTACCGGCCTCGCGCTCGGTCTGGGCAAATTTGCGCCGGGCAATAAACGTGGCGATACCCAGACCAATCGGCGGCACCATCCCCGCCGCCATGGTCGCGGCCATCGGTGCATAACTCTGCGACGCCAACAGCCCCACCGAGAACGCATACGCCGCCTTGTTGATCGGCCCGCCGAGGTCGACGCACATCATGCCGCCCAACAACACACCGAGCAGAATGGCGTTGGTGGTGCCCATGCTGTCGAGGAACTGCGTCAGCCCCGCCAGCATCCCGGCCACCGGTTTGCCGACCACATAAATCATCACCAGACCGGTAAACAAGCTCGCCAGCAACGGGATGATCAGGATCGGTTTCAGTGCCTCAAGGCTTTGCGGCAATCGCGCATAACGGTTGATCGCCTGGGCCGCGTAACCGGCGATGAAACCGGCAATGATCCCGCCGATAAAACCGGCGCCCAGCGTACTGGCGAGCAGACCACCAATCATCCCCGGCGCCAGGCCCGGACGGTCGGCAATCGAGTAGGCGATGTACCCCGCCAGCAGCGGCACCATCAGTTTGAAGGCGGTCTCGCCACCGATCTGCATCAGGGCCGCCGCGAGGGTGCCTTCCTCCTTGAAGGCGGTGATGCCGAAGACGAACGACAAGGCGATCATCAGCCCGCCCGCCACCACCATCGGCAGCATGAACGACACACCGGTCAGCAGGTGTTTGTAGACGCCGGTCTTCTCTTGCTTGGCCGGGCCTTGGGCGCCGCTCGCAGCGGTTTCCTGCTTACCTTCGGCGAGGGCTTTGTTGAGCGTGGCTTCGGCTTGCTTCAAAGCGATGCCGGTGCCGCAACGGTAGATTTTCTTGCCGGCGAATCGCTCGGTGGCGACTTCGATATCGCAGGCCAGCAGCACCACATCAGCGTCAGCAATCGCCGCTGCGCTCAGAGGATTGCGCGCACCGACCGAGCCCTGGGTTTCCACCTGCAAGTCGTAGCCCAGTCGCTTGGCCGCTTGCTGCAAGGCTTCGGCAGCCATGAAAGTGTGAGCGACGCCGGTTGGGCAGGCCGTAATCGCAACCAGGCGCGGAGCATTTTTACTGACCACAACCGGCTCGACGACAGCTTCGGGGGCAACGTAAACCTGAGCCTCGTCAGCACCACGACGCAGCACCTCGTCGACATCTTGCAGCGCCTGGGCCGGGGTACTCTGGAACACCCGTTTGCCAACGAACCGCGACAGGTCCACAGGCGTGCTGGTCACCAGCAACACCCATTCGGCAGCCTCGATCGTGGCCGCCGACAATTGCCGCTCCGGATGCGCCGCATCGTTGACTTCGACGCTGGTGCTCCAGCCCTGGCGCTGAGCCGCTGCATCGAGCAACCGCGCGCACAGCACACTGGTGACCATGCCGTTCGGGCAGGCCGTTACAATGGCTAACTTCATGACAAACCCTCTTATTGTTCTGTCAGGGTGCGGATGCGCACGCCCTGTTCGAGCTGCGCCAATTGCGCCGCATCGCCAATGCCGAAACCGATCTGGGTGACCGCCATCGCGGCAATCGCCGTGGCGGTGCGCAAGGTCTGTTCAGGCGTGTCGGCACTGAGCAAACCGTGGAGCATGCCAGCCAGCAACGAATCGCCCGCGCCCACCGTGCTGACCACGCTGACCTTGGGCGGCGTCGCGTGCATCGCCGAGCCGACGCTGAACCAGTTCACGCCATCAGCACCGTGGGAAATCACCACATGCTCGATGCCTTGCGCGTGCAAGCGGCTCGCCGCTTCGGCCTGGGCCGTGACCGAAACCACCTCGCAACCGAGCACGTCGGCCAGCTCTTCGGTGTTGGGTTTGATCAGCCACGGGCCGGCATTGAGCGCGGCCCGCAACGCTTCACCGCTGGTGTCGAGCGCCACGTTCAAGCCGAGGTTTTTCAAGCGCAAAACCAACGCCTCCAACCATAGCGGGCTGATGCCTTGGGGCAGGCTGCCGGCGACGACGACCGCGTCATGACCGGGCGCAATTTGATCGAGGCGATCAAGCAACGCCTGCTGCGCCGCTTCACTCACCAAGGGCCCGGGACCGTTGATGTCGGTGATGCGCCCAGCGCTTTCCGCCAGTTTGATGTTGCTGCGGGTCTCGCCGGGAACACGGATGAACGCGTCGACAAACCCGCGTTTGGCGAACAGGGTTTCGAACGCCTGAAGGTTGTCTTCGCCGAGGAAACCGCTGACCGTGAGCTGATGCCCAAGGTCCGCCAGCACCTGCGCCACGTTCACGCCTTTGCCGGCGGCGTGGGTGTGCATTTCGTCGCTGCGGTTGACTTGACCGGGTGCAAGCACCGGCAACTGAACGGTGAGGTCCAGTGCCGGGTTGAGGGTCAGGGTTAGGATCTTGGCCATTACAAAGCCTCCACTAATGCGCGCACTTCATTTGCGCTGCCCACGGCCAGGGCCTGTTGGGCAAGGGTTTGGGTCTGGGCCAGGCTGAGTTCGCGGATGCGCGCCTTGACCTCGGCAATGCTGCGACCCGAGACGCTGAGTTCATCGACACCGAGACCGACCAGCACCGGCACCGCCAGCGGATCGGCCGCCAGCTCGCCACACACGCCGACCCACTTGCCATGGGCATGGGCTGCGCGCACGGTGATGTCGATCAGTTGCAGCACCGCCGGGTGCAAGCCGTCAGCCTGGGCCGACAACGTCGGGTGACCACGGTCGATGGCCAGGGTGTATTGGGTCAGGTCGTTGGTGCCGACACTGAAAAAGTCGACTTCCTTGGCCAACACGGGAGCGAGCAAGGCCGCCGACGGTACTTCGATCATGATCCCCAATTGCAAATCTGCAACCGGGATTTCCAGGCGCAGGCGCTCGGTCATGTCCCGGGCCTGACGCCACTCATCGACGCTGCCGACCATGGGGAACATGATCCGCAGCGGACGGTTGTCGGCGGCCCGCAGCAAGGCGCGCAGCTGCGCTTCCATGATGTGCGGACGTTGCAGGGTCAGGCGAATGCCGCGCACGCCGAGGAACGGGTTTTCTTCTTTCGCGATCGGCCAGTACGGCAGCGGTTTGTCGCCACCGACGTCGAGGGTGCGCACCACCAGCGGGCGACCGGCCAGGCCATCGAGGACGCGACGGTACTCGACTTCCTGGGTGGACTCGTCCGGCGCTTGCGAGTGGGCCATGAAAATCAGTTCGGTGCGTAGCAGGCCAATGCCTTCGGCGCCCTGCTCCACCGCGCTGGTGACGCCCGCGCTTTCGCCGATATTGGCAAACACTTCGACCGCGTGGCCGTCGGTGGTCAGCGCCGGTTGATGGCGTTGTTCGGCGGCCGCTTTCAACCGCTGTTCGCGGGTGTCGCGTTCTTCGGTGGCGCGTTGCAACGTCGCCACGTCGGCGTCCACGTGCAGGCGACCGCGCTGGCCATCAAGCAGCAATGGCGTGCCTGGCGCCAGCAGCAACACCGCAGCGCCAGCCCCGACCAATGCCGGAATACCCAGCGCGCGGGCGACGATAGCGCTGTGAGCGGTGGCGCCGCCACGGGCAGTCAGAATGCCGGCGACACGGGCCGGATCGAGACGCGCCACGTCGGACGGGCCGACTTCGTCCATCACCAGAATGTACGGTTGATCGGGTTCGCTCGGCGTCTCGACACCACAGAGCTGCGCCAGCACGCGACGACCGATGTCGCGCAAGTCGGCGGCACGTTCAGCGAGCAAGGCGTCCTGCAGCGACTCCTGTTGCTTGGCCGCCGCTTCAATCACCGCCATCCACGCTGCTTCGGCGCTTTCGCCTTGCTTGAGGCGGGTGTCGACTTCGTCAGTCAGTTCCGGGTCGTCGAGCATCTCCTGGTGGGTGATGAAAATCTCGCGAATCGCCTTGGACTTGCTGCGCTCGATCAGCCCTTGAATGTCGCGACGCACATCGGCCAACGCCTGCTTCAGACGCTCGCGCTCGATGGCGGCGGACTCGCCGCGCAGCGGGTAATCGATGGTTTGCAGCACGTGAATATGGGCCGGACCGATGGCAATGCCCGGTGCGGCAGCAATGGCCTGAACCAGGCTGCCGGAGGCCGGCGCGAGCAGCACTTCGGCGACGTCGGCCATCACTTCACGCTGCTGACTGACGGCCGGCAACGGCTCGACTTCTTCGCCCAGGCCTTCTTCTATGGCGGCGAGCAAGGCTGGCAAGGCGTCGGCAGCGATGCTCGGTTCGGCGACGAATTCCAGCACCTGACCGCGACGGGCACCGAGGCTGAGCAGCTTGCTCAAGCTTTTCACCGACACCGCGCTGTCCTGGCCATCGACAATGCGCACGCGGATTTCGCCTGCAAAACTTTTCGCCAGTTGCGCAAGGATCTTGGCCGGCCGCGCATGCAAACCGTGAGCGTTGGCCAGCGCAATACGCGCGCTCGGCCAGTCGGCTGGCAACTCACCACCGAGTACTTCGAGGACTTTACGGCTGCTGGTGGCGCGGCCCAATTCGTGGCCGCGACCTTCAATCAGCAACGCACAAAGACGTTCGAGCAAGGCCTGATGGGCCTCACCGAGGCTGGCGAGGCAGAACAGCCCGCTGAGGGGCTGGCCGAGGTAGCGCATCGGTTTGTCCGGCGTGACGAACGCCAGGCCCGGACGCTTGACCGTTTGTTCGCTGTGCAACCACCACAGGCCATCGCCCAGCGGCAGTGCTTCGACTTGCTGCAACACCGCGGAAAAACCGTTGCTCACGCAGTCGGCCTGGCGCAGCAAACGCGCACCGCGCCAGACCAGCTCTTCGAAATCGTCGGCGGACACACCGAGGCCGATCATTTGCGCATCCAGCGCCAGTTCTTGTGGCGCGCCTTGCAGCAGTTTCAGCAACGCTTCGGCGGAGCTGGCGCGGCGCAGGGCCTGTCCCAGATCGGTTTCGCCGAGGGCGCGGGTCAGCAGTTGCAACAGGCGCAGGTGTTCATCGGATTTGGCCGCAATGCCGATGGCTAGATAGACGATTTGTCCATCGCCCCAATCCACGCCCTCGGGGAACTGCATCAGCCGCACGCCGGTGGTAAACACCAGGTCGCGGGTGTCAGGCGTACCGTGGGGAATGGCAATACCTTGACCGAGAAAGGTCGAGCCCTGGGCTTCGCGCGCCTGCAAACCGGCGAGGTAACCTTCGGCGACCAGGCCATCGCCGACCAGATGCTGGGCCAGCAGATGCAACGCTGCGGATTTATCCACCGCCGACTGGCCCATGGATATCTGCTCTATGGTGAGCTCGAGCATGCTTTCTCCTTTTTGGCACCTGATGGCGCCAGGTATTGTTTTGAATGATTCAGCTTAGGCTTTTGGTCATCACTTTTGGCGGTTTCGCGGCAGAACCGTCCAAACAGCCCATAACGTAGAAAATACGCTTGCTGAAACGTTTAATCTAGAATGATTGGCACGTTACTCGATAATGTCCCATCCTTGAAGTCCAACTTGTCGGCGCGTTGCGACACTGGTCACCTGCCCGAATCGGGTAGGATTGACGAAAATGTCGGGGCAAGCTCGAACAAACAAGGAAATCCCGGGTTGAAACTCAGTGATATCGCCCAGTTGGCCGGTGTGTCCGTTACCACCGCCAGCTACGTCATTAATGGCAAGGCAGAACAGCAACGGATCAGCAGTGCCACCGTCGAGCGCGTGCGCGCGGTCGTCGAACAACATGGCTTCACGCCCAATCCCCAGGCGGCCGGGCTGCGCAGTCGGCACACCCGCACCCTGGGCTTCATTTTGCCGGACCTGGAAAACCCCAGTTACGCGCGGATCGCCAAACTGCTTGAGCAAGGTGCCCGGGCTCGTGGCTATCAGCTGCTGATCGCCAGTTCTGACGATGCGCCGGACAGCGAACGACAACTGCTGAAACTGTTCCGCGCCCGGCGTTGCGATGCATTGATCGTTGCCAGTTGCCTGCCGGCCGGTGACGACAGTTATCGCCAGTTGCAGGCCAAAGGCATTCCGATCATCGCCATCGACCGGGTCATGGAACCGGAGCATTTCTGCTCGGTGATCAGCGACGACCGCGAGGCCAGCCTGCAATTGACCCGCAGTCTACTGGAGCCGCTGCCCAAACAGATCGCGCTGATTGGCGCACGCCCCGAATTGAGCATCAGCCAGGAGCGCGCCGGTGGGTTCAAAGAGGCGCTGGCCGGGTTCAAGGGCGAAGCGCTGATCGAGCACGGCGAGTCGTTCAGCCGCGAGTGCGGCAAACAGTTGATGGAAGAGTTGCTGCAGCGCCTGGGGCATTTACCGGATGCGCTGGTGACTACGTCCTACGTGCTGCTGCAAGGCGTGTTCGACGCCCTGCATGACTTCCCGCTGAAAACCCGCCCGCTGCGCCTCGGCACCTTCGGCGACACGCAGTTGCTGGACTTCCTGCCACTGCCGGTCAACGCCATGGCCCAGCAACACCAATTGATCGCCGACAAGGCGCTCGCCCTGGCCCTGGCCGCCATCGAGCAGTCCGATTACCAACCCGGCGTGCAGGCCATCGCGCGAACCTTCAAGCAGCGAATTCACCAGGACTGAACCGTGGAGCTGATCGACACCCACACGCATCTGGATTTTCCGGACTTCGACGCGGATCGCCAGGCGCTGCTGGCCGAAAGCCGCGCCCTCGGGGTGCGGCGGATCGTCGTGCTGGGGGTTTATCAGGCCAATTGGCAGCGGGTTTGGGAGCTGGTGCAGAGCGATCCCGACCTGCATGCGGCGTTCGGTTTGCACCCGGTGTACCTGGATGATCATCGCCCCGAAGACCTGGCGGAACTCGGCGATTGGCTGACGCGGCTGACCGGTCATGGGCAGCTGTGTGCGGTGGGTGAGATCGGTCTGGATTACTTCATCGAAACCCTTGATCGCGAGCGTCAGCAGGCGCTGTTCGAGGCGCAGTTGCAACTGGCGGTGGACTTCAATCTGCCGGCGCTGATCCATGTGCGACGCAGCCATGCGGCGGTGATTGCCACGCTCAAACGGTTTCGCTTGAAACGCGCGGGGATCATCCACGCCTTCGCCGGGAGCAAGGAAGAAGCCCGCGAATACATCAAGCTCGGTTTCAAACTGGGCTTGGGCGGCGCCGCGACCTGGCCACAGGCGCTACGCATGCACCGCGTGCTCGCCGATCTGCCGCTTGAATCGGTGGTGCTGGAAACCGACTCACCGGACATGGCGCCCGCCATGTTCCCCGGTCAACGCAACAGCCCGGCGCATCTGCCGGCGATCTGCTCGGCACTGGCCGGGATCATGGCGATCAGCCCTGAACAATTGGCCGCCGCCAGCACCGCCAATGCCTGCGAGTTGTTCAACTGGTAATCAGTCGATGTGAGCCTTGGCGGCTTCAAGCGTCAGTGTCAGGTGTTGCCGGTGCCGGGCAAACCGCATGACGACGAAGTAGACAAAAATCGCCAGCAGCGAAAAATTCAGCTGCTCGATGACGCTGAGCATCCCGACCCACTCCATCACCAACGCCACCAGCAACGCCGTGCAGACCATGATCAAGGTACTCGCACGCAACCATGCCAGGGAATCAAGGGACTTGAAGCGCTTGATCTGTTGCGGATCGTTCAACTGCAAGGCTTTCTCGCAGTGGCAACAGGTGAATGCTTCATTGATTGCTATCGCGTTGAGTTGCCAGGGTTTGAGCAGCAGCGTGCTCCCACAATGGGCGCAGTGGCCCTGGACTCCAATTGTTGCAGCAGACATAACCGGGCCTCCTCCATGCCGTCAGTAGATCTTCCTTCATTGAAGACCAAAAACCAGACTACGGAGGTAATCAGGACATTGCCCGCCTGAAAAGGGAAAAAATACTACAGATTGTGCGCAAAACCTGTGGGAGCGGGCTTGCTCGCGAAAACGCTGTGTCAGGCGACATTGATGTCGAATGTTATGCCGCCTTCGCGAGCAAGCTCGGCTCCTACTGTTGATTGGGTGTTTTCAGACGCGGAACGCACTGATCAACTGCTTGAGTTCCACCACCTGCGCCGACAGCGCACGGCTGGCGTCTTCGGTCTGATGCGCGCCCTCGGCGGTGCGCTCACCGGCGCGGTTGATCTCGACGATGTTCTGGTCGATGTCGTGCGCCACGGCCGTCTGCTGTTCCACCGCCGCGGCGATCTGCTGGTTTTGATCGACGATCATGCCGACCGCGCCGAGGATGTTTTCCAACGCTTGCTGGACCTTTTCCGACTGCCCCACCGTGCCGTTGGCCATCTGGTGACTGGTGCCCATGGCCTTCACCGCCGCGCCGACACCGCTGTGCAGCTTGGCGATCATCTGCTCGATTTCTTCGGTCGATTGCTGGGTGCGCTTGGCCAGGGTCCGGACTTCATCCGCCACCACCGCAAAACCACGGCCCTGCTCACCGGCCCGCGCGGCTTCGATGGCCGCGTTCAGGGCCAACAGGTTGGTTTGTTCGGCGATGCTCTTGATCACTTCGAGCACGCGGCTGATCGATTGGCTGTCGTTGGCCAGTTGGTTGATCACCAGCACCGATTGATCGATTTCAGTGGCCAGCGCGGCGATGCTGCCCTGCTGGGATTGCACCAGGCCGCGACCGCTGATGGTCTCGTCGTTGACGCTGTGGGCGCTGCTGACTGCGGCGGCGGCACTGCGCGCCACTTCCAGCGAGGTGGCCGACATCTGGTTCATCGCCGTGGCGACTTGCTCGATCTGCGAGCGCTGCCCCGCCACGGCCTGGTTGCTGCGGGCAGATACATTTTCGACCTGACCGGCCTGCCGCTCGACTTCGCCCACCGTCTGCCCTACCCGTTCGATCAGGTCATGGATTTTCTTCACAGTGCCGTTAAACACCTCGCCCAACTCGCCCAGTTCATCGCGGCTGTTGGCACTGAAGGTCACGGTCATGTCGCCGGCTGCCACCTTGTCCATCATCGCGCCGAGCCGCTTGAGGGTGGTGCGGGTCGAGGCATAGAAACCGCCGTAGAGATAAAAGATCAACACAAACACCACCGACAGCGCCACGGCTTGCAAGACCATGTGCGTGCGGTTCTGCTCCAGGCGTTGCTGCAACTGGCTGCCGAGAAACTTCAGGGTCGCTTCATTGAGTTGGTAGGTCTGGTCCATCAGGCCCGTGACCTGATCGTAAAAGCCCTGCCACGGCGTATCGAGCGTGTCCGCCATTACCACTTGCTCTTCGAACAGCTCACTGGCCTTTTTCAACGACGCCTTGCTGCTTTCAGCCTGGGTCGCCAGGGCCTCTTTCGCGGCTTTGCTGGAGCCCAGGGCATCCTGCAACTTCAGCCCATACTCGGCCTGGAGCTTTTCGATCTGCGCCAGCAGCTCATCGAAACGGGTACTTGACGCCGAATTGAGAAACCCTTGCCCCAGCGAAAACGAGCCCATCGCCCGGCCCTCGCCCAGCAATTGGGTCACGGGGGGCGTGACGTTGGTGATGAGTTCGCTCAGCTGGCGCATGTCGCTCTGCGTGTCGCGGCTCAGGCCGGCCTGACTGGCGATGATCTGGCTGAAAATCTGCGCGTTGCCGAGCAACTTGGCGCTCATCCCGCTTTTGCTTTGCAGGGAGCTTTCCGCTTGCTGGGCCTTGAACGCGGCGATCATTTCATCGCGCTTGGTATCGAAAACCGCGATTTGTTCGGGGTCGGTGGTCATCGCCGTCAACCCTTGCAAACGGCTCAATACGCTCTGCCCCAGGGTGTTGATCTGCGACTCGACATTGCCGGCCTTGCCTGACTGGCCGAGGCTGACGTTGATCTGCACCAGGTTGTTCAGGGTTTCCAGATCACGCCGCAACGTCAAGCTGCTGCCCAGCAGATCAAGGCTTTGCAGCTCGACCCGAGTGCCGTGGAATTCACGATAGGAATCGCGCACCAGATAGAAGTTGGTCACCAGCATTGGCACCAGGAACAGCACGCTGATCAGGCTGAACTTCATACCAAAGCTCAGGCGGTTCATCAGCGCGACAGCGGGATAGAGCAAGCTCTTCACTGGAAGTCTCCCTTTGATTTCTTATTTTTATTTGGCAGGCGCGGGTCGACAGCAGATAGCCACTATTCGGCGCCAGCTCTGTATAACGTAAATCGGCGGGAGGTTTTGTAACTTAAGGTTAACGGCAGACACACGGTCCTGTAGCAGCTGCCGAAGGCTGCGTTCGGCTGCGTAGCGGTCGTAAATCCTGATTACGCGGTGAGACTGGCACACCGCGGTGACTGGCACAGCGCCTGCTGCGCAGTCGAACCCAGCCTTCGGCAGCTGCTACATGGACCGAAGGTTGTTGGAAGGGTTAGCGGATCAGGACTGTCCACAGGGCGAACCCGGCATACCAGAGCACCGCGGCTCGCAGCAACAACTCCCAGATCCGGTCGAGGTTGTTGATGCCATCCGGCCCGACTACCGGGGCCGGAATTTCGCCGGCCACCAGGCCGACCTTTTCGATCAGCTGCGCGGCGCTGATGTTCCAGTTCAGCAGCTCGTGCACCATCACGCGGCCCACCGCGACAAAGTTACCCACCAGGGCAAAACTCGCCGCCAGCAGACGCACCGGTACCCAATCGAAGGCATGACGCAGCTGCGAAGCGCGCTCGACTACGGCCGGGTTCTGCCCGTGTTCTTCAGTCAAGGCCAGCAGTCGATAGCTCAGCGCGGCGACCGGGCCGAGCAGGAAGTACCAGAAAATCACCGCAAAAAAACTCTGATAAGCCTCCCACAGCAGGTGACCCTCGACCCGCTCGAGCAATTGCTCGCCACTGTCGGCGCAGATGTCCACGTCGCGTTTCGCCACATGGGCGGCGGCTTGCAGGTCTTCCCGGCGCCAGGCATCACGAAACGGCCCGAGACCGGCCAGCAGATCGCCACGCCCCAGGCTGTAAATCACCACCAGCAAGTGCACCGGCAACGCCAGCAGGCCGTAGGCCACCGGCTCCAGCACCCACAACAGCAAACCCAGCAGCGCTACCGGCAACAACACCAGCACCACCAATACCAGCCAAGGACTTTTCGCCAGGCGCGGGCTGGATTCCAGTTTGTGCAACTCGCGCACCCAACCACCATCACGCTGAACCCGATGACGCAGGGCCGAGAACTTCTCGATCCAGACCGCCAACAGCAACACCAGAAAACTCATTGTTGTTCCTCTTTAACCAGGGCTGCGCGATAGCGTGCCCAGTCGAACGCGGGCCCCGGGTCGGTTTTGCGTCCGGGTGCAATGTCGCTATGCCCGCAGATGCGTTGCGCGGTGATGGCCGGAAAAGCGCTTTGCAGCTGTCGGGTCAAGGCCGTCAACGCGTCATATTGAGCGTCGGTGAACGGCAGATCATCCGTGCCTTCAAGCTCGATGCCCACGGAAAAATCGTTACAGGTTTCCCGCCCTTCGAAGCTCGATACACCGGCGTGCCAGGCGCGCTCAAGACAAGAGACAAACTGAGTGACAGTGCCGTCACGCTCAATCAGGAAATGCGCAGATACCCGCAGCTCAGCGATCCCTTCAAAGTAGGGATGCTCCGTGACATCCAGACGATTCTGGAAAAACTCCTGCACCTTGCCGGTGGCGAATTGCGCTGGCGGCAGGCTGATGTTGTGAATCACCAGCAGGGAAATTTCGCCCATGGGGCGCGCATTGAAGTTGGGCGAGGGGCATACACACACGCCCTGACACCAACCGCTCGCGAGGTCCAACTGCATACAGGTTCCTTCAACGACGACTGTGTGGTGCCCAGTATGCCGCGATAGACCCTCGGGGCGCGATCACTTGCCGCGATTGAGGCGCTGCAAGTTGCCGATCACCGACTCCAGGGCCCGGTCGAACAGCAAGGTGTCGTCAAGCATACGCACCGCGCCACGGCGAAATTCCAGGGCCAGCCCGGTGCGGCTGCGCTCCAGCACTTTCATGCCGGTGCGGTCAACGAAAATGTATTTTCCGGTGGCCTCGATGATGGCCGCCAGCTTGCAGCGCAGGGTGTTTTCCTCGTCTTCCTGAAACTCGACCCAGCAGCCCGGACGCAGCTGATCGACCTGAAGCAAACCCGCATCGTCCGCTGGCAAACGGATTGAAGCCGTTTCAATCGGGCCTTCGTCAGCGGTCCGCAGTACGATTTCCTCACGCACTTCGACCATCACCGGCGCTTCGGCAGACTGGTCATGCTTTTGTCCTGGCGATTCGAACAGCTGCACATGCAAAGTCTCCAGCTCGCTGAAAAACTCACCGGTGGCAAACGGATCGAACGCCGAACTGCTCAACCCGTCACGCAGTGATTTGAGCAGCCCCGGCACCAGGGCCAACAGGCGCAGGCTGGCATCGGGCTCATCGTGGCGCTGTACGCTCCAGATCAACTGTTCCATGGTCTGGACATCGGCATGCCACTCGGCCGACTGTTCACCGTATTTGAGGCACGTCAGCAACAGTACTTTGCTCCAGGCGTCCTGGACAAACGCCACCACGTCGTGTGGCAGTACTTTGCCCAACAACGCCTGGTTCAGCGCCTGTTCGACGCGCTGGCGGGCCAGTTCGGTTTTGGCGCGGCCCTCTTCGGCGTCACGGGTGCGCTGCTCCAGCAACTCGCTGCGCCGGCGTTCGTCACTGGTAAAAGCAAGAAAGTCCGCCAGCAGCTCGGAAAAAATCGCCGGGTCATCACCGAAGTCATTCAACAAGCGCTGCACCACTTGCTCGATGCGCAGGTACAGGCTGTCGCGCTCTTGGTCATCGCACCCGCCCCAGCCCATGGCGGCGGTGGCGATTTCGTTGAGCAGACGCCGCGCCGGGTGGCTGCTGCGACTGAAGAAACTCTTGTCGAGCACCGCTACTTTCAGCATGGGGATCTGCAACCGGCCGATCAACGCCTTGAGCGAATCCGGCAGATTGCGGTCGTCGAGGATGCATTCGAAGAGCATGGCGATCAGGTTGATCACGTCTTCGTCGGCCACCCCGACCACCCGCGACTTGCCACTTTTAACGCTGACCCGGGTCAGCAGTTGTTCGAGCTGGTTGCGCAGATCGAAGTCGTCCTGGGCGGCCGGTGCCGGCACGTATTGCTGCAAGTGCGAGAGCAGGCGCATCAGGTCGCGAGTGGAAATCGGCTGGGTCTGGGCGCTGACCTCAAGCGTGGGTGCAACGCTGCCACGAACGTGCAACAGCAGCTCCTGCAACGCGGCGAATACTTCCTGCACGCTGTCGTCGATCTGCGCGGTGCGTGTGCCGGTCTGTGCCGTTTCAGCCCGGACACTGGCGGCGGCGCGATCCGTGGCCCGGCGCGCCGGGGCAGGCTTGAGGTCGGGCAACACGCCGGTGGCGACCAGCAGTTGATTGGCCTCGGTGTAGAGCTGCTCGGTATCGCTGAGCACGTAGCGTTCAAACAACTTGAGGAGGATCAGCTTGACCTTGATCTCCACCCCCAGGTTGCGCCCGGCCTGCAAGAAGTACTCGCAAAGCTTTGCCGGCCCCAGCGGGTTGTGCTGATCGACAAGCTCCCGGCCCAGCAGAGTGCTGAGTCGAGCGGTCAGCTGGCTGAGCGCGAAACCGTCGCGGTTGAGCACTTTACTGACCATCGCCTCCACCGCCACGTTGCGTTCGAGGTCGTCATCAGTCTGCGCTGCCGAAGTGTCGACGCCAAAGGCCTGGGGCAAGCCCGCTTGGGTGGAGTCGTATTGGGTCAGGCGGACAAACGCCTCGAAGAAGTGTTCGAGAAAAACCCGTTCGATGCTTTTACGCTTGAGGCGCAAGTCGCGCATGGCCTCGAAGAAAATGTTCTGTTGGACGTCATTGCGCGCCCGATCGGCCATTTCGAACAGCGTGTCATCGGCGTTATCGAACAACGCCTGCAAAGCTAGCCTGAGCTGTTGCGCAGCCTTGTCGCGAACCTGAAGCAGAATCACAGGCAGGCGGGCGAGCGGCGAGTGGGTCGCCTGCTCGGTAGCCGCCTTGTGCAAAGGCACTACATTCCCGTCGTTGTGCATCCAGCCTCCTGAAACGGTGAGTCTTCGATTCGGTTAGAAAGATCAAAAGCGCCAGACAAAAAGCCAGCGCGTCAAAGCCATGACGTCAAATGCAAGGCAGATTATCTTGCAAAAGGTTACACCTGTACCAGCAGACTCTGCGCTTACGTCAAAATAGACGTTTAATGCAGACCCGTGCTGAGTGCCCATTGCTCAGGTGAATCGACCAAATGCAGGATTCAGAGCGATGGGAAGGTCGCTGATGCCTTGGGTTGCTCCACGCCATGGCCCTATAATCGGACCACTTTGTTTGTGGAGTCCGTTATGCCGAATCTACGTCTCGCCGATTTGACCGCCGAAATCGAAGCCAACGTGCGCCGTGCGTTGCTCGAAGACATCGGCAGCGGCGACATCACCGCGCAGCTGATCCCGGCCGAACGCCTGGCCAAAGCCACCATCATCACCCGTGACGCGGCTGTCATCGCCGGCACCGCCTGGGTCGATGCGGTTTTCCGGCAACTGGACCCACGGGTTGCCGTGCACTGGCAAGTGCGCGATGGCGAACGGGTGAAACCCAATCAGGCACTCTTCCATCTGGAAGGCCCGGCACGCTCGTTGCTGACAGGCGAACGCTGTGCGCTGAACTTCCTGCAATTGCTCTCTGGGGTGGCCACTCGCGCACAGTACCTGGCGGATTTCGTTGGCAAGACTCAGGTGAAATTGCTCGACACCCGCAAGACCCTGCCGGGCCTGCGTCTGGCGCAGAAGTACGCGGTAACGTGCGGCGGTTGCCACAATCACCGCATCGGCTTGTACGACGCCTTCCTGATCAAGGAAAACCATATCGCCGCGTGCGGTGGCATTCCTCAGGCCATCAGTGCCGCGCACAAGATTGCTCCGGGCAAACCGGTGGAGATCGAAGTGGAAAGCCTGACAGAGCTGAAAGAGGCCCTGGCGGCAGGTGCCGACATCATCATGCTCGATGAATTGAGCCTGGATGACATGCGCGAAGCCGTGCGTTTGAACGCCGGCAAGGCAAAACTGGAGGCCAGTGGCGGGATCAACGAAAGCACGCTGCTGCCGATCGCCGAAACCGGGGTGGATTACATCTCGATCGGTGCGATGACCAAGGATGTGAAGGCCGTAGACCTGTCGATGCGCCTAAGCCTCTGATCACATGAAACTGTAGGAGCGAGCTTGCTCGCGATGGTCGATAACGATTACGCGTGTTTACTGGCTAAACGCGGCGTTCTTGAGTCCATCGCGAGCGAGCTCGCTCCTACAGGAGATTGGCACTTTTCAGACCACCAGATTATTCATCTCGCAGTACTCTTCCCACTCGACGCCCAACACTTCGGCCGCCTCTTTATGCAAAACCAGGCGCGCCGCCTCGAACTCTTCAGGCGTCGAGGTGTACTTGAGCGTCAGCTCCCAAGGCTGCAAGCCTTGCGATTCCGCTTCGTCCTCGAACGCCCACTGGATCTGGTCTTTCTGATCGTCGGCGGGCAGGTCCTTGATCTCTTCGGCTAGCTGGGGCGAATCCAGCAGGTACTTCTTCAGCGCTTCTTCGTGTCTGGCTTCTTGGGTCAATTCTTTAACAGTCATGTCGTTCTCTCTGATCTGGGGAATGGAAGATGGATCTGGATCATCAAGGATCTCTCTGACGCAAAAAACCGTGTGAAGCCCGGTTTGTCTGGCCTTCAGAACCATTCTTGGATCATTTGAAAACTGCAGGGTGGAGCTCGTGCAAGGTCCGAATATAGGACCTTTGGCGGACGATTTATACGGCTCTTTACATCAAATCAACAAAAAACCGGTCGCCCCGACATTTTGGACAGACCTCAGGAACAAGTTTCAAAATTCCAAGTCATAGCGATGTGCCATCTAGGCACTTCACTAGGAAATCAGGTGATGCGCAATTTCCCAAAGCTTTCGTCTACCCTGTTTGCAACCGGCCTGGCCGCCCTGCTGCTTGGCAACCTGGCACTGCCCAATTCGGCTCAGGCCAGCCTGGAATACAATTCCGACAGCGCCGACTCCAGCGATAACTTCCTCACCTTTCACAACACCTACGGTAAAGACGTGATGGCCAAGAGCCGTATCAGCGTCGACGATGTGGAAAAGTTGATGAACACCGTTAAAACCAACACGGCTGAAATCGACACCCTGAAAAAAACCGTCAGCGATCAAGCGCGCCTCATCGAAGAACTCAAACGCAACAGCGGGACAAGCTCCAGCTCAAGCTCCAGTGAAATTTCCAACCTCAAGCGTACCGTCGAGGAACAGGATAAAGACCTGAACAAGCTCGCCAGCCAGGTGGAAGACCTCAAGCGCAGCGCAGGGTCGAGTTCCAGTTCGAGCTCCAGCGACCTGTCAAACCTGAAGCGCGAAGTCAGTGATCAGGACAATCAACTGGACCAGCTAAAACGCACAGTCGAAGACTTGAGCAGAAAAGTGAAATAACCGAGGAATGGTGCCCGAGACAGGAATCGAACCTGCGACCTTCGCGTTACGAGTGCGCTGCTCTACCGGCTGAGCTACACGGGCGATGGGCTAAACCTAGCACCGGCTTTGGGGTCCGGCAACTTCACCCGACATTTCAGTTTCGTGCAGACAAAAAAATACCCCGCAGCGTTCACTGCGGGGCATTTTTTATTACGTTGAAGCGGTCAGGCGTGGGGAGTGTTTAAACGCCCGAAGCCTTGGCTGCTGCTACGTCTTTGATGGACAGCTTGATACGGCCGCGGTTGTCCACGTCCAGTACCAGTACTTCCACTTCCTGGCCTTCTTTCAGGATGTCGGTCACTTTCTCAACGCGAGCGTCGCTCAGCATCGAGATGTGAACCAGACCGTCCTTGCCAGGCAGGATGTTGACGAATGCGCCGAAGTCGACGATGCGCTCAACCTTGCCGACGTAGATCTTGCCGATCTCGGCTTCTGCGGTGATGCCCAGAACGCGCTGACGTGCTGCTTCAGCCGCTTCCTTGGTTTCGCCGAAGATCTTGATCGAACCGTCGTCTTCGATGTCGATCGAAGCCTTGGTTTCTTCACAGATCGCACGAATGGTCGCGCCGCCTTTACCGATG
>NZ_JBIVBY010000039.1:0-38117 GCF_044746405.1 Pseudomonas sp. NPDC086251
GGCCAGGGATGGCCGATGGCGGCGGGCCCACGGAGCAGGACCGGAGCGAGGGCATGCCGAGCCTTAGCGAGGCACCGAACGAAAGGGGCAAAAGCGCTTGGTTACTTGGCGCTTTTCCAAGTAACCCGCCGTAAGGGCGGAACCGATAGCCGCCATTACCGAAGAAACGGATATACACACCAATTAAAACCCCACCAACCAAGCGTTACTTACGCACCACCAAATCCAGTAACCCCTCCCGTTCCTTGATCTTCTGCAAAACAATTTCCGAACGAATATCCGTAACCCCCGCCGTGCGATTCAGCTGGTTCACGATGAAATCGGAAAAGTGCTTGAGGTTGCGCGCCTGCACCCGCAACACATAGTTGCTGGCCCCGGTAATCACATAAGCGGTCACCACCTCCGGCCACAACTGGACCTTCTTGATAAACGTCTCGTGCCAGTCCTCGACGTCCTGTCGCAACGACACATGAACGATGGCTTCCAACTCGATTCCCAGCCGCTCGGCATTCAGCACCGCGCGATAGCCGGCGATGATTCCCTCACTTTCCAGCAAGCGCAAACGGCGCAAACAGGCCGACGGCGACAGGGCCACTTTCTCCGCCAGTTCCTGATTGCTGATACGGCCATCCTGTTGCAGTTGATGGAGGATTCGCAGGTCTGTCGCGTCAAGATTCATGGTTGATGTAAATCCGCGTTTATGGGCATTGGATTCGAATTTTCTGCGAGATAACTACTATACGGGCGGCTACTTTGCACGAAAATTCTCCAAAGCTTCGTTCATTATTTCTCCATGAAAAGGGGCGCTGGCAGCGCCCGAAACACAGCCCGTTATTCATCAAACAGGACATTCAATGACTACAAGAAACGATTGCCTGGCGCTCGATGCACAGGACGCGCTGGCGCCGCTGCGTCAGCAATTTGCGCTCCCCGAAGGCGTGATTTATCTGGACGGTAACTCCCTCGGCGCCCGGCCGGTCGCGGCATTGGCGCGGGCTCAAGAGGTGATTGCGAACGAGTGGGGCAACGGCCTGATCCGCAGTTGGAACAGTGCGGGTTGGCGCGATCTGTCCGAGCATCTGGGCAATCGATTGGCGGGGCTGATCGGCGCCTGCGACGGTGAGGTGGTGGTCACCGACACCACCTCGATCAACCTGTTCAAGGTCCTCAGCGCCGCCCTGCGTGTGCAGGCCTCACGGTCGCCGACACGCCGAGTGATCGTCACCGAAAGCAGCAACTTCCCGACCGACCTGTACATCGCCGAAGGTCTGGCGGACATGCTGCAGCAAGGCTACACAGTGCGCCTGGTTGATAGCCCGGAAGAACTGCCGCAAGCGATCGACCAGGACACCGCCGTGGTCATGCTCACCCACGTCAACTACAAAACCGGCTACATGCACGACATGCAAGCCCTGACCGCGTTGGCCCACGAATGCGGCGCGCTGGCCATCTGGGACCTGGCGCATTCCGCCGGCGCGGTGCCGGTCGATCTGCATCAGGCGCAGGCGGATTACGCCATCGGTTGCACCTACAAATACCTGAATGGCGGCCCCGGTTCGCAGGCGTTTGTCTGGGTCAATCCGCAACTGTGTGATCTGGTGGCGCAACCGTTGTCCGGTTGGTTCGGGCATTCGCGGCAGTTCGCCATGGAGTCTCGCTACGAGCCCAGCAGCGGCATCGCTCGCTATCTGTGCGGCACGCAACCGATCACCTCATTGGCGATGGTCGAGTGCGGCCTGGATATTTTCGCCCAGACCGACATGGCCAGCCTTCGTCGTAAATCCCTGGCCCTGACCGACCTGTTCATTGAGTTGGTCGAGCAGCGTTGTGCCGCCCACGAGCTGACCCTGATCACCCCGCGCGAACACGCCCGGCGTGGCAGCCATGTCAGCTTCGAACACCCCGAAGGGTATGCGGTGATCCAGGCCTTGATCGCCCGTGGCGTGATCGGTGACTACCGCGAACCGCAGATCATGCGCTTCGGCTTCACCCCGCTGTACACGACTTTCACCGAAGTCTGGGACGCGGTGCAGATCCTCGGCGAGATTCTCGATCAGAAAACCTGGTCGCACGCGCAATTCCAGGTCCGTCATAGCGTCACCTGAGCCACCGCGTCTTCATCGAATATCCGCTGAGTATTTTTTGATCCGTGTCCTGCTGTGTGTGGCTGATCCCCACGCGTAATCCAAACGATTTGCTCTCTTCAAGAAAGACAATATTCAGAGGCAGAAAAATGACCGACAACAGCGGTTTTGAAAGCATATCCAAACGTGAACACGGCCTCAGGCGCCAGCTCACGTCGGGTCAGATGAGCATGATTGCCATCGGTGGCGCGATCGGCACCGGGCTGTTCATGGGCAGCGCCTACGCCATCGGGTATGCCGGGCCGAGCGTGCTGCTCAGCTACGCCATTGGCGCGATCATCACCCTGCTGCTGATGGGCTGCCTGGCGGAAATGACCGTGGCCCATTCGACCTCGGGTTCGTTCGGCGCCTATGCCGAATTCTACGTCAGCCCGTTGGCCGGGTTCCTGGTGCGCTATGCCTATTGGGCGGCGATTGTGCTGGCGGTCGGCACGGAAGTGACGGCAGTGGCGATGTACATGAAGTACTGGTTCACCAACGTGCCGGAGTGGGTCTGGATCGTCTCGTTCTCGAGCATTCTGATCGTGCTCAACGCCATCAGTGTGAAGACCTTCGGCACGTTCGAGTACTGGTTCTCGACCATCAAGATCGGCGCGATTGTCGGTTTTATCATCCTTGCGGTGTACGTGATCTACGGCACCGGCAACCCCGATTACGGCGTGCACAACTACACCGCCCACGGCGGCTTTTTTCCCAATGGTCTGCAAGGGATGTGGGTCGCGGTGATCGTGTCGATCTTCAGCTACCTGAGCGTGGAAATGATCGCGGTGGCCGCTGGTGAAGCGAAGGATCCGGAGCAAGCGGTGAAGAAGGCTTTTCGCGCGACCATCGTGCGGCTGGTGGTGTTTTACCTGCTGACCCTGGCGTTGATGTTGGCGATTGTGCCGTGGGTCCAGGCCGGTCACGCGCAGAGCCCATTTGTGACGGTCATGCAAACCATTGGCATTCCCGGCGCCACCGGGGTGATGAATTTCGTGATCCTGATCGCGGCGTTGTCGGCGATGAACAGCCAGCTCTACATCACCACCCGAATGATGTTCAGCCTGTCCCGTGGCGGCTATGCACCGAAGTCGATGGGGGTGTTGAGCAAGACCGGGATTCCGCTGAACGCCTTGCTGTTGTCGAGTTCGGGC
Organism: Pseudomonas sp. NPDC086251; assembly: GCF_044746405.1. Classification (NCBI taxonomy): domain Bacteria; kingdom Pseudomonadati; phylum Pseudomonadota; class Gammaproteobacteria; order Pseudomonadales; family Pseudomonadaceae; genus Pseudomonas; species Pseudomonas sp. NPDC086251. Next base: position 3,278 of record NZ_JBIVBY010000039.1, read on the forward strand.
ATTGCCTTGGCGACCCTGCTCAACATCCTGTACCCGGAAAGTTCGTTCACCCTGATGATGGCGATCTCCATGTTCGGCGCCATTTTTACCTGGTTCATGATCTTCCTGACCCACTACTGTTTCCGACGCTACCACCAGCGCAACGGCGAGCGGAAACTCTCGTTCCGCATGCGCCTGTTTCCCTACACCACGTTGTTGGGGCTGGTGCTGATGGGCGCGGTGATGATCACTACTTACTTCACCGAAGCGTTCAAGATGACCTTGGTGTTTGGCGTGCCGTTCCTGCTGATTCTGTCGATTGTCTACGGGCTCTTTTTCAGAAAAACAAAGAGGGTGGAGGCCTTGAATCCGCTGCCAAAGGTATAGGCCGGGAGCGACTCGGCGGGCCGACGGTTTTCAATGGCGCTCGGTCTGCAATGCGTCGAACAACGCTCTGGCATAACCGGGCAGATTGTCGAATGAGCGGGCACAGAGCAGCAGCTTTCGCTGTGCCCAGCCTTCCTTCAGCGCAACGCTCTTGAACGGTTGATCGGCCGCCCCGCGCTGGATCGCCGCCAACGGCACAATCGCCAGCCCGGCGCCATGAGCGACCATGCGCATCACGCCATCGAAGCCATCGGCGCGGATGCGTATCTGCATGCGCGAACCGGTGTGCAGCGCCTGTTCTTCCAGGTACACGGCCAAGGCGTTGTTGGCATTCAGCCCGACGTAATCGTGATGCAGTGAGTCGGTGAAACTTATGGATTCGGACTGCGCCAGTGGATGATCGCGGGGCATGATCAGCACCAGTGGGTCGTCGCGAAACGGGCGGGTCTGCAGGGCATCGGTGTCCACGGCATCGGTGATGATGCCCAGGTCCGCCGCGCCCTGGCGCAAGGCGTGGGTGATGCGTGCGCTGGGCAGTTCTTGCAGGTCGATGTCGAGGTTGGGGTGGCTGCGCAGAAAGTCGGCGAGCAACTCCGGCAGGTACTCGGTGATTGCCGTGGTGTTGCACAGTAACCGCACCTGGCCTTTGACGCCGTTGGCGTATTCGGCCAGGTCCTGCTGCAGGCGCTCGGCTTGTTGTAGCAGGAGTCGGGCGTGTTGGGCGAGGGCTTTGCCGGCCGGAGTGGGAGTGACGCCGCGCCGGCCGCGTTCGAGGAAATCAATGCCCAGCGATGATTCCATCGCGCGGATTCGTGCACTTGCTGCGGCCAGGGACAGGTGACTGCGTGCGGAGCCGGCGGTGATGTTGCCGCTGTCGAGGATGTTCAGGTAGAGGCGCAAGTCGGTCAGGTCGAAGTGCATTGTCAGCCTTTGGAGGTGTGTTGTCGGGAGGGGCGCCTTCGCGGGCAAGCCTCGCTCCTACAGGGGACTCATTGAACCTGTAGGAGCGAGGCTTGCCCGCGAAGGCGTCATCAGCCTCTACCCAAACAAGAGGCACCCTCAGTATATGGCAGATTTTCAACCGGCCCTTCCAGGCTCACCATAGCCCCATGAATACACTCGCCTCGTTCTATCAAAACCTCGGCCTGGCCCTTTCAGTGCTGGTGAGCGCCACGTTTCTGCTGGCAGGCATGATCAAAGGCATCATCGGCCTCGGCCTGCCGACCATCGCCATGGGCTTGCTCGGTCTGGCTATGGCGCCGTCGCAGGCAGCCGCGCTGTTGATCATTCCCGCGACCCTGACCAATGTCTGGCAACTGGCATTTGGCGGGCATCTGCAAGGGCTGATCAAACGGCTATGGCCGATGCTGCTGGCGATCTTCGTTGGCACCGGTGCCGGCACGTTGTGGATCGGCATGGCCAGTGGTCATTGGGTGGTGCGGGGGCTGGGGGCAGCGTTGCTGATTTACGCCTTGAGCGGGTTGTTCTTGCCGACCCTGCGCATGGGTCATCGCAGCGAGCGCTGGCTCGGTCCGCTGTGCGGATTGCTGACGGGCGTCATTACCTCGGCCACCGGCGTCTTCGTGATCCCGGCGGTGCCTTATCTGCAAGCGCTGGGCTTGAGCAAAGACGAACTGGTGCAGGCGCTGGGGCTGTCGTTCACCGTCTCGACCCTGGCCCTGGCCGCCGGTCTGTTATGGCGCGGGGCTCTGGGCGGGGGTGAGTTGAGTGCGTCGCTGCTGGCGCTGATCCCGGCGGTGCTCGGGATGTTGCTGGGGCAATGGCTGCGCCAGCGGATCAGCGCCGTGCTGTTCAAGCGGGTGTTCTTCATTGGCCTCGGCGTGCTCGGCGGCCACTTGCTGATCAGCGGGTAGCGGACGACGGGCTGAGCATGTCGATGTCGCGGATATCGAAATCCTGTTCCAGATACTCCATGCGCATGTCGCGGAACTGCCGCATGTGCGGCAAATTCGAGTGCACATCAAGGTCGGCCTGGGAGGCCCAGATCTCGTAGAAGATAAACAGCGTCGGGTCCTGTCTGTCTCGCAGCATGTGGTATTCGATGCAACCGGGCTCGGCGCGACTCGCTTCGACATGGCCGCGGAAGAACGCTTCGAAGGCGTCGGATTTCTCCGGGCGGGTCTTGGCGTGCAGGATGAAGCCTTGCAATTCACTCATCAGAAATCTCCTCAAGTTCAGAATCGGCGCAATTTTATGGCAACAATCGCCTGTCGATTCGTGCGTATTGGTCAAATGAATTTTGTGAATTCAGCGCTTATTCCACGCGAGGCGGATCGCTACTCTGCCGCCATCGAATTCCAACCCTTCCGAGATTTCTCATGAAAAAAGTTCTGTTGCTCAATGGCGGCAAAAAGTTTGCGCACTCCGAGGGCCGCTATAACGCCACGTTGCACGAGGCAGCGCTGAGCGTGCTGGATCGTGGCGGCGTCGATGTGAAGGCCACCTTCATCGACGAAGGCTATGACGTCGCCGAAGAAGTCGCCAAGTTCCTCTGGGCCGACGTGATCATTTATCAGATGCCAGGCTGGTGGATGGGCGCGCCGTGGACCGTCAAGAAGTACATCGACGAAGTCTTCACCGAAGGTCATGGCAGCCTCTACGCCAGTGACGGCCGCACCCGTTCCGATGTGTCGCAAAAGTACGGCAGCGGCGGTTTGTTGCAGGGTAAGCAATACATGCTGTCGCTGACCTGGAACGCGCCGCAGCAGGCGTTCGACGACCCGACCGACTTCTTCGAAGCCAAGGGTGTGGACGCGGTGTACTTCCCGTTCCACAAGGCCAACGAATTCCTTGGCATGACCGGCTTGCCGACATTCCTGGCGGTCGATGTGATGAAACGCCCGAATATCGAGGCTGATGTGGCGCGTTATGAGCAGCATTTGATCGAGGTGTTCGGCCTTCAGGCTTGAGGTTCCTTTTGCCCCGCATCCAGCTACTATCAAGCCAGTTTTTGAATGAGGGGCCTCCGTGAAAGCCAGATCCGATGAGTTGCAGATTTTCGTCTGCGTAATTGAATGCGGGTCGATTTCCGCGGCGGCCGAGCAGGTCGGGCAAACGCCTTCGGCGGTCAGCCGCACGCTGTCGCGGCTGGAGGCGAAACTCGACACCACGCTGATCAATCGCACCACGCGGCGCATGGACCTGACCGAGGAGGGCAAGTATTTCTTCGAACACGCCAAGCTGATTCTCGATCAGATGGACGAGCTTGAAGAACGCCTGAACTCACGCCAGCAAACCCCGTCCGGGCGCCTGCGGATCAACGCCGCCTCGCCATTCATGCTGCACGCCATCGTGCCCTACATCGACGAGTTTCGCGGTCTCTATCCGGACATCCAGCTGGAACTCAACAGCAACGACCTGATCATCGATTTGCTCGAGCAAAGCACCGACATCGCCATCCGCATCGGCACGCTGGCCGACTCGACCTTGCATGCCCGCTCGCTGGGATGCAGCCCGTTGCACATCGTCGCCAGCCCGGCTTACCTGGAAAAGCACGGCACACCGACCGCCGTGACCGACCTTTCCGAACATACGCTGCTGGGGTTTACCCAGAACGAAGGCCTCAACCAATGGCCGCTGCGGTATGTGCACGGTGATCGCTGGCCAATCCAGGCTTCTCTCAGCGCGTCCAGCGGCGAGACCATCCGCCACCTGGCGCTGGAAGGCCAGGGCATCGCCAGCCTGTCGCATTACATGACCATCGAAGACATTCGTGCCGGACGATTGAAGGTACTGCTGGCAGAGTTCAACAGTGGTTATCGCCAGCCGATCAACGCGGTGTACTACCGCAACTCGCAACTGGCCCTGCGGATTCAGTGCTTCCTGGACTTCATTCAGGGAAAACTGGCGGTTTACGCTTCCACGGATTTCAGCGGCTGATTCGTGACCCCTGCGCAAGAGTGAATTGGGTCAACGGGGATTTTTCATCCGTGGTGACTGCTTGATACTCGTTGCATCACTTATTAACGCAGGGAGTTTCTCCATGAACGTATTCATTACCGGTGCAGCGGGTTTTATCGGTGGCTCCATCGCCACGGGCCTGGTCCAGGCTGGCCATCAGGTGACCGGCCTGGTGCGCAGTGCCGAACAAGCCAATGAACTGAGTACGCTGGGCATCACCCCGGTGATCGGCACTCTTGACGACAGCGCACTATTGGCCGAACAGGCCCGTGCTGCGGACGCCGTGATCAACGCCGCCAGCAGCGACCATCGCGGTGCGGTGGAAGCCTTGCTCAATGCGCTTCGCGGTTCGAATAAAGTGTTCTTGCACACCAGCGGTTCGAGCATCGTCGGCGATGCGTCGGGCGGCAAGTCCAGCGACGTTATCTATTACGAAGACAGCCTGCCGGAGCCGACCGTCGACAAGGCCGCTCGCGTGGCCATCGACAATTTGATCCTGGCGGCGGCGAAGGACGGCGTGAATTCGGCAGTGATCTGCAACACCCTGATTTACGGTCACAGCCTGGGCGTGAAACGCGACAGCGTGCAGCTGCCGCGCTTGCTCAAACAGGCGCGCAAAAGCGGTGTGGTCCGCCACGTTGGTACGGGCCAGAACATCTGGTCCAACGTGCACATCGAAGACGTGGTTGCTCTGTACCTGTTGGCGCTGACCAACAATGTGCCGGGCACCTTCTACTTCGTTGAAAGCGGTGAGGCGTCGTTCATCGACATGACCACCGCGATTGCCCAAGCGTTGAATCTGGGCGAGCCACAAGACTGGCCGCTGAAGGATGCGGAAGCCGAGTGGGGTTATGAAATGGCCAACTATGGCTTGGGCTCCAACAGCCGAGTGCGCGGCAAGCATGCGCGTGAGTTGCTGGGCTGGGCGCCGAAGCGGACTTCCGTCGTTGAATGGATTCGGGACGAGATGGTGTGAGTTCGCTTTAGACCGCGTCGCTGCCTTCGCGAGCAAGCCCGCTCCCACATTCGACCGAGTTCTTTCATCAGAATGCGAACAAATGTGGGAGCGGGCTTGCTCGCGAAGGCATTTTCAGCAGCTCAACAACTGGCCGGGCCGCCCTCAATTCCGTACCATCCGCCCCTTCTTTTCCGGCCATTTCCTGCGGCCTGTATTGTTGGGTAAACCATGAAACCACAGCGTCTGCGTGCCGATGTCCTGGCCGGCCTCACGACCTCTTTCGCCCTGCTACCCGAATGCATTGCCTTCGCGCTGGTGGCCCACCTCAATCCCTTGATGGGGCTTTACGGCGCTTTCATCATTTGCACCCTGACCGCGCTGTTCGGCGGGCGGCCGGGCATGGTGTCCGGTGCGGCCGGGTCGATGGCCGTGGTGATCGTTGCGCTGGTGGTGCAACACGGCGTGCAGTATTTGTTGGCCACCGTGCTGCTGGGTGGGCTGATCATGCTGGCGTTCGGGCTAATGAAACTGGGCAAGCTGGTGCGCATGGTGCCGCACCCGGTGATGCTGGGCTTCGTCAACGGGCTGGCGATCATCATTGCCCTGGCCCAGCTGGAGCACTTCAAGAGCGGTGAAACCTGGCTCAGCGGTACGCCGCTTTATGTGATGACGGGACTGGTGGCCGTGACAATGGCCATCGTCTATCTGCTGCCGCGCCTGACCCGCGCGGTACCGCCGGCGCTGGTGGCGATTCTGGGCGTGGGCCTGGCGGTTTATCTGCTCGGTCTGCCGACCCGCACCCTGGGCGACATGGCGCACATCGCCGGCGGCTTGCCGACGTTTGGCCTGCCGGACATTCCCTGGACCCTGGAAACCCTGCGCATCATCGCGCCGTACGCGATATTGATGGCGCTGGTCGGCCTGCTGGAAACCCTGTTGACCCTGAACCTTACCGATGAAATCACCGAGAGTCGCGGCTACCCGGATCGCGAATGCGTGGCGTTGGGCGCTGCGAATATGGTGTCCGGTGTGTTTGGCGGCATGGGCGGTTGCGCGATGATCGGGCAAACCGTGATCAACCTCAGTTCTGGCGGTCGAGGCCGGCTGTCCGGGGTGGTCGCCGGGGTGATGATCCTGCTGTTTATCCTGTTCCTTTCGCCGCTGATCGAACGTATCCCGCTGGCCGCATTGGTCGGGGTGATGTTCGTGGTGTCGCAGCAGACCTTCGCTTGGGCCTCACTGCGCGTGGTGAACAAAGTGCCGCTGAACGACGTGCTGGTGATCGTCGCGGTGACGATCATTACCGTGTTCACCGACCTGGCCACTGCCGTGCTCTGCGGCATTATCATCGCGGCGCTGAATTTTGCCTGGCAGCAGGCTCGGCAGCTTTACGCCGACAGTCATGTGGAGAACGACGGCAGCAAGCTTTACCGCGTGCATGGCACGTTGTTTTTCGCCTCGACTACGCCGTTTTTAAATCAGTTCGATCCTGCCAACGACCCCTCCCAGGTGACCCTCGATTGTCGTCACCTGAGCTTCGTCGACTACTCAGCCATCGCCGCGCTGGATACATTGCGCGAGCGCTACGCCAAGGCCGGCAAGCACCTGCGTGTGTTGGGTCTGTCTGAGCGCTGCAAGAAACTGCTGAAACGCGCTCGCGTGCATCACGACTGAGCGCTCGATCATGTAAATACCGCCCCTCAATTTTCATAACCTACGCCCACGCATACCTCTGTGCGACATCCCGTACCTCTTCACGAAAATTACTTTCACCTTGTTTGAATATCACGCCTCGAAATGTTTTAAGAGTTTCACAAATTTTCGACGTGACCCTCTCGAGGAGTACCGCATGACCCTGTCCTTCGGCTATTGGCTGCTGGTGTATGCCGCCATCGCCATCATTGCGCTGATCGTGCTGATCGCCCGTTACCGACTCAATCCGTTCATTGTCATCACCCTGGTCTCCATCGGCCTGGCCTTGCTCGCCGGGATGCCGGCGTCCGGGGTGGTCGGCGCGTACGAGGCCGGTGTCGGCAAGACCCTGGGGCACATCGCGCTGGTGGTGGCGCTGGGCACCATGCTCGGCAAAATGATGGCCGAGTCGGGCGGCGCCGAGCAGGTGGCGCGCACGCTGATCGACCGCTTCGGCGAGAAAAACGCGCATTGGGCGATGGTCTGCATCGCCTTCCTGGTCGGCCTGCCGCTGTTCTTCGAAGTCGGTTTTGTGCTGCTGGTGCCGATCGCCTTTACCGTGGCACGGCGCGTCGGTGTGTCGATTCTGATGGTCGGTTTGCCGATGGTCGCCGGGCTCTCGGTGGTGCATGCGCTGGTGCCACCGCACCCGGCGGCGATGCTGGCGGTGCAGGTCTATCAGGCCTCGGTGGGGCAGACCTTGCTCTACGCGATTCTGATCGGTATTCCGACCGCGATCATCGCCGGTCCGCTGTACGCCAAGTTCATCGTGCCGCGCATTCAACTGCCGGCGGAGAACCCGCTGGAACGGCAATTCCTCGACCGCGAACCGCGCGACAGCCTGCCGGGTTTCGGCATCACCATGGCGACCATTCTGCTGCCGGTGGTGCTGATGCTGATCGGTGGCTGGGCCAACCTGATTTCGACGCCGGGCAGTGGGTTTAACCAGTTCCTGCTGTTCATCGGCAACTCGGTGATCGCCTTGCTGCTGGCGACCTTGCTGAGCTTCTGGACCCTCGGCCTGGCCCAGGGCTTCAACCGCGAATCGATCCTCAAGTTCACCAACGAATGCCTGGCGCCGACCGCCAGCATCACCTTGCTGGTCGGCGCCGGTGGCGGCTTGAACCGGATTCTGGTGGACGCCGGCGTCACCGACCAGATCGTCAGCCTGGCGCAGGTCTTCCACCTGTCGCCGCTGCTGATGGGCTGGCTGTTCGCCGCGTTGATGCGCATCGCCACCGGTTCCGCGACGGTGGCCATGACCACCGCCTCGGGGATTGTCGCGCCGGTGGCCGTGGGCCTGGGCTATCCGCATCCGGAGTTGCTGGTGCTGGCGACGGGCGCGGGTTCGGTGATTTTTTCCCACGTCAACGACGGTGGCTTCTGGTTGATCAAGGAATACTTCAACATGACCGTTGCCCAGACCTTCAAGACCTGGACGGTGCTCGAAACCCTGATCTCGGTGGTCGCTTTCGCGCTGACCGTGGGCCTTTCTTACCTGATTTAACCGGAGCCGCTCGCCATGGACATCCTCTACCAGATCCGCGCTCGTCAGGATTCCTTCAGCGCCGGCGAAGGGCGCATCGCCCGGCTGATGCTCGACGATGTCGGATTTGCCGCTTCCGCCAGCCTCGATGAGCTGGCGCAGAGGGCCGAAGTCAGTACCGCCACGCTGTCGCGTTTCGCCCGCACGGTGGGCTGCCGCGACTTGCGTGACCTGCGTTTGCAACTGGCTCAGGCCAGCGGCGTTGGCAGTCGTTTTCTCAACCCGGCGGGCACGCCGGAGCAGTCGGCGTTTTACGGGCAGATTGTCGGCGATATCGAGACGACGCTGCGTCAGCATTTGTCGGCCTTCGATGAGTCGCGATTCGCCGACGCGGTGAAACTGCTGGGCAACGCGCGGATGATTCACGCCTTCGGCATGGGAGGTTCATCGACGTTGTGCAGCGATGAATTGCAAGTGCGGCTGGTGCGTTTCGGCTACCCGATTGCGGCGTGTCATGACCCGGTGATGATGCGCCTCACCGCTGCCGGCCTCGGTGTCGAACATGCCGTCATCGCCTGCTCGCTGACCGGCATCACCCCCGAATTGCTGGAAGCCGTTGAGCTGGCCCGCAACTACGGCGCGCGGATTCTCGCCATCACCCGGGCCGACTCGCCGCTGGCGCAATTGGCTGATGTGCTGCTGCCACTGCAAATTGCCGAAACCTCGTTCATCTACAAACCGACGGCAGCGCGCTACGGCATGTTGCTGGCGATCGATGTGCTTGCCACCGAGCTGGCACTGGCTAATCCTGAAGACAATCAAGAACGTCTGCGGCGAATCAAACTCGCCCTGGACGATTACCGCGGCGGCGACGATCACTTGCCGCTGGGAGACTGACATGATGTACGACACGCTCATCCGCAATGCCTTGGTCATCGATGGCAGCAACCGCCCCGGTTACCCCGCCGACGTGGCGATTCTGAACGGCCGTATCGAGCGCATCGGCGACTTGCAGGATGCCCGCGCCACCGAAGAAATCGACGCCGCTGGCCGGGTCCTGGCGCCGGGTTTCATCGACGTGCACACCCACGACGATACCGTGGTGATTCGCCAACCGCAGATGCTGCCCAAGCTCAGCCAGGGCGTGACCACGGTGATTGTCGGCAACTGTGGGATCAGCGCTTCGCCAGTGAGTTTGCGCGGTGATCCGCCAGACCCGATGAACCTGCTCGGCACGTCGGCGGCGTTTGTGTACCCGACGTTCAGCGACTACCGCGCGGCCGTGGAAGCGGCGAACACCACGCTGAACGTGGCAGCGCTGGTCGGTCACACGGCGTTGCGCAGCAACCACCTCGACGACCTGTTTCGCACGGCGACGGCCGATGAAATCGCCGCGATGCGCGAACAACTGCGTGAAAGCCTTGAGGCCGGCGCGTTGGGTTTGTCCACAGGCCTGGCCTACGCCAGCGCGTTTTCGGCGTCCACCGAAGAGGTGATGCAATTGACCGAAGAGCTGACGGCCTTCGGTGCGGTCTACACCACCCATTTGCGCAGCGAATTCGAACCGGTGCTGGAGGCCATGGACGAAGCGTTCAAGATTGGTCGTCATGCGAAATCGCCGGTGATCATTTCCCATCTCAAGTGCGCCGGAGCCGGTAATTGGGGGCGCAGTCCGCAACTGCTGGCGTCCCTCGAACACGCGGCGAAAAGCCACCCAGTGGGCTGCGATTGCTACCCCTATGCGGCGAGTTCTTCGACGCTGGACCTCAAGCAAGTTACCGATGCCCATCGCATCACCATCACCTGGTCGACGCCGCACCCGGAACTGGGCGGCCGCGACCTGATGGACATCGCCGCCGAATGGGACGTGCCGTTGCTCGAGGCGGCCCGCCGACTGCAACCGGCCGGCGCGGTGTATTACGGAATGGACGAGGCAGACGTACGAAGAATCCTCGCGCATCCGCTGTCGATGGTGGGCTCCGACGGGTTGCCTGAAGACCCGTTTCCTCACCCGCGTCTGTGGGGCGCGTTCCCCCGTGTGCTCGGACATTTCAGCCGCGACGTAGGCCTGTTTCCGCTGCATACCGCCGTGCACAAAATGACCGGGTTGTCGGCGGCACGATTCGGTTTGAAGGAGCGTGGCGAAATCCGTGAAGGACATTGGGCGGATCTGGTGCTGTTCGACCCGGCAACGATTCGCGACGTGGCCGACTTCAATGATCCACAACAGGCCGCCGAAGGGATTGACGGGGTGTGGGTCAACGGTGTGTTGAGTTACAGCGACGGACAGGCGAATGGGCGCCGGGAAGGGCGGTTTTTGGCGCGGGACGGGGATTTGCGTATCGGGTTTCATTGAGCGGCGCGGTAAGGCCGAAAAGATCGCAGCCTCGTTGCACTCGACAGCTCCTACAGGTGGCCGTGTTCTTCTGTAGGAGCTGTCGAGTAAAACGAGGCTGCGATCTTTTGATCTTTTCGCTGTGATGGCACATTGCAATTAAAGAAAGCCATCACCAAGCCGAATTGCTGACGTACAGCCCGGCTACACTCTGGGCCTTATCAGTCTGGGAGCAACTCCATGAGCTTCGGCAAAACCACCCCGATCCTGCGGATTTTCGATGAAATCAAGGCCGTGGAGTTCTACGTCGACTTCCTCGGTTTCAAGATCGACTGGCAGCACCGATTCGAGCCCAACTTGCCGTTGTACCTGCAAGTGTCACGCGGGGAATGCGTGCTGCATTTGTCGGAACACCACGGTGACAGCACGCCCGGCTCGGCTTTGCGAATCGAGACCGATGAACTGGAGGCATTCCAGCAGCAACTGCTGGCCAAGGAATACCCATTCGCCCATCCACAAATTCAGGCAATGCCCTGGGGCAGCCAGGACATGACCGTGGCCGATCCGTTTGGCAATCGGTTGGTGTTTACCAATGCGATTAGTGTTTGAGCGTTAGATAGCCTTCGCGGGCAAGCCTCGCTCCTACAGGGTACTCATTGAACCTGTAGGAGCGAGGCTTGCCCGCGAATGGATCGTTCATTCACCGCAAAGTGAACGTCAAACCCGGAAGTGGCTGACCATCATCTGCAACTGATTACCCAACCGTGCGAGTTCCACACTGGACGCAGCGGTTTCGTCGCTGGCGGCGGCGGTCTGTTCAGAGACGTCGCGCACGTTGATGATGCTGCGGCTGATCTCTTCGGCCACGGCGCTTTGCTGCTCGGCGGCGGCCGCGATCTGCTGGTTCATCGACTGGATGTTGGACACCGTGCGGGTGATGTTTTCCAGTGAGACACCGGCCTTGCGGGTCAGCGCGACGCTGCTGTCGGTGAGGGTTCGGCTGTTGTTCATCACCGCCGACACTTGTTGCGTGCCGTTCTGCAGGCCGGCCACCAGGCCTTCGATTTCTTCGGTGGATTTCTGCGTGCGCTGGGCCAGGCCACGGACTTCATCGGCCACCACGGCAAAACCGCGACCGGCTTCACCGGCACGGGCTGCTTCGATCGCCGCGTTGAGCGCCAGCAGGTTGGTCTGTTCCGCCACGGCTTTGATCACGTCCATGACGCTGCCGATCTTGTCGCTTTCCTGCTGCAGCACACTCATGGCTTCGGTGGATCGCGCCACTTCGCTGGCCAGGCGTTCGATCTGGGCGATGGCTTCGTTGACCACTTTGTCGCCTTCGCGAGCTTCGCCATCAGCGGCGGCTGCGGCCAAGGAGGCCTGTTCGGCGTTGCGTGCGACTTCCTGCACGGTGGCCGTCATCTCGTGCATGGCGGTGGCCACCTGATCGGTTTCGATCTTCTGGCTGTTGACCCCGGCACTGGTTTGCTCGGTCACGGCGGACAGCTCTTCGGCAGCGCTGGCAATCTGGGTCACGCCGTCGCGGATGCTGCTGATCAAGTCGCGCAGGGTCACGCCCATGCGCGCGATGCCTTGCTGCAACACACCGAGTTCGTCGCGGCGCGTGACCTTGACGTCATGGGACAGGTCGCCGCTGGCGATGCGCTCCACCACGGCCAGGGTATCGCGCAACGGGCCGGTGATCTGGCGGGTGATGATCACGGCCGCAATGATGCCCACCAACAATGCCAGCAAGGTGCTGATCAGTTGCAGGGTACGGGCCTGGGCGCTTTCGGCGTCGCGGCGGTCGATCTGGATCTGATACAGCTGATCGCTCAGGGACACGATGGCAGCGCCCTGGTCGGTCATTTCTTTGCGCGCCTGCACGGCGTCGTTGCTGGCGGCTTTGTAAGCCTGCAAGGCGTTGCGGTAGTTGCCCAGTGCGGTTTCCAGCTGACGCAAGGCGTCTTTCTGGGTGTCGGCGAAATGCACGTTGAGGGGTTTCAGGCTGGCAATGGCCGCGTCCAGTTGGCCGACGGCTTTTTGTTCGGTCTCGGCGTTGGTAGTGGCGGTGTAGCCGCGCACTTCGTAGCGGGCCAGCAAGAACGCTTCCTTGGCGGCGGTGATGGCCTGGAATTGTTCGAAGCGCTGATCGCTCAGCGGCATTTGCTGCACGCGGGTGTTGATGGCATTGATCAGCGTGTTGGCGGTCTCGGCGTTGGCGCCCATGACGTCGCGCGCGCTGTTACCGGTGCGGTAGGCGCTGCGCATTTTGTTCAGCGACGTCTTGTAGGCATCGATGACGGTGCCTTGTTCTCTGAGCAGCTTGAGGTTGTCCGGGCTCTTGAATTTCGCCAGCAAGGCTTGTTGCTGGGCGGAGAACGCGTCGAGGGTGGTCTGTACGTTCTGTGCGGCCGTCTCGTCGCCGTTGGTCAGCATGTATTGCAGGCGAACCACCCGCAGCTTGGTCAGGCCGGCATTGAGCTGGGTGATGTCGCTCATCCAGTTGCTGCGGTCAATCAAGCTGCCCAGGCTCGTCCAGCCAGTGAGGGCGAGGACGCAGGTCAGTGCCAGGACCAGGCCAAACCCCAGGCCCAGTTTAAGGTTCACGCTGATATTGCCGAACCAGCTATTCATCGAAATTCCTCCAGGAACGTTGTGTTTCTTGATCGTCGGTTGGCTGGAAGATTGTTGTTTTTAGGTGCCAGCAAGGTGTGTAGCAGGACTGTATCGGCCGTCTTTGCGAGAGCTGAAAGGTTTTTGTGGGCGGACCTGTAACAAGGTTTTTGCACGGGTTTTAAGCTTTTTTTCACAAGCGTTTCACTACCTGCCCACGCCCACCTCTCTACCCTCGAGGCATCGAATGACAGTGATGCATGCCGGCGAGGCGGCCTGATGTGGAATTGAGACTGAGTCTGTTCGGGATAAAACGCTCGATTGATCTGAGCCGGGTTGTCCGTTTTCGCAATACCGTGGTGGTCCTGGCTTCGGCGCTGTTGGTCATTCCGCTGACGGTCTGGCTGTTGAATCCTGCCCAGGTTCCGGACCTGGCCCATGGCAATGTGGCCGGTGCACACGCGTTGGCGACCGGTTGGGCCAAGGGCGACATGATCGTGCTGGTGCGCCACGTCGAACGCTGCGATCACTCCAAGGCTGCCTGCCTGAATGGCGACGATGGCATTACCGATCGCTCGCGTAGTGTCGCGGTGGAGGTTGGCGCGCAGTTCGAACAACTGGGGCTGAGCAAGGCCGATATCTACAACAGCCCGGTGATGCGCACCGCGCAGACGGCCAGCTACATGTTCAACAAGATCGGCGTCGGCGAAGACTGGTTGATCAATTGCAAGGGCACCATGCTGCGCGACGCGCTGGCGCACAAGGTAGCCGGGCGCAACCTGATTCTGGTGACCCACAGCGAATGCATGTCGCAACTGGAAAAAGACCTCAAGCTGCCGACCTCGACTCTGGGTTATGGTGCCTCGCTGTTTATCTCCACCGAAACGCCGCAGGTACCGCGCATGCTTGGTTTCATCGAAGCGTCGGACTGGCGCTCGGTGACCGGCCAATGACTTCACACTCTGGATCAGGACACACGATGCTGACTGCTTCCCGCTACCGCTTTTACTGGGTGAATTTTGGTATTCCGCTGGCCTGCGCGGTCGTGGTTTTCTTGCTGTTCGACCTGACCAAAATCGACATCGCCTTCAACGATCTGTTTTTTGACCCGGTCACGCAGACGTTCCCGCTGGACCATGTGCATCTGTTCGAAAAGATCACCCATAAATGGGCGCGGATCATCCCGAACTGGACCGGCGAGATCGCGATCATCGGCGCGCTGCTGTCGTTTCTCTGGCCACGTTTGAAGGCTGAAAAGCACTCGAAGATCATCGCATTCCTGGAAAAAATCAAAGTCGCGCCGGTGCTGCGGTTCGCCAGCAAACACCGCCGGGATTTCCTTTATGTGGTGTTCGCGTTTTCCATCAGCACCGGCGTCATCCATTACCTCAAGGGCCACACCAGTGTGTATTGCCCGATCGAAACGACCCAGTACGGGGGCAAGATCGAGCACAAGGAGTGGTACGAGAATTTCGACCTGCTGAAAGTCGCGGGTGAGGGTCGCTGCTGGCCGGGCGGGCATGCCTCGGGCGGCTTTACCATGCTGGCGTTGTATTTCGTGGCGCGTCGCTATCGCTGGCGTTATTCCAAGGCGCTGATGTACGGCTCGCTGGGCCTTGGATTCGTCTACGGGACAACGCGGGTTGTGCAAGGTTGGCACTACATGTCCCACACCTTCTGGGCCGGGATCTTTGTGTGGCTGGCGTGTTTGCTCACGGCGTTGGCGTTTTATGGGCGGGCGCGGCTGGAGTTGCCGGTGTTGCAGAAGGCTGATGAACCGGTGTTGGTGGTTCAGTCTCAGCCGGTCAATTGAGGCAGGTTTTGAAGGGCGAAACCCGTAATCCGAATAGGAATTGCGGGTTTTTTATTGCTTGGGAAATCGCCATCGCGAGCAGGCTCGCTCCCACATTGGATCTCCAGTGATCGCAGATTTGTGTGCGACAAGATGAAGTGTGGGAGCGAGCCTGCTCGCGATGAACGATAACGCGGTCAACCCGACTGAACGCGGACTCAACCTTGGTAAAGCGGCCGAGACCAGCGCTGCTCCAGCGTTTCAAAACGATCATTGATCAGCGCCGTCAGCACATGATCCTGCCAGCGCCCGGCAATGCTCAAGTACGCCTTGGCATACCCCTCGCGCTCGAAGCCCAGTCGTTCAAGCAATCGCGCACTGCGATCATTCCCGGGAATGTAATGGGCCATGATCCGGTGCAGGTTCTGCTGCTCGAACATGTAGCGAATTCCCGTCTCCAGAGCCTCTTGCATCAAACCCTGTCCCTGATGGGACTCGTCAATGTGATAGCCGAGATAACAGGCCTGAAACGCCCCGCGGACGATACCGCTGAAGTTACAGACGCCGATCATCTGGCCGCTGTCCGGATCCAGCAGCGCAAAGTGCACCGCCAGGCCCGCTTCAAACGCACTGGCTTGCACGGCAAGGCGTGGGCGGATTTGTTCGGGGCTGAAGTAATCGGCGGGTCGCACTGGGGACCACCGGGCGAGGTGCCGCTGGTTACGCCGGTAGAAGTCACTTTCAAGCGCAGCCTGTTCGGGGCTGAGGACGGCCAGCGTCAGGCGTTTGCAGCGCAGGGTCAGCAGCGGCATGGGCGCTCCGGGATACAAGGTTGAACGCAAGCGTTGCTCAGGCAGCGGAAAAACTCAAACAGCCAGTGGCAAGGTCACGATAAAGGTACTGCCTTCGCCGTCACCGTCGCTCGTACCGATGACCGTGCCGCCATGGGCTTCGACCAGCTCACGAACCACCGTCAGGCCAATGCCGAGGCCGGCGCCGTTGAAGCCGACCGCGTGTGCATCCTGCACAAACGGCTCGAAAATAAACGGCAACGCCTTGGCGGAAAT
This sequence comes from Pseudomonas sp. NPDC086251, assembly GCF_044746405.1. Lineage (NCBI taxonomy): Bacteria > Pseudomonadati > Pseudomonadota > Gammaproteobacteria > Pseudomonadales > Pseudomonadaceae > Pseudomonas > Pseudomonas sp. NPDC086251. The sequence continues at coordinate 19,511 of NZ_JBIVBY010000039.1, forward strand.
ACCAATACCGCTGTCGCCAATGCTCATCTCCAGCAAGTCGCCTTCGGTGGTGACGGATAACTTGACCGTGCCGCCGGCCGGTGTGTACTTGGCCGCATTGCCCAGCAGGTTGCCGAGGATCTGCGTAAGCCGCACCGGATCGCCATTCACCGCCAGTGCGCACTCGGGCAACTCGGCGCTGAAACTCAGCTGCTGGGCGGCCATCAACGGGCTGCACACGACGATGGCCTCCTGAATGATCTGCACCATGTCGACGATGCGGCAATCCAGGCGCAGTTTGCCGGTGCTGGCGCGCGAGACATCCAGCAAGTCATCCACCAGCCGCGACATGTGCTGCACCTGGCTTTCGATCAGCGCCTGAATGCGCGGCAGCTCTTCACTTGGCACCCGCACCAGGCGGCCGGCCAGCAGGTTGATGGGCGTCAGCGGATTGCGCAGTTCGTGGGCGACCAAGGTGAGGATGTTGCGTTGTTGCGCCAGGCTGTGTTCGGCCGAGGCTTGCAGGTGTTGCGCGCTGAGGACCGCCAGCACCAATTGTTCGTTGGTTTCGCGCATTTCCAGGTAGCGCTGTTGTTCTTCGGCTGAGCGCTGGGGTTTTTCCGCGTCCGACTGCGCCAATAGAACCGCCAGGACCAACTGCTGATTGGCTTCGATCAGTTGCTCGATCTGCTGACCGTCCGCGAGCTGGGTCTTGGCTTCGCTGATTTCCTTGTTCAGCGCCGCCAGTACGGCGCGCGCCTCGACGGTTTTCTGACCGAGCAGGAACAATTCACGAGCGGCAGTAGCCATCGCTTGCTCGTTCTTGCAAATGGCCTCGTTCATGATCGTTTGCTTATCCTTGGTTTTTGCTCAAATGCTGGTGGAAGCAATCGCCGGGACGATGCTTGTAATGTCGGCGTCGGGGGGGCCAACACGGTGCGCCAGAGAAGCCACAGGCTCGCTTAGCGGGGGCATGGCCAACTGATATCTAATTGGGCAGGGGCGATGGTACACCCTACGGGGTGGTGGGAGTGATTTGCGTGAGGTGAGACAAAGCGCGGGCAAAAAAAAGCCCGCGGGAGGGCGGGCAAACCGTAGTTTCTTGAATGAGCGAGCGCAATGTACCGATGTCTGAAGCGTTGCGGGGTGAAGAAAAGTTCATGTAGATGAACGACCACCGCGCCCGGCACCTCAAGGCGCCTACGGTAAGTGGTCTGCTGCAAAGTCAGCCTCCGAACGGGCCCGCAAGCGACCCTTGCGGCAGGCCTGCTGGAATCGCTCGAAGTCCTGTTCATTCTGCTTCGAATAACCTTGCGCGTACTTGAACAGTGCATCGGCCAGCGCATCGCTCTTGCCAATGTAGCCGCTGATCTGCGCGGCGTGCCCGGACGATTTGGCATGCGCACGGGCGAGGGCGCGGCCACAGATCCGCCCGTAGGCGGCGAAGGCCTCCGCGTCGAAGGATTCGAGCTCGGCCGAGACTTTCATGTCGCGCAACTGGCGCACATAGAAGTGCCGACCGCTGGGGCCGGTTGTCCAGCCGAGGAACAGGTCGCTTGCCGATTGCATCAATCGCTGGCCATCGACCACGCGCTGGCCATTATGCCGAACTCGGGATTTGGTCTTTACGTAATCAGCGAGCACCGAACGTCGCGCTTCCTTGAATTGCAGGAATAAAGGGAAATCCTGATCGTCGGTCAGTAGCGCCACCAGGCACCGAGTGCCGACGCTGCCCACACCCACCACTTTGAATGCCATGTCTTGAACGTGAAAGCGAGACAACAACTCACGGCGGTCGGCTTGCAGCGTGCCTGGGTAGTCGCGCATGAACGCGTCGTAGAGCGGCCGCCAGTCCGAGAGGCGCAGCCAGTCATCATCGGCATCCAGCAGTGTGGTGTTTTTGTGCAGATGGAAAATTTCCGGCAGGTCGTCGCGAATGATCAGGCGGTGCTCCGCGTCACGTTCACTGATTTTCGGCAGCAGTTCGGCATGAGTGCGACGTTCGGCTTTTTCGATCGCGCGTTCCACGTGTTCCAGATTGGTTTTGCTCGCCTGCTGCCGCAGATCGTTGTAAGTGATGGATTCGTACCAGGTCTCCAGTGAGCTTTGTTCGGCGCACTCGAGCATCGTCTGTTGATAGGCGCCGACCACGTGACGACACACCGTTTCTTCAACCGACTCACCATGACGCAAGTCGCGTACGGCAATCAGACAACTTGCCACCAGCCGTTTCAAATCCCACTCCCAGGGGCCGGGATGTGCTTCGTCGAAATCGTTGACGCTGAACAACAGATTGCGCTCGGGCGTGGCGAACCCACCGAAGTTCATCAGGTGACTGTCACCGCAGATCGGCGAAACCAGCCCCATGTTCGTCGTGCCCGCCAGGTCATGGGCTTGCAGCAACGCATTGCCGCGATAAAAGGTGAAGGGCGACACCAGCATGCGCCCGTAGCGCAGCTCGACCAACGACCTGATCCGACCCTCGCTGGAGGCCTTGATCAGCGGCAGCGGGTCGCGAACTATTTTTCCCGTGGACGCCTGCGAACTGCGGGAGCAGTGCTTGCGGGCGTCCTTGCCTTGCTTCAAGCGGTCTTTGAGGGTAGTCATGGGGGCTCGGTTGGGGGGGGTTGGAGGGTGTGTGCGAAGTGAGTGTAGAAGGCGCTCGGGATGACGTCTTTATCGCTGAAATGAAAAAGCCCGGTAGAGCCCGGGCTTTAGATTTTTATCTGATCAAACTATCCGTGGGCGGGAAATTTCCACGGAACGCGAAAGGCGGCTCCGCCTCGGATCAGCTCGGCTTGACTCATGATTGCGGGCCACCACCGCACCAAGTTATGGGCTTTGTTCCAAAAGGATTCGTTCCCCCAATGCTTGGCCAAACAGAAAATGGGCAGTCCGCATTCGCGGAAAGCTCGCTTTTCGATATCACCCTTGGTGAACCGGTCTTGAGAAATGACCGCCCAGCCGCCTTCATCACTCAGTACTGAAATCCACTCAACATCCGCAGTATCGTGCGGGAATTTTTCTTTCAAGGGTTGTACCGAATGCCCTTCGGCTTGAGCTTTAGTCAGCTGATTCAACGCACGGGCCAAGGCGGGTGGCAGGTTGTTGTCCAGTAGAAACTTCAAGCCGCTAATCTCTGCTCAAAACGTATGGCAGCCTCAACTGAGGCTGTGGGGATCTCATAGAGCAGCGCTACACGCTTGGCGTTTTTACCTTCAGCTTGATAGGCGCTGAAAATGGCTGCCGTATCGATTCCGACGGTGGTGAGAATAGGCTTCCCGAAGTTTCTGGAAGGATCCAGGACAATGGCTTTGCTGCGTTTCACTGGATACCAGCGTTGAGCGCCATTCGATTCCGCGTAGTCGATGCCTTCATACAAAGAAGGCTTGATGACCTGTTCAAACGCATATTGCCGTTTGATCAGATCCAGAAGAGCCTCATCCCCCGTTTCATTCATAACAGTCGCAAAGATGTTTCGGCCATCGGTTTGAAAGCGCTTGCAGGTAAAGGGGTACGCTTGATTAAACATTTCTTTTGCTTGCTGCGAGGCGCTACGGATCGCTTGAAGGCTGACCCCGTGCTGTCGAAAGGCATGGACGAATCGAATTTCCAGGAGATCATGAAAGCCAAGGACGCACTCTTCCAGTCCTGCAAGTTCCGAATTCCAAAGCCCTGGATGTTGAACGCCATGAGTCGTGTAGCCGAAAAGCCACCGGCGGATATCGGTGGTTGGAATTCCGGTATACAGCGAAGCCTCTGCTGGGGTGTAAAGGCCGATACCGACAAGGCGGCTGGACGATCTGAAGTTTTGCATAGTTAGCCTCCTTGTCAGTAGGTATCCGATGGGTTGGGATTCTGGTCGTAAGGGTGAACTCAAGCAACTCATCCGGGACGAACAGCCGTTTTGTTTGCACTGAGCAACTTTGAAGCTTGCGTCGCACAATGTTCGTCAGGTGCCCTTTTGTTGTGATTGTCCATTGGCGCAACGAGCGCGATCACTCAGTGTCCGGTCGGTTTACCCCTGGATCCGGGCGAACCGATGTTTTCCAGCGCTTGATTGACCAACATCTCTGCCAAAACGGCCAACCGATGCATCGCCACAGCCACGTTGCGATGCCGACCTTCGAGCTTGGCGGTCAGATCGGTAGACATGACCTTCAGCATGGCCAGGTTTTGGCTGGCGTTAGTGAGCAGGGTGGGCGCGTCGACGTCCGGGTTAACGGTGAAAATATTGCGCGTTGGATCCGACTGTCTCGGGTGGCGCAGGCGAGCACTGACGTGAGGTTGGATGGTGGTCGGATCGTGGGCGTCCGATCCTGAAGGATGTGGTTTTTTGATTAAGTACAGGCGAGGTTTTTTCATGGAAGAACTCCGGAAGGCTGTGGATCCCTACGCTTTACGGCCTGTCAAAACCGTTCGCCGGGTTGCAACACGAATGGAGGTTATCTGCTCAAGCTGCTGCTCGATAGTTCATGGACATCGACACAACTTGAGGGAAACGTCCTAGGACGTGTAGGCGGCGCTCACAACTCAGTCGATTTCAAGGTGTGCTTGAAATGATGCTCCCAAAGCTTCACCCCCAAACTTCCTGTCCAGCGATGACCCCACCGTCAAATCCGTCAGCAACGTCGGCTGCAACCCCGCATCGAACAGCGAAAAACCAGCCGCCAGGCAGCACGTCTCCGTTTGAAGACCACACACCAAAACGCGATCGACCTTCAGGCTTTTCAGGTACTCGATGGTTTCAGGTGAAGGCGCGTAGCCGTGCTTGATGAAAATGCGATCGGCCGGGATCAGGCTGTCGTCGTCCGGTGCCGGGTGCCAGCCTAGTTGTTCCTGAAACGGGGTTATGGATTCGTCGTGGCGTTCGACGGTGGCGACGCTGGGCAGGGTGCCGATGAGTTTCCGGATACCGTCGATGAGCCATTGCGGTGGGGTGAAGCTGGGTTGCACGTCGATGATGAGGAGGGCTTGGCGCATGGGCTTCTCCGGGCGGGCAGAGTGACTTGAGGGGATCTGGCTGGCCTCTTCGCGGGCAAGCCCGCTCCCACAGGGGTAGCGGTGGGCGATGGATTGTCATACCCCAGATGCAACAAAACCCGCACTTGGCGGGTTTTGCTTTGCTTCGTATTTGGTGGAGCCGGGGGGATTTGAACCCCCGTCCGCCAGTACTCCGCTGTCGGTACTACATGCGTAGCCGTTTCTATTAAGTTAACCCTCAGCGACCCGAAGGGCAGGGTGCTTTGGGCGAGTTGTGTAAGTTTTAGCCGCTTCGTCCACAACGTACTGCACGGCGATTCTGTTCTATATGACAATCACTTCGGGTTTACAGACATCCCCTAGTGATTGCTGGGCCCGAAGGCACCAGAAGCTCAGGGTCTAAGGCTGCTTACGCAGCGATAGCGAATTCCTGGCCGTAGTTATCGTCATTGGCAACTATAAGTAGTTGCAACAGTGGATTTACGAGTTCTGTTACCAACTCGGCATGCACCTAAAGTTTCGCAACCGGCGTCGAATCCTAAACGGCCCCGAACTCATTGCTCGTGAATCAAAGTGAGCAACAAGCCTGTGCAGTGTACGACAACGCGGCCCAGAAGGCCAACCTGAAGGTTGACCTCGAGCGATTATGGGTTGGGTTGTTGTTCAGTGTGTCATCGACAACGCCTGGGTGGCCTCGGTGGCGCATTTTTTGTCGTCCCCGGCGGCTTTTGATGCTTCGGCGCTGGCCAGCAGTCTTTTGATCTCCATCGTGGTGTTGTCGGAGGTCGCCGGCATTGCAGTCACTTTGGCTTTGAGCTCTTGCAGTTTGCTCGTACAAAGGTCGTTGTCCGCAGCAAATACGGGAGAGGCCAACATTGCAGCAGACATGAACAAACCCGCGAGTGCGGTACGTTTCATGGATAACTCCTTGTGCTGATGGTCTCGGTGCTGCCGTATGATCGGGCGGCTCGGCCGAGGTCGAAAAACAAGCCACGATTGATCGGGCCTACTTAAAAGACCACGCCGAGGCGCAGGAATTCGGTTTTCAGAGAAGGGCTATGAAAAAACTATGTGATAGGCGCAATGGCACTAAGAAGGGAATCCTGAGCGGCCACCAGGCCTGTTGCTCTGTGGAATCGTAGCGAGCAACAAGCCTGCGCGCTGTGCGCGATCGTAGCTGGAACTATTGTTTGCCGCCGTCACTTGTCTTCTGAATGGACTGAATAGTTTGGGTGGTCTCGGCGATGCAATCATCAGTCCCTTTCTTGGTGCCTTTTGCTTGATCGGCTTTGGCTTTCTCGACGCTGTCCATTACCTGTTCAGTCATCTCTGGAGGGATCTGTGCCTTGGCATTTTCGATAGTTTTCAAGTTGACCGCACAGAGGTCTTCGGCGGCAAACGAGGTGGACGCCATCAGCGAGGCAGTAACGAACAGACCTAACAGTACAGAACGTTTCATGTGTATCTCCTTGAACTGAGGGTCCAGGCATGGCTGGCCATCAGGACGGGCTGCCGAGTTTGGGTTAAGCCCGGTTTATCCGGGCTTAATGAGTGGACTACGGCAGCGCATCAGGGTTCTATTTTTATTGCATAACCCTTGCCTGCGTTACCCGATCCACCAAATAGACTAGTCCGTGATAATCAATTCCGCCGTGCTGCGTCAGGCCGATCTCACAGGTGCGGCTGGTGGAAATCCCTTCGCTGCACTGCTGCACTGCGTCCTTGAGCGAACGCAGCGAGTGCGCGTTCAGCTCCGGCGTGGTGAAGCCCTTGTCACCGGCAAATCCGCAGCAATGGATGCCTTCAGGGATGACCACTTTTTTACTGCACTTGCGCGCCAGGTCGATCAACGCCTGGCTCTCGCCAAGGTGTTGAGTGCTACAGGTCACGTGCACCGCAATCGGTGCTTCCTGCGGCGTGAAGTCGAGTCGATCCATCAAATGCGTGCGGATGAAACGCACCGGGTCATATACGTCCAGTCGAACATCGCCCAGGTCCTGGACCAGCCGCAACGTGCACGGGCTGGTGTCGCAATAGATCGGGTCGAGCCCGCCACGACTGGCGTGCAGCAACGCGCCAATCAGTTCCTGGCGCTTGTGTTCGGCCTGTTCGGCGTAGCCCTTGGAGGCGAATGGCTGGCCACAGCAGAGGCTGTCCTGATTGTCGGGGAAGACCACCTGGTAACCGGCCTTTTCCAGCAGCCCACGGGTTTTGTCGTACAACGACATTTGCTCTTTATCACCGGCCGCAGGGCCCATCACCCGCGAGACGCATGCCGCCAGGTACACCACCCGAGGGCGTGCGTCCGACACGGTCGGGCTGAAGCGAATGGCTTTTTCCGGCTGCGGCATGGCGTTGGTCCATTGCGGGACCTGACCTTTGGACAACTTCGTCAGCGTCGCCGAAAGCTTCGCCAGCCGTGGCGCGCCCAACAGCATCCGTGCACCGTTGGCCACGTGCAGAGTGAAGCGCGCGCCTTGCAGCGCAGTGGCGAAATTGCCTTCCAGCCAGTTGGCGGTTTTCGTATGAGTCGCCTTACGGCTGCGAAGTTTTTTCACCAGCTCGCCGGTATTAATGCCTACAGGGCAGCGTTGGGCGCAGAGACCGGTGGCCGCGCAAGTGTCGATGCCCTGGTATTCGTAAGCGGCTTCCAGTTCAGAGGTGTCGACGCCCGCGCGTTTCTTCGCCTGGATATCACGCCAGATCACGATGCGCTGGCGCGGGCTCAGGGTCAGGCCTTTCGACGGGCAAACCGGTTCGCAGAAACCGCACTCAATGCACTTATCCACAATCTCGTCGGCAGCCGGCAGTGGTTTCAAGTGCTTGAGGTGGATCTGCGGATCCTCGCTGAGCACCACGTCCGGATTGAGAATGCCGTTGGGATCGAGCAGGCGTTTGAGTTGCCACATCAACTGGTAGGCATCGCTGCCCCATTCCAGCTCGACGAAGGGCGCCATGTTGCGCCCGGTGCCGTGTTCGGCTTTCAACGAGCCACCGAATTCCACCGCAACCAGCTGCGCCACGTCGTCCATGAACGCCTGATAGCGTGCGACTTCTTCCGGGTTGTTGAAGCCTTGGGTGAAGACGAAGTGCAGATTGCCTTCCAGGGCGTGTCCGAAAAGGATCGCTTCGTCGTAGTGATGTTTGTCGAACAGCTCGATCAGGCGGTTCACGCCGATCGCCAGTTGTTCCACCGGGAAGGTCACGTCTTCGATGATCACGGTGGTGCCGGTTTTGCGCACGGCGCCAACGGCGGGAAAGGTGTCCTTGCGGATTGCCCAGAGCCGGGCGTTTTCTACCGGGTCTTCGGTGAAGTCGACTTGTTTCTCCACGGGGAACGAGGTCAACGACGCCATGATCTGCGCCAGTTGTTCGTGGAGCAAAGTGGACGATGCGGCGCGGGATTCAATCAGCAGCGCGCAAGCATTGTTCGACAAGTGTTGTACGAAAGCCGGCATGCCGGGTTTGTCCTGCACCGAGCGCAGGCTGCGACGGTCCAGCAACTCCACGGCGGAGACCGGTTGGCTTTTCAGTACGGTGACCGCGTTACAGCAGGTTTCCACATCAGGGAACACGATCAGTACCGACGCCTTGTTCGGGTGGTCGATTACTGTGTCGTAGGTCACCGCGCTGATGAAGCCAAGCGTGCCTTCGGAACCCACCAGCAAGTGGCTCAAGATATCCACAGGCTCGTCGAAATCCACCAGCGCATTGAGCGACAGACCGGTGGTATTTTTCAGACGGTATTTGTGGCGGATTCTCGCGGCCAGTTCGGCATTGGCGCGGGTCTCGCGACCCAGCGTCGCCAGACGATCCAGCAGTTCGGAATGACTCTCACGAAACGCCGCAACACTGGCAGCATCTTCGGTATCGACGCGACTGCCATCGGCCAGCACCAGACGAATACCCGCCAGTGTGTGATAGGTATTTTGCGCCGTGCCGCAGCACATGCCGCTGGCATTGTTGGCGACGATGCCGCCGATTTTGCAGGCGTTGATCGAGGCCGGGTCCGGACCGATCTTGCGTCCGAACGGTGCCAGCCACGCGTTGGCTTGCGCGCCGATGACCCCCGGTTGCAGACGGATTTGCATGCCTTGGCCGCGAATCTCGCGACCGTTCCAGTTATCCCCAAGCACGATCAGCACTGAATCACTGATGGCCTGACCGGAGAGGCTGGTGCCGGCGGCGCGGAAGGTCACCGGGACGCGATCCCGTTGCGCCAGTTTGAGCAGCGCCACCACTTCATCTTCCGACTCCACGCGGATGACCAGCTTCGGAATCAGCCGATAGAAACTGGCGTCGGTACCGAAGGCCAATGTCGACAGCGGGTCGTCGAAACGTCGCGCTTGCGGGATCAGTTGCTGTGCATCTCGCAGGAATGCCGTTGGTAGAGTCATTGGTCCTCCAGGATCAAAACCACCAGGTCTTTCGGACCGTGGGCGCCGTACGCCAGGACTTGCTCGATGTCGGCGGTTTTCGACGGGCCAGACACCAGCAAGGCGTTGGTCGGCATGCCTTGGGCCCACTCGAATTCCTGCTGCACCTGATAGAAGTTGTCGCGAATCTCACTGGCCTTGAGCAGGGCGAAATGCACCGGTGGCACCAGGCTCATCAGGCGCGGTTCTTCCCGCGTCGGCCAGAGAATCAGACTGCCCGTGGCAGCAATAGCACCGAGCGTCGTGGTCAGGCTGGCCGGGGTGTCGTTGAATAATTCGGCTTTCCATTCTTCAACCGGACGGTCGTAGGTTTTAAGCGTAGGCAGCCCAGGATTTTTCGCCCAGTGCTGAGTGACACGCTGACCATGAGGCGTCGTCGGTGCGATCAGCAGGCTCGGCAACTGACGATCGTGCAGCAGCTGCGCCAGCAACTCGGGCCAACCTTCGCCGAACGCCAGATGGATTTCGGTGTGCACCGCTTCCATCAGTTTGCGCAATTGCGGGATGCGTTGCTCGGGCGCGTAGGTGTAAGGCTGGGTCACCAGTTCAACGTCGAACTCGTCAGGCACCGGGGTCGTGCCGGTCAGGCTACTGCGCAATTTACCGAGGATATTTTGCTTGGCGCTCATCAACGATCTCCCTGTTTGGCCAGATGCTCGCGGGCCATGTCATGCAGTGAGCGGGCAGCGGGTTTCGGTGCGCTGTGGTTTTGCGTCCACGGGCCGACATTACTCGGTGCGAGGGCGCGCAGGCGCGTGGCGAAGAATCCGAACAGACGATACAGCGTCGGCGAGCTGTTGAGTTTGGCCCAGGCGTTCCAGATAAAACGTTCCTTGCGCGAATACTTACTGCCCTGACCGCGCATGACTTGATGCGCACTGTCCGGCGCTTTGACGTTCTCTTCCCGTAGGCGGCGCAGCAGTGCGGGGATAGGAATTTTTACCGGGCAGACTTCACCGCAAGCACCGCACAGCGACGACGCGCTCGGATGGTCCGGGACTTTCGCCAGGCCGACCATGTGCGGGGTGATGATTTTTCCGATAGGCCCGGGGTAAACCTCCCCATAGGCGTGGCCGCCGATTCGAGTGTAGACCGGGCAGTGATTCATACAGGCGCCGCAGCGGATGCAGTTCAGGGTCTGGCGCAATTCGCTGTCGGCGAAGGCCTGGCTGCGACCGTTGTCGAGCAGTACCAGGTGCACTTCCTGCGGGCCGTCGAGTTCATGCTCTTTGCGCGGGCCGGAGATCATGTTGACGTAGGTGGTGATGGGCTGGCCGAGGGCCGAGCGGGTCAGCAGCGACAGCAGCGGCACCACGTCGCGCAGGTTTTCCACGACTTTTTCGATGCCGGTGACGGCGATGTGCACCGGTGGCACGGTGGTCGTCATGCGTCCGTTGCCTTCGTTTTCCACCAACAGCAAGGTGCCGGTTTCGGCCACGGCGAAGTTGACGCCGGAGACGCCGATGTCCGCTTCGAAGAATTTCTGCCGCAAGACTTTGCGGCCGATCTGAATGAGTTGGTCAACGTCCTTGGTGTATTCCACGCCAAGTTTGTCGTGGAACAAGGACGCGACCTGACCGGCATTCTTGTGGATTGCCGGCATAATAATGTGTGAAGGCTTCTCGTGGTCGAGCTGGACGATGTACTCGCCCATGTCCGATTCCAGGCATTCAATGCCTTGATCAGCGAGGAAGTGGTTCATCTCCATCTCTTCGCTGACCATCGATTTGCCCTTGATCACTTGCCGCCCCTCGTGAGCGCGGATGATCGAGAGGACGATGCCATTGGCCTCGTCCACCGTTTCCGCCCAGTGCACTGTCACACCGTTGCGGGTCAGGTTCTGTTCAAGCTGCTCGAGCAGGTCGGGCAACTTGGATAACGCACGGGCGCGGACAGCATTGCCCAGCGCTCGCAAATGTTCTCTTTCATGGGCATCGCTGAAGGACGCTGCCCGTTTTGTCATCAGTGAATCCATCGCAGTGCGAAAGTTGTTTCGCAGTTGCTTGTCATCCAAAGCCTTGTGAGCCCGGGTGCGAAAATCTTCTTCCACGGCAACCGTAGGAATGATCGCGGAAGCGTTCATTGAACACCTCCGGTGCGCTGCCAGAGGAAACTGGCCAGGTGTTGGCCGCGTAGCGTTTCCTGCTGTTTCTCCAGCGAGCCGTTGATGTTCATCAGGCAACCGCAATCGGCACTGAGTACCGTGTGAGCGCCGGATTCCTTCAACGAGCGGGTCTTGTCAGCCACCATCGCGCCGGAAATGTCTGGCATACGGACGCTGAATGTCCCACCAAAGCCACAGCATTCACTTTCGTGGCTGTGGTCGACCCGTTCCACGTTGCTCAATTGCGACAATAACTCGCGACCGTGCAGGTGGGTGTTCATCTCGCGGCGTGCCGAGCACGACGTATGCAGCGCCACTTTGACGGGCTCGCCGCTGTCCTTGAGCTGCACCTTGCAGACGAACAACAGGAACTCGGCCAATTCATACGTCCGGGCGGCCAGCGCCTGGACTTGCTTCAGCGTCTGCGGCTCGTCCTTGAACAAGTCGGCGTAATGTTCGCGCAACATCCCGGCACACGATCCCGACGGCACCACCACCGGATAATCCCCGGCGAATAGCGCCAACTGCGAGCGCGCCACGGTCCGGGCCTGCTCGGTATAACCCGAGGTGTAGGCCGGTTGCCCACAGCAGCTTTGCCCTTGCGGGTACTCGACACGGATGCCTTCGCGCTCCAGCAGGTGGATCGCGTCCATCCCGGCCTCCGGGTAGAACAGATCGATCACGCAGGTGCCGAACAGGTAAACCCGTGACGGTTTTTCGCTGGGGTATTGCCGAGGCTCGGGCAGTGGCGGGGCGACGCGGGTCGCGTTCGGCACAGCGTTGTAAAAAAGCTCGCTCATCAGGCGTGTCTCCGGGTGGTCCCGGTTATCCGTCCGCTGAGGCTGCTGAATATAGAGAGGGAAGCTTTCAGCAGCCTTACAGACCGGGTTGTGAATAGCTGACGCCGGAATCGTGGTCCGGCGTCGGTTTTTTCGATGCCGCTTGTAGGCTTTAGTGCACCAGCATGCCGGTGAGCCAGTAGGCCTGGATGTAGGTGATCAAGCCGACGATCGTTGCAAAGAACAGGCTGTGCTTGAGGGTGAAGCGGAACAGATCCGATTCCTTGCCCACCAGGCCGGTCGCGGCGCAAGCCACGGCGATCGATTGTGGCGAGATCATCTTGCCGGTCACGCCGCCACTGGTATTCGCCGCTACCAACAGCACATCGCTGACACCGATCTGGTGCGCGGTGGTCGCTTGCAACGAACTGAACAGCGCGTTGGACGAGGTATCGGAACCGGTCAGGAACACGCCCAGCCAGCCAAGGAACGGCGAGAAGAACGGGAAGGCTGCACCGGTACCGGCCAAGACCAGGGCCATGGTCGAGGACATGCCCGAGTAGTTGGTGACGAACGCGAAAGCCAACACCATGCCGATGGACAGAATCGGCCAGCGCAGCTCGTAGAAGGTTTCTCGCAAAGTGGTCAGACCAGTTCTGATATTGATCTTCAGCACCAGCATCGAGATCAGCGCGGAGAAGAAAATCGCCGTGCCGGTCGCGGAAATCGGGTCGAGTTTGAACACCGCTGGAATGGCGGTCGGTGCGGTGACGATCGGTGCGACCTTGATCACCATCTGATCCAGGTGCGGAATCGCGAAGTTGAACACCCAGCTGTACATCGAACCGCCAGCGGCGAACATCGCCTTGAACGGTTTCAGGGTCCAGATGGTGACCAGCACGGTGAGGATCAGGAACGGCGACCAGGCCTTGAAAATTTCACCGAGGCTGTAAGGCGAAGCCACGGTTGTGCGCGGCTGACCGAAACCGCCGGCGCTGGCGGTTACTACCGACGCCGAGACGGCGCCAACGATGTGCTGGCCGGCGGCGCGTTTCGGCTGCCAGACCTTCAGGAACAGCGTCAGGGAAATCAGGCTGGCCAGGGCCGAGGTGATGTCCGGCAGTTCCGGGCCAATGAAGTTCGAAGTGAAGTACTGGGTGACGGCAAAGCTCAAGCCGGCAACCAGTGCGGCAGGCCAGGTCTCCCGAACGCCGCGCAGGCCGTCCATCATGAACACCAGCCAGAACGGCACGAACAGCGACAGCAGCGGCAGTTGGCGGCCGGTCATGGCGCCGATCTTGAACGCGTCGATTCCGGTCACTTGGCCGGCGACAATGATCGGAATGCCCAAGGCACCGAAAGCCACTGGCGCGGTGTTGGCGATCAGGCACAGGCCGGCGGCGTACAGCGGGTTGAAGCCCAGTCCTACCAGCAATGCGGCGGTAATCGCTACCGGCGCACCGAAACCGGCGGCACCTTCCAGGAATGCACCGAAGCAGAAGCCGATCAGCAGAACCTGCAAACGCTGATCGTCGGTGATCGACAGCACAGAGCTGCGGATCACTTCGAACTGACCACTCTTGACCGTCAGTTTGTAGAGGAAAACCGCTGCCACGATGATCCAGGCAATCGGCCACAAGCCGTAGGCGAAACCGTACCCGGCGGCGGCGAATGCCATGTCGACCGGCATCTGGAACGCGAAGATTGCCACGGCAATCGACAAGGCCAGCGTAATGCTGCCGGCCACGTGCCCTTTGAGCCGGAACACGGCCAACGCGAGGAAGAAGAACACGATGGGGATAACGGCGGCGAGCGCAGAAACGCCGAGGCTGCCGAGCGGGGTATAGAGCTGTTGCCAGGTTTGCATATGGGGTGGCCCCTAATTGTTGTTGGTCAGGCACTGGTCAGCGTTCTTGGATAATTGGTAATACCAATTTACAATCGCTGTTGGCTAGGGTAAAAGCGTTGTAGGCGGTGTGTCAATTTGCCGCCCTTAAACTTTTGTCGAATAAGCGCTGTGATGTGCGTGTGATCCGCTCGATCAAGTGCCGTCTGGTAGGTGCTGGCACAGCGCCGATAGGCCAGAATAGAGAGCCCGGCGAGCCGTCGGGATCGTGGAGAATTGAGTTATGGGGTTTGATCAAATTCGTCAGCGCCGTTTGTCTGACGATATTGTCGAGCGGCTTGAGGGGATGATCCTCGAGGGCACTTTGAAGTCTGGCGAGCGTTTGCCGGCCGAGCGTGCGTTGGCCGAGCAGTTCGGCGTGTCACGCCCTTCGTTGCGCGAGGCGATCCAGAAGCTGGCGGCCAAGGGGTTGCTGGTCAGTCGCCAGGGCGGTGGCAATTATGTGGTGGAGTCGCTGGGTTCGACCTTTAGCGATCCGCTGCTGCATCTGCTGGAAAGCAATCCTGAGGCTCAGCGCGATCTGCTGGAATTTCGCCACACGCTCGAAGCGTCGTGCGCTTACTACGCGGCGTTGCGTGCCACTGATGTTGACCGCGAGCGGCTGACGGCGGCGTTCGATGAATTGCAGGACTGCTATTCGCGTCACGATGAAGTGAGTCGGGCCGAAGAAGGCGCGGCCGACGCGAAATTCCACTTGGCGATCGCCGAAGCCAGTCATAACGCTGTGTTGCTGCACACGATTCGCGGGTTGTTCGACCTGCTCAAGCGCAACGTCGTGACCAACATTGGCGGGATGTACAAACAGCGCACCGAAACCCGCGACATGCTGATCACGCAGCACCGGGAGCTGTACCTGGCGATTATCGAGGGAAGAGCGGAGCAGGCGCGGGAAGTCTCCAGTCGCCACATTTTGTATGTGCAGGAAGTGCTGGAAGAAGTGCGTCAGGAAGTGCAGCGCATGGCCCGGGCGGAGCGGCGCAAGGGGATGTAGTCAGGTGGGGTTGCGGTGAAACATTCGCGGGCAAGCCTCGCTCCTACAGGGGCGCGTGGACTGTAGGAGCGAGGCTTGCCCGCGAAAGCGATCTCAAGGTGGAAGATTAATCTTCCTTGCCCTTGTTGCGCACCGCACGTTGCAACTCGCGACCGGCATCGCGTTCGCGCTCGGTATCGCGCTTGTCGTATTCCTTCTTGCCCTTGCCCAGAGCGATCTCGCACTTGACCATGTGCTTGCTCCAGTACCAGGACAGGCATACGCAGGCGTAACCTTTTTGCTGCACGGCAGTCGCCAGCTTTTCCAGCTCGCGCCGGTTGAGCAGCAATTTTCGAGTGCGGGTCGGATCTGCGATGACGTGCGTGCTGGCGGTCATCAGCGGCGTAATGTGGCTGCCGAGCAACCAGGCTTCGCCATCCTTGAGCAGTACGTAACTGTCAACCAGTTGCAGCTTGCTTGCCCGCAGACTTTTTACTTCCCAGCCGGCCAGGACCAGACCAGCCTCGAACTTATGCTCGATGAAGTAATCGTGTCGCGCCTTTTTATTCTGCGCGATGGTCCCTGTTGGGTGTTTCTTCTGTTTAGCCATAGGGGCGGCATTATAGGGAGTTGCACGCGAGTCGGCTACGGTCTCGCTACGTGCTTGAGCAGGTTGATTGAATCCCGGACAATGCGCCCTCTTTTTTCAACGCTTGGGCGTGATAACGATGTCGACGGACAAGGTTTCAGTCCACGGTAGTTGGGCTAGCCGCTGGGTCTTCATACTCGCCGCGACCGGTTCGGCCGTGGGGCTGGGTAGCATCTGGAAATTCCCGTACATGGTCGGCGTTTATGGCGGCGGCGCCTTTGTGCTGATGTTCCTGGTGTGTATCGCGCTGATCGGTGTGCCGGTGATGTTGGCTGAAACCCTGATCGGCCGTCGGGCCCGGCAAAGCCCGGCCAACGCCTTGAAGGTGCTGGCGCTGGAGGCGGGGCATTCGGGCAAGTGGTCCTGGGGCGCATTCGCCGGGATGATCACGGCGTTGCTGATCCTGTCTTTCTATAGTGTGGTGGGCGGCTGGTCGCTGGATTACATCATCGACATGGGCCGCGGTGACTTCCAGGGTATGCCGGCTGACCAGATTAACGCGTACTTTGGTAATGTGATCGCCGATCCATGGCGCCAGATACTGTGGCACACGATTTTTATGCTGCTGTCTGCCATCGTGATCGCCAAGGGGGTCGTTGCCGGCCTTGAACGCAGCTTGCGGATCATGATGCCGCTGCTGTTTGTGATGATCCTGGTGTTGCTGGGCTACAGCATGACCACCGGCCATTTCATGGAAGGCGTGCATTTCATGTTCGACTTTCGCCCGGAAAAGGTCCTCGAGGGTTTGCTGCCGGCCATGGGGCACGCGTTTTTTTCCCTGAGCGTGGGTGTCGGTTCGATCATGATCTACGGCGCTTACATGCCGAAGCACTCGTCAATATCCAGCACTGTTGTCGGTGTAGCGCTGCTCGATACGTTTGTTTCGTTGGTGGCCGGACTGGCATTGTTTCCGATTGTGTTCGCTGCTGGCCTGGACCCGAGCGAAGGCCCTGGCCTGATGTTTGTCACCCTGCCATTTGCTTTTGGTAGCGTGGCGTTCGGCCAACTGATGGGCGTGGTGTTCTTTATATTGGTGGCGATTGCGGCCTGGAGTTCGGCGATTTCCTTGCTCGAGCCGATGGTGGCTTATCTGGTTGAGCGGACAAAAGTCAGTCGTGCCTGGGTTACTTTCTGGCTGGCATTCTCATGCTGGTTTATCGGCCTGGGTACGGTGTTTTCTTTCAATATCTGGAAGGAAGCCAAGTTTTTCGTGAACGAAGGCGGAGTGTTCCATCTCTATCAATGGGGCGCATCCGGTGGCCTGCATTTCTTTGGTTTGGTGGACTTCTTCACCTCGCGGATTATGTTGCCGCTCGGTGGTTTTTGTTTCGTGGTGTTTGCTGGCTGGGTGATGGGCCGTGAAACGGTTCGCGACGAGTTGTCGATCCGCAGCCCGCTGTTATTCGCCCTGTCCCTGTTTTTGATGCGCTATGTGGCGCCCATTGGCATTCTCGTAGTGTTTGCCACCCAGCTGTGGAAGTGACGCTGACATGACGACACACATTCAACGATCTGCCTTGCTGCCGTATCCGGCACAAGCGCTGTATGACCTGGTCAACGACGTGGCACGCTATCCGGAATTCCTGCCGTGGTGCTCTTCGGCTGAAGTCCTGGAAAGTTCTGCCGAGCACATGCGCGCCAGCGTTGGCGTGGCGAAGGGCGGGCTCAGCCAGCATTTCGTCACGCGCAACACCCTGGTTCCCGGGCAATCGATCGAGATGAATCTCGAGGAAGGTCCGTTCACTCAGCTGCATGGCATCTGGGTGTTCAAGGCATTGACCGACAAGGCCTGCAAAATCAGCCTGGACCTGTCGTTCGATTACGCCGGGCCGATTATTCGCGCAACCTTGGGGCCGTTGTTTAATCAGGCGGCCAATACGCTGGTGGATGCGTTCTGCCAGCGCGCCAAACAGATACATGGTTGAGGCCGTGATCGAGGTCGAGGTGGTGTACGCCGCTGTTGATCGTCAGGAGCTCCTGTCCGTGACGGTGCCGGAAGGGGCGACCGTGCGCACGGCGTTGCTGAAGTCAGGTATCGACCAGGCATTTCCGGAGTTGGATCTGGTCAACTGTCCCGTCGGGATCTTCGGCAAGGTCATCGTCGATCCGGACAGTCGTCTGGTGCAGGCAGGGGATCGTATCGAGATTTACCGGCCGTTGCTGGTTGATCCGAAAGAGGTTCGCCGGCAACGCGCCGCCAAGGCTGCCGAGGCCAAAGCGCGGAATCAGTGACTGGTTGAAACACCAGGCAATAAAAAACCCGGGCATGCCGGGTTTTTTATTGCGTCGCAAATTATTGCGGTGAGGTTTCCAGCGGTTCTGGACTCGGGACCGGAACGGTTTCTACGCCGTCGACGTCCTTCTGGATCTGGTCCAGCAATGAACCTGGCTTGACCGGTTTTTCCGGTTTCGGCTTCTCGGCGTTTTCGGTAGGTTCGGTCACTGTTGTGCCGCTGTCCTTGCCGAGAATGGCTTCATCACGGCTCACGCCGGGCATGAAGTCACCAGAGAGGCTGACAAGCTGGTCATTTGGGTTGAAGATAACGCTAATGCGTTCCTGTTGGCGTTCACCGCCACCGGGTTGCAGGCTGTACAGATAATCCCAGCGATCGGCATGGAACGTGTCAGTCAACAGAGGGTTGCCCATGATAAACCTTACTTGCTTACGGGTCATTCCCGGGCGTAACTGGTCTATCATGTCCTGCGTGACGACATTGCCCTGCTGGATGTCGATTTTGTAAACCCCGGGGAATGAACAACCGGCGAGTGCGAGCAGTCCCACAAAGGTGAAACTGGTTAGC
>NZ_JBIVBY010000039.1:38127-52323 GCF_044746405.1 Pseudomonas sp. NPDC086251
CTATCTTGGCTGGGACAACGTAAACGCCGATCAAACCCGCATTAAGAGAAGCTGCGAAGCAGCATCGCGAGAAAGCTGACCATGGTTGAAAATAGCGAACTACGCAAAGCCGGCCTCAAAGTGACCCTTCCACGGGTCAAAATTCTGCAAATGCTCGATTCCGCCGAGCAACGCCACATGAGTGCCGAGGACGTCTACAAGGCGCTGATGGAGGCTGGTGAGGACGTCGGTCTGGCCACGGTTTACCGTGTTCTGACTCAGTTCGAGGCAGCTGGCCTTGTGGTGCGGCACAACTTCGACGGAGGCCATGCGGTCTTCGAGCTGGACGACGGCAAGCATCACGACCATATGGTCAACGTCGAAACCAGTGAAGTGATCGAATTCTTCGACGAAGAAATCGAGCGCCTGCAGAAAGCCATCGTCGACAAGTATGGCTTCGAGATGGTTGATCACAACCTTGTACTGTACGTGCGCAAGAAAAAGTAAGCATGTCGCGCGAACCTGAGGTTCGCGAAACGAGCGAAGGCGACCCCAGGGTCGCCTTCGTGCTTTCTGCCAGTGTTAAATTTTTGCGGTGACGACCATCTTCTTGGCGTGAGCCAGGGATTCCTTGGTGAGGTCGATGCCTCCGAGCATCCGTGCCACTTCTTCGACACGCTCGTTCTTGCTCAGCTTGGAAACGGCGGTGTGAGTCGCCTCTTCGCCGCGCACCTTGTGCACAAATAGATGTTGATGACCTTGGGCTGCCACTTGCGGCAAGTGGGTCACCGTCAACACCTGTCCGCGTTCCCCCAGTCGGCGCAGCAATTGGCCGACGATCTCGGCGGTCGGACCGCCGATACCCACGTCCACTTCGTCGAACACCAAGGTCGGTACGCGAGAGGTCTGCGCAGTGATCACCTGAATAGCCAGGCTGATTCGCGACAGCTCGCCGCCCGAGGCTACTTTGGCCAAGGCTTTTAATGGCTGGCCGGGGTTGGCGCTCACCAACAGTTCTACTTGTTCGAGCCCGTTGGGCAGCAGCTCATTGCTGCTGTTCGGGCGCAGTTCGATGGTGAAACGACCACCGGGCATGCCCAGTCGCTGGATTTCCTGCTCCACGGCACTGGCCAGGCTGCTCGACGCTTGATGGCGCAAATCGCTTAGTTCGCGAGCCTTCTCCTGATAATGGCGGGCATAAGAGGCGAGCTCATCGCTCAGTCGCTCGATGGACTCGTCATTGGCATTCAGGGTTTCGATTTCATCCAGCAGGCGTTGCTGCATCTCGGCGACTTCGGTTGGCTGGATCCGGTGTTTACGCGCCATGGTGTAGATCGCATCGAGGCGTTCTTCCAGGTATTGCAGGCGTGCCGGGTCGGCATCGAAGTTATCAAGGAAGCGGTTCAGTTCGCCTACGGCTTCTTCGACCTGGATCTGCGCGCTGGTCAGCAGGCTGCTGGCTTCGCCCAGTGCGCCGATCGAGTTGTTGACGCTCGATAAGCGATTGAGGCTGGCCGTGAGGGCATTCAAGACATTGCCGGAATCACTTTCGCTGCATTGCTCGACGACTTGCCGGCAGATGCCCAGCAGGGTTTCGGCGTTCGTCAGGTTCTTGTGTTCCTGTTCGAGCTGCTCCAGCTCGTTTTCGCCGAGGCCGAGGTTTTCCAGTTCTTCGAGTTGATAGCTGAGCAATTGGTGGCGAGCGCGTTGCTCGTCACCGGAATTGGAGAGGCGTTCCAGTTCCTGGCGAGTCTGGCGCCAGCGTTGGGCGGCCAGTTGTACCTGGCGGGCAAGGTCGGTGGCACCGGCGTATTCATCGAGCAAGCGCCGGTGCGTGTCGGTCTTGAGCAGGGATTGGTGTTCATGCTGGCTGTGGATATCGATCAGCAATTCGCCCAGGGCCTTGAGATCGCCAAGCGGGCAGGGCGTGCCATTGATGTAGCCGCGCGAACGGCCTTCGGCGGTGATCACCCGGCGCAGGATGCAGGGGCCGTCACTTTCGAGATCGCGCTCGGCCAGCCAGGCGCTGGCTTCCGGGATATCGACCAGGTCGAAGGTAGCCAGGATATCGGCCTTGTCCGCGCCGGGGCGGACCACGCCGCTGTCGGCGCGATCGCCCAGGGTCAGGCCCAGGGCGTCGAGCATGATCGACTTGCCGGCGCCGGTTTCCCCAGTGATCACGCTCATCCCGCGATCGAGTTCAAGATCGAGATGTTCAACGATGGCGTAGTTATGTACGGACAGGTGCACCAGCATAAAGGCCGCTCCCAGGCTTTAGGTCTGGTTATTTATACAGTGTTTTGTTTCTGGCTGACAATGCCCTGCCTTAGCTCGATTTGCTTGATCCGACGAAAGCCTTAGTTCGGTGAGGAATGACAATGCAGCGCTTTTTGTAGGGTTAATCACAACAAACCCCTTGAAGCTCGATTTTGCGGCCCCATATAGCTGGGCAGAAGCGCGAGTTGAGCTCGCGGACGATATTGAAAGGAGAAATCTATGGCTGACGAACAGACAGTGGATACGCAAAATCTAGACGCCAACCAGGGCCCCGAGGCTTCGGGCGAAGACCTGGCGGCTCGTGTACAAGTGCTCGAAGAGCAACTGGCAGGCGCACAGGATCAGGCTTTGCGTGTTGCCGCCGATCTGCAGAACGTCCGCCGTCGCGCCGAGCAGGATGTCGAAAAGGCTCACAAGTTCGCGCTGGAAAAATTCGCCGGCGACCTGTTGCCGATCATCGACAGCCTGGAGCGTGGCCTGGAGTTGTCCAACCCGGATGACGAAAGCATCCGCCCAATGCGCGAAGGCATCGAGCTGACCCTGAAAATGTTCCAGGACACCCTGAAGCGTTATCAGCTGGAAGCGATCGATCCGCACGGCGAACCGTTCAATGCCGTGCATCACCAGGCGATGGCCATGCAGGAAAGCGCCGACGTCGAGCCGAACAGCGTCCTGAAGGTGTTCCAGAAGGGCTATCAGCTCAACGGTCGCCTGCTGCGCCCGGCCATGGTTGTGGTCAGCAAGGCCCCTGCGCCAGTTTCGCCTTCGATTGACGAGCAGGCTTGAAATTAGCCGCAAGGCCCCCATTTAGAAGTCAAGCGTTTAAGTGCTACCGCAGTTAGCCACCACTGCTGCGGCAACCAAATCCAAAGTTTCGGGAGAGTGAACATGGGCAAAATTATCGGTATCGACCTGGGGACTACCAACTCCTGCGTCTCCGTGCTTGAAAACGGCGTAGCCAAAGTTATTGAAAACGCCGAAGGCGCGCGTACCACGCCGTCGATCATCGCTTACGCCAACGATGGCGAAATCCTCGTGGGCCAGTCGGCCAAGCGTCAGGCTGTGACCAATCCGCATAACACCCTGTACGCGGTGAAGCGTCTGATCGGTCGTAAGTTCGACGAAGAAGTCGTACAGAAAGACATCAAGATGGTTCCTTACAAAATCGCCAAGGCTGACAACGGTGATGCGTGGGTAGAAGTGAACGGCCAGAAAATGTCGCCGCCACAAATCTCGGCTGAAATTCTGAAGAAAATGAAGAAGACCGCCGAAGACTACCTCGGCGAGCCAGTGACCGAAGCGGTGATCACCGTTCCGGCCTACTTCAACGACAGCCAGCGTCAAGCCACTAAAGATGCCGGCCGCATCGCTGGCCTGGACGTAAAACGTATTATCAACGAACCAACCGCAGCTGCTCTGGCTTACGGTATGGACAAGGCGAAAGGCGATCACACCGTGATCGTTTACGACCTGGGCGGCGGTACTTTCGACGTTTCGGTTATCGAAATCGCTGAAGTCGATGGCGAGCACCAGTTCGAAGTATTGGCCACCAACGGTGACACGTTCCTGGGCGGTGAAGACTTTGACATTCGTCTGATCGACTACCTCGTTGACGAATTCAAGAAAGAAAGCGGCATGAACCTTAAAGGTGACCCGCTGGCCATGCAGCGCCTGAAAGAAGCCGCTGAAAAAGCCAAGATCGAATTGTCTTCGAGCCTGCAGACCGACGTGAACCTGCCGTACATCACTGCAGACGCCACCGGTCCTAAGCACTTGAACGTGAAAATCTCCCGCGCCAAGCTCGAAGCGCTGGTTGAAGATCTGGTTCAGCGCACCATCGAACCTTGCCGCATCGCGCTGAAAGACTCCGGCATTGACGTTGGCGCGATCAACGACGTGATCCTGGTAGGCGGTCAGACCCGTATGCCACTGGTTCAGAAGCTGGTGACCGAGTTCTTCGGTAAAGAAGCACGTAAAGACGTGAACCCGGACGAAGCCGTTGCCATGGGTGCTGCGATCCAGGGCGCCGTATTGGCTGGCGACGTGAAAGACGTTCTGCTGCTCGACGTCAGCCCGCTGACCCTGGGTATCGAAACCATGGGTGGCGTGATGACCGCGCTGATCGAGAAAAACACCACGATTCCTACCAAGAAATCGCAAGTGTTCTCGACGGCCGACGACAACCAGGGCGCAGTGACCATTCACGTGCTGCAAGGTGAGCGTAAGCAAGCCGCACAGAACAAGTCCCTGGGCAAGTTCGACCTGGCCGAGATTCCACCAGCACCACGTGGCGTGCCACAAATCGAAGTGACCTTCGACATCGACGCCAACGGCATTCTGCACGTAGGCGCCAAAGACAAGGCCACCGGCAAGACTCAGTCGATCGTGATCAAGGCCAACTCCGGTCTGTCCGAGGAAGAAATTCAGCAGATGATTCGCGATGCTGAAGCCAACGTCGACGCCGATCGCCAGTTCGAAGAGCTGGCAACCGCTCGCAACCAGGGCGATGCGCTGGTTCACTCGACTCGCAAAATGGTCGCAGACGCTGGCGATAAAGTGACTGCTGAAGAGAAGACTGCAATCGAAGCGGCTGTTGTTGCTCTGGAAGCCGCCGTTAAAGGCGACGACAAGGCTGCAATCGAAGCCAAGGTTGAAGAGCTGTCGAAAGTCTCCGCTCCAGTGGCGCAGAAGATGTACGCCGAACAAGCTCAGCCTGCTGAAGGCGCTGCACCGCACGAAGAGAAAGCTGAAAAAGCAGACGACGTTGTCGATGCCGAGTTCGAAGAAGTCAAAGACCACAAGTAAGTTGTTGGTCGGCCGGTTGACTGCCTTTAGGCGGTGACTGGTAGGATGTCGCCGCGCGGGAGCCTGCTCCCGCGTTGGCGTGTCTGGAGTACACGAATTTTTACAGCATGCGACAGCGTTCGGATGTTGATGGTATGGCCGAAGATGCTCCTGCTTTTCGAGCCGACAGTACCGCATCGAATCAAAGACCAGGATCGTTGAATTGACGTGAGTTGGGTCCGGGCCTGTATTGGGGCTCAACGAGTTTGGCAAGGCTCAGGAGAGGTTTGCCGGACGTCCTTAAGAGTGCAAAGACTTATGGCAAAGCGTGACTATTACGAAGTATTGGGTGTTGAGCGCGGCTCAAGCGAAGCGGACCTGAAAAAGGCCTACCGTCGCCTGGCGATGAAGCACCACCCGGACCGTAATCCCGATGACAAAGCATCGGAAGAGATGTTCAAGGAGGCCAACGAGGCCTACGAAGTGCTGTCCGATTCCAGCAAGCGCGCGGCCTACGACCAATACGGTCATGCCGGTGTCGACCCGAGCATGGGTGGTGGCGGTGCCGGGTTTGGCGGTCAGAATTTCTCCGACATCTTTGGCGATGTCTTCAGTGACTTCTTCGGTGGCGGTCGCGGCGGTGCCCGTGGCGGCGCTCAGCGCGGCAGCGACCTGCGCTACACCCTGGAGCTGAACCTGGAAGAAGCGGTGCGCGGTACCACCGTGAATATCCGTGTTCCGACACTGGTCAACTGCAAGCCGTGCGACGGTTCGGGTGCCAAGAAAGGCTCCTCGCCGGTTACCTGCCCGACGTGCGGCGGTATCGGCCAGGTGCGCATGCAGCAAGGCTTTTTCTCGGTGCAGCAGACCTGCCCACGCTGCCATGGCCAGGGCAAGATCATTTCCGACCCCTGCAATTCCTGCAACGGCGAAGGCCGTGTCGAAGAGTACAAGACCCTGTCGGTGAAAGTGCCGGCCGGAGTCGATACCGGTGACCGCATTCGCCTGTCTGGCGAAGGCGAGGCGGGGGCTCAGGGTGGGCCGACTGGCGACCTGTACGTGGTGATCAATGTGCGCGAGCACGCGATCTTCCAGCGTGACGGCAAGCACCTGTTCTGCGAAGTGCCCATCAGCTTCGTCGACGCTGCATTGGGCGGCGAGCTGGAGATTCCGACCCTTGATGGTCGAGTCAAACTGAAAATCCCTGAAGGGACTCAGACCGGCAAGCAGTTCCGTGTACGTGGCAAGGGCGTTGCGCCAGTGCGTGGCGGCGGTGCTGGCGACCTGATGTGTCGCGTGGCGGTTGAAACCCCGGTCAACCTGGGTCGTCGTCAGCGCGAACTGCTGGAAGAGTTCCGCAGCTCGCTGGAAGACGACAACAGTCATTCGCCGAAAACCACCGGTTGGTTCGAAGGCGTGAAGCGCTTCTTCGGCGATTTGTAAGGAGTGAGCATGCGACGTATAGCTGTGATGGGCGCTGCTGGACGCATGGGCAAAATCCTGGTCGAGGCCGTGCAGCAGCGCGCGCCGTTGACCGGTCTGACGGCGGCGATTGTGCGCCCCGGCAGCACGCTAATTGGTGTGGATGCCGGTGAGCTGGCGTCGCTCGGACGCATCGGCGTGCCGTTGTCCGGTCATGTCGAAGCAGTGGCTGATGAGTTCGACGTGTTGATCGACTTTACGCTGCCGGAAGTCATGCTGAAAAACCTGGCGTTCTGTCGCAAGGCGGGCAAGGCCATGGTGATTGGCACGACCGGGTTGGACGCTGCGCAGAAGCAGTTGCTGGCCGAGGCGGGCAAGGACATTCCGATCGTGTTCGCGGCCAATTTCAGTGTGGGTGTGAACCTGTCGCTGAAGCTGCTCGACATGGCTGCTCGCGTGCTGGGTGATGAGGCGGACATCGAAATCATCGAGGCTCACCACCGGCACAAGATTGACGCGCCTTCGGGCACGGCGTTGCGCATGGGCGAAGTGATCGCCAGTGCGCTGGATCGCGATCTGCAGAAAGTCGCGGTCTACGGGCGTGAAGGCCACACCGGTGCGCGTGAGCGTGAAACGATCGGTTTCGCCACTGTGCGCGGCGGTGATGTGGTCGGCGATCATACGGTGCTGTTCGCCTGTGAAGGTGAGCGCCTCGAAATCACGCACAAGGCTTCAAGTCGCATGACCTTCGCCAAGGGCGCGGTACGTGCCGCGTTGTGGCTGGAGGGTCGTGAAGCAGGTCTTTACGACATGCAAGACGTGCTCGATTTGCGTTAAGATGCGCCCGAAATCGGGCTCGAACCCAGCGTTTGAGCCCGGTTTTACCCCGCCAAGCGACGTCCTGTCGCATTCTCCGGCCTTTAAGGCTCATTGGCGGTAGACCAAAAATGCCTTTTTCTGTAAGCTACAGCTTTAGTGTGTCCACTAAAAGCGCGCAGAATTATTCGGTGAAGAAGCGGGGTGACGTGTCCATACGTCACTCCGCTTTTTTACAACCTGCGATCGCCCTTTCAGGCTTTATTTACGGGAGGTCTTCTTGACTAAGCCAGCCATACTCGCCCTTGCTGATGGCAGCATTTTTCGCGGCGAAGCCATTGGAGCCGACGGTCAAACCGTTGGTGAGGTGGTGTTCAACACCGCCATGACCGGCTATCAGGAAATCCTTACCGATCCTTCCTACGCCCAACAGATCGTTACCCTGACTTACCCGCACATCGGCAACACCGGTACTACACCGGAAGACGCCGAGTCCGACCGCGTATGGTCCGCTGGCCTGGTCATCCGTGACCTGCCACTGGTGGCGAGCAACTGGCGTAACACGATGTCCCTGTCCGACTACCTGAAAGCCAACAACGTTGTGGCAATCGCCGGTATCGACACCCGCCGCCTGACACGCATCCTGCGTGAAAAAGGCGCACAGAACGGCTGCATCATGGCCGGTGACAACATTTCCGCAGAAGCCGCCATCGCCGCCGCCCAGGGCTTCCCTGGTCTGAAAGGCATGGACCTGGCGAAAGTCGTCAGCACCAAAGAGAAGTACGAGTGGCGCTCGACTGTCTGGGACTTGAAGACCGACAGCCACGCGACCATCGACGCCTCCGAGCTGCCGTACCACGTGGTGGCCTACGACTACGGCGTCAAACTGAACATCCTGCGCATGCTGGTCGCGCGCGGTTGCCGCGTGACCGTGGTGCCGGCCCAAACGACCGCTGCTGAAGCGTTGGCCCTGAAGCCGGACGGCGTGTTCCTGTCCAACGGCCCTGGTGACCCGGAGCCTTGCGACTACGCGATCCAGGCGATCAAGGATGTGCTGGAAACCGAGATTCCGGTCTTCGGTATCTGCCTCGGTCACCAACTGCTGGCCCTGGCCTCCGGCGCCAAGACCCTGAAAATGGGTCACGGCCACCACGGTGCCAACCACCCGGTCCAGGACCTGGACAGCGGTGTGGTAATGATCACCAGCCAGAACCACGGTTTTGCGGTAGACGAAACGACCCTGCCAGCCAACGTTCGCGCGATCCACAAATCGCTGTTCGACGGCACCCTGCAAGGCATCGAACTTACCGACAAGAGCGCCTTCAGCTTCCAGGGTCACCCTGAAGCCAGCCCTGGCCCGAACGACGTAGCGCCATTGTTCGATCGCTTCATCAACGAAATGGCCAAGCGACGCTAATCGCTCGCCTTGATGTTGCAGAGCTTGAGGGCGGTCCCGATATCGGCGGCCCCCTCAAGGCTTCACAGATTGAACAAGACGGCTTGCCGACTGACCTGCGGATTTGAGTGACAAACCCATGCCAAAACGTACAGACATAAAAAGCATCCTGATTCTCGGCGCTGGCCCGATCGTGATCGGCCAGGCCTGCGAATTCGACTACTCCGGCGCCCAGGCCAGTAAAGCCCTGCGCGAAGAGGGTTACCGCGTCATCCTGGTGAACTCCAACCCAGCGACCATCATGACCGACCCGGACATGGCCGACGCGACCTACATCGAGCCGATCAAGTGGCAGACCGTTGCCAAGATCATTGAAAAAGAGCGTCCAGACGCGCTGCTGCCAACCATGGGCGGCCAGACTGCGCTGAACTGCGCACTGGATCTGGAGCGTGAAGGCGTTCTGGAGAAGTTCGGCGTAGAGATGATCGGCGCCAACGCTGACACCATCGACAAGGCTGAAGACCGTTCGCGCTTCGACAAGGCGATGAAGTCCATCGGCCTGGATTGCCCGCGCTCCGGTATCGCCCACAGCATGGAAGAGGCCAATGCGGTCCTCGAAAAGCTCGGCTTCCCGTGCATCATCCGTCCGTCCTTCACCATGGGCGGCACCGGTGGCGGTATCGCTTACAACCGTGAAGAGTTCGAAGAAATCTGCGCCCGCGGTCTCGACCTGTCGCCGACCAAAGAGCTGCTGATCGACGAATCCCTGATCGGCTGGAAAGAATACGAGATGGAGGTTGTTCGCGATAAGAAGGACAACTGCATCATCGTTTGCTCGATCGAAAACTTTGACCCGATGGGCGTGCACACCGGTGACTCGATCACCGTGGCTCCGGCACAAACCCTGACGGACAAGGAATACCAGATCATGCGTAACGCCTCCCTGGCGGTACTGCGTGAGATCGGCGTTGAAACCGGCGGCTCCAACGTTCAGTTCGGCATCTGCCCGGACACCGGCCGTATGGTCGTGATCGAGATGAACCCGCGTGTTTCCCGCTCTTCGGCACTGGCCTCGAAAGCCACTGGTTTCCCGATCGCGCGTATCGCTGCCAAGCTGGCGATCGGCTACACCCTGGACGAGTTGCAGAACGAAATCACCGGCGGCGCGACGCCTGCGTCTTTCGAGCCGTCGATCGACTACGTCGTCACCAAGCTGCCACGTTTCGCCTTCGAAAAATTCCCGAAAGCCGACGCACGCCTGACCACTCAAATGAAGTCGGTCGGTGAAGTCATGGCCATCGGCCGGACCTTCCAGGAATCCCTGCAGAAAGCCCTGCGCGGTCTGGAAGTGGGCGTTTGCGGTCTGGACGAGAAGCTCGACCTGAGCAGCCCGGAAAGCATGAGCGTGCTCAAGCGCGAGCTGACCGTGCCGGGCGCCGAGCGTATCTGGTACGTGGCTGACGCCTTCCGCGCCGGCCTGTCGGTCGAAGACATCTTCGGCATGAACATGATCGACCCGTGGTTCCTGGTACAGATCGAAGACCTGATCAAGGAAGAAGAGAAGGTCAAGACCCTGGGTCTGGCCAGCATCGACCGCGACGTGATGTTCCGCCTCAAGCGCAAAGGCTTCTCCGACATGCGTCTGGCCAAGCTGCTGGGCGTCACCGAGAAGGCGCTGCGTCGCCACCGTCACAAGCTCGAGATCTTCCCGGTCTACAAGCGCGTTGACACCTGCGCGGCCGAGTTCGCCACCGACACTGCCTACATGTACTCGACTTACGAGGAAGAGTGCGAAGCCGCGCCATCGGGCCGCGACAAGATCATGATCCTCGGCGGCGGTCCAAACCGTATCGGCCAGGGCATCGAGTTTGACTACTGCTGCGTACACGCGGCGCTGGCGCTGCGCGAAGACGGTTACGAGACCATCATGGTCAACTGCAACCCGGAAACCGTCTCCACCGACTACGACACCTCCGATCGCCTGTACTTCGAGCCAGTGACCCTGGAAGACGTGCTGGAAATCTGCCGCGTCGAGAAGCCCAAAGGCGTGATCGTCCAGTACGGCGGCCAGACCCCGCTGAAACTGGCGCGTGCCCTGGAAGAAGCTGGCGTACCGATCATCGGTACCAGCCCTGACGCCATCGACCGCGCTGAAGACCGCGAGCGCTTCCAGCAAATGGTTGAGCGCCTGAACCTGCGCCAGCCGCCAAACGCCACCGTGCGCAGCGAAGACGAAGCGATTCGTGCTGCCGCCAAGATCGGTTACCCGCTGGTGGTGCGTCCATCCTATGTACTGGGCGGTCGTGCGATGGAAATCGTCTACGAAGAAGAAGAACTCAAGCGCTACCTGCGTGACGCGGTGAAAGTGTCCAACGACAGCCCGGTGCTGCTTGACCACTTCCTCAACTGCGCCATCGAAATGGACGTGGATGCGGTGTGCGACGGCACCGACGTGGTGATCGGCGCAATCATGCAGCACATCGAGCAGGCCGGCGTTCACTCCGGTGACTCCGCGTGCTCCCTGCCGCCGTACTCGCTGCCGGCGCACATCCAGGACGAGATGCGCGAACAGGTCAAGAAAATGGCCCTGGAACTGGGCGTTGTCGGCCTGATGAACGTTCAGTTGGCGCTGCAAGGCGAAGACATCTACGTCATCGAAGTCAACCCGCGCGCTTCCCGTACCGTACCGTTCGTGTCCAAGTGCATCGGTGTTTCCCTGGCGATGATCGCAGCGCGTGTGATGGCCGGTAAAACCCTGAAGGAAATCGGCTTCACCAAAGAGATCATCCCGAACTTCTACAGCGTGAAAGAGGCGGTGTTCCCATTCGCCAAATTCCCTGGTGTGGACCCGATCCTGGGCCCGGAGATGAAGTCCACCGGTGAAGTGATGGGCGTGGGCGACACCTTCGGCGAAGCCTTCGCCAAGGCTCAAATGGGCGCCAGCGAAGTGCTGCCTACCGGCGGTACCGCGTTTATCAGCGTGCGTGACGATGACAAGCCACTGGTTGCAGGCGTGGCCCGTGATCTGATCAACTTGGGTTTCGAAGTGGTCGCCACGGCCGGTACTGCCAAGCTGATTGAAGCCGCAGGCCTGAAAGTGCGTCGTGTGAACAAGGTGACCGAAGGTCGTCCGCACGTGGTCGACATGATCAAGAATGACGAAGTCACCTTGATCATCAACACCACCGAAGGCCGTCAGTCGATCGCTGACTCCTATTCCATTCGTCGTAATGCCTTGCAGCACAAGATCTACTGCACCACCACCATTGCTGCTGGCGAAGCCATCTGCGAAGCGCTGAAGTTCGGTCCCGAGAAGACCGTACGCCGCTTGCAGGATCTACACGCAGGATTGAAGGCATGAGCATAACCAAGTACCCAATGACCGTTCAGGGCGCCAAAGCCCTGGAAGAAGAACACGCTCACCTGACCAAGGTCGTCCGTCCGAAGCTTAGCCAGGACATCGGGACGGCCCGCGAGTTGGGTGACTTGAAGGAAAACGCCGAATACCACGCTGCTCGCGAGCAGCAAGGTATGGTCGAGGCGCGGATCCGTGACATCGAAGGCCGCATGCAGAATGCGGTCATCATCGATGTCACGACCATTCCTCACACCGGCAAAGTGATTTTCGGCACCACCGTTGAAATCGCCAACGTCGAGACGGATGAAAGCGTCACTTACCACATCGTGGGTGAGGATGAGGCTGACTTCAAACTCGGCAAGATTTCGGTCGGTTCGCCACTGGCCCGCGCCTTGATTGCCAAGGAAGAGGGTGATGTGGTTGCCGTGAAAACGCCAGGTGGCGTTATCGAGTACGAGATTGTCGAAGTCCGCCACATCTAAACAGCGGCGCCCGCTACGTGCGGGCGCCATGTTTTGGCAACTGACTCAGATGTTGTGGGTGGGCGGCCTGTGGCTGTTACACATTGGTCTGCTGCCGGTGCTGGGCCAGATTGGCCTGGCGCCGCTGCTGATCGACGAAGTTGCAGGCATGCTGAATGCGCTGATGGTGGGATTCGCCGCAGTGTGTGTGATTTTTCAGGCTTTGGTGCTGGTTCAGGCCGAGGGCCTTGTCAGTCTATGGCGCGATATTCGTGGGCAACTGCTGCTGATGGCGCTGTATGCGTGCGGGATGTTTTTCGCGGTGCGCTTCGGCTGGCCGGATGCGGTGCGTTGGCAGGTGTTCAGCTACCTGGTGCTGGGTTTTTCCGGGTTGGTGCTGGTGTTGCAACCGGTGCCTGGATGGAGCGGCAGGGTGCGCGAAGCACACCCTTGACCCTTGTCATTACTTGAAGCGATGAACGTTCGACAGCTGCTTGTTGACGCTGAAGTTCTTGCGGTAAATCAGTGCCATCTTGCCGATGACTTGAACCAGATCCGCTTTGCCGACCTTGCAAAGTTCTGCAACGGACGCCAGGCGCGATTCGCGATCGAGGATGTTGAGCTTGATTTTAATCAGCTCGTGATCCGCCAAAGCGCGTTCGAGTTCGGCTAACACACCTTCAGTCAAACCGTTGTCAGCCACGATCAAAACCGGTTTCAGATGGTGGCCAATGGATTTGTACTGTTTCTTCTGCTCTTGAGTGAGCGGCATAATCTGACCCCTGCGTCTGATCTTGTAAAAAGCGGCGGCCAGTTTACCCGAGCGAGTCCGGGACCGCCCAGTTAATCACGACCCGTTTTATTTTCGAGGTGGCCCGTGGCCCGTTCCAAGACAAGCCTTAAATGGCTGCAAAGACATGTCAATGATCCCTATGTGAAGCAGGCGCAGAAGGATGGCTACCGCTCGCGTGCGAGTTACAAACTTCTGGAGGTCCAGGAGAAATACAAACTGATCCGTCCCGGCATGAGCGTTGTGGACCTGGGTGCGGCGCCAGGGGGCTGGTCGCAGGTGACTAGCCGTCTGATCGGTGGTGAGGGGCGTCTGATCGCCTCGGACATTCTGGAAATGGACAGTATTCCGGACGTGACTTTCATTCAGGGTGACTTCACCGAGGACGAAGTGCTCGCGCGGATCCTTGAAGCCGTAGGTAATTCGCAGGTGGACCTTGTGATTTCCGATATGGCCCCCAATATGAGTGGTACGCCTGAAGTGGACATGCCAAAAGCCATGTTTCTTTGCGAGCTGGCGCTTGATTTGGCGGAACGGATACTCAAGCCCGGTGGTAATTTCGTGATCAAGATTTTTCAGGGCGAAGGGTTTGATGTGTACCTGAAGGAGGCTCGTCGGAAATTCGACAAGATCCAGATGATCAAGCCAGACTCTTCTCGTGGCAGTTCCCGGGAGCAATACATGCTGGCTTGGGGTTACCGCGGGCGTAGTGAGTAAAACGAGGTTTTTTGGCGGGGCGATAGGTTTTTCGTATTTCGCCTCGTGAGCATTAGCGAATATCGTGTAGAAAGTGTTTCACAAAGGGTTACAGACGGCGCCTGCCAGAGTCGTAGGTAATGTAGTAAGTTAGGCCGGTGAATATCATGCGAAGCGCGCGCCATTAGCGGAGCTTGCTTCAGAGGGTAGTTAATTG
>NZ_JBIVBY010000039.1:52332-57176 GCF_044746405.1 Pseudomonas sp. NPDC086251
GCCCCAACGACCCGCAGACCCTCAACTATTCCGACTTCATCCAGCAGGTCAAGGATGGCAAGGTCGAGCGCGTAGCCGTTGATGGCTATGTGATTACCGGCAAGCGCAACGATGGCGACAGCTTCAAGACCATTCGTCCGGCAATCCAGGACAACGGTCTGATCGGCGACCTCGTGGACAACCACGTCGTAGTCGAAGGCAAGCAGCCTGAGCAGCAGAGCATCTGGACTCAACTCCTGGTCGCGAGCTTCCCGATCCTGGTGATCATCGCCGTGTTCATGTTCTTCATGCGGCAGATGCAGGGTGGGGCTGGTGGCAAAGGCGGGCCGATGAGCTTCGGCAAGAGCAAGGCGCGCCTGCTCTCCGAAGATCAGGTGAAAACCACCCTGGCTGACGTTGCCGGTTGCGACGAAGCCAAGGAAGAAGTCGGTGAGCTGGTCGAGTTCCTGCGTGATCCGGGCAAGTTCCAGCGCCTGGGCGGCCGTATTCCTCGCGGCGTGCTGATGGTGGGTCCTCCGGGTACCGGTAAAACCTTGCTGGCCAAGGCGATTGCCGGCGAAGCCAAAGTGCCGTTCTTCACCATTTCCGGTTCCGATTTCGTCGAGATGTTCGTCGGTGTCGGTGCCAGCCGTGTTCGCGACATGTTTGAACAGGCCAAGAAACACGCTCCGTGCATCATCTTCATCGATGAAATCGACGCCGTTGGTCGCCACCGTGGCGCCGGCATGGGCGGCGGTCACGACGAACGCGAGCAGACGCTCAACCAGTTGCTGGTAGAGATGGACGGCTTCGAAATGAATGACGGCATCATCGTCATTGCCGCCACTAACCGTCCAGACGTACTGGACCCTGCGTTGCTGCGTCCGGGCCGTTTCGACCGTCAGGTCGTGGTCGGTCTGCCGGATATCCGTGGTCGCGAGCAAATTCTCAAGGTTCACATGCGTAAAGTGCCAATGGGTGACGACGTCGCTCCGGCCGTCATCGCACGTGGTACGCCTGGCTTCTCCGGTGCCGACCTGGCCAACCTGGTGAACGAGGCGTCGTTGTTCGCTGCCCGCACAGGCAAGCGCATCGTCGAAATGAAAGAGTTCGAACTGGCCAAGGACAAGATCATGATGGGCGCCGAGCGCAAATCGATGGTCATGTCCGAGAAAGAGAAGCAGAACACCGCTTATCACGAAGCAGGCCACGCTATCGTGGGTCGTGTCGTGCCTGAGCATGATCCGGTGTACAAAGTCTCGATCATCCCGCGCGGTCGTGCGCTGGGTGTGACCATGTTCCTGCCGGAAGAAGATCGCTACAGCCTGTCCAAGCGTGCGTTGATCAGTCAGATCTGCTCGCTGTACGGCGGCCGTATCGCTGAAGAAATGACCTTGGGCTTCGATGGCGTCACCACCGGCGCTTCCAACGACATCATGCGTGCCAGCCAGATTGCACGGAACATGGTGACCAAGTGGGGTCTGTCGGAAAAACTCGGTCCGTTGATGTACGCCGAAGAAGAGGGCGAAGTGTTCCTCGGTCGTGGCGGTGGCGGTCAGAGTGCAAGTTTCTCCGGTGAGACAGCCAAGCTGATCGACTCCGAAGTTCGCAGCATCATTGACCAGTGCTACGGCACGGCCAAGCAGATCCTCACGGATAACCGTGACAAGCTCGACGCCATGGCCGATGCCCTGATGAAGTACGAAACGATTGATGCTGATCAGATCGACGACATCATGGCGGGTCGTACGCCTCGCGAGCCTCGCGACTGGTCGGGCGGCACCGGTACTTCCGGAACACCTCCGGCAGTGCAGGATCCGCGTCCGGAAACACCGATCGGCGGTCCGGCTGCTGACGTTTAAGGTTTGAAATGACTTCTGTTCAGTCCTCAACCCGGTTGCCTTGCGGCAACCGGGTTCTTGATTTGGCCCAGACGCATGTCATGGGTATTCTCAATGTCACTCCTGATTCCTTCTCTGATGGTGGCCAATACAGCCAGCTCGATGCGGCCTTGCGCCACGCCGAAGCCATGGTGGCGGCTGGCGCGACGCTGATCGATGTTGGCGGCGAGTCGACCCGGCCGGGTGCCAGGGCGGTTTCACCGCTGGAAGAGTTGGAGCGTGTAGCGCCCATCGTTGAGCGCATCAATCGCGAGCTGGATGTCATTATCTCGGTCGATACCTCCACGCCAGCGGTCATGCGCGAAACGGCACGACTTGGCGCGGGGTTGATCAATGACGTGCGGGCGCTGCGACGCGATGGTGCTCTGGATGCCGCAGCGGCCACAGGCCTGCCGGTTTGTCTGATGCACATGCTCGGTGAGCCGGGTGATATGCAGGACAATCCGCACTATCAGGACGTTACAAGAGAGGTGGGCGAGTTTCTCGCCGAGCGCATGGCTCAATGTGCGTCGGTAGGGATTCCGGCTGAACGGATCATCCTCGATCCCGGCTTTGGCTTCGCCAAAAACCTGCAGCACAATCTAAGCTTGTTCAAGCATATGGAAGCCCTGCATGCCTTGGGGCGGCCCCTGTTGGTCGGGGTTTCGCGAAAGAGCATGATAGGCCAGGCTTTGAATCGCCCGGTCGGAGAGCGACTACATGGCGGTCTGGCACTCGCGGCGCTGGCTTCGATCAAGGGCGCGCGTATATTGCGCGTCCATGATGTGGCCGAAACAGTCGATGTGGTGAGGATGATTGCCGCAGTAGAATCAGCCGAATAAGAATGATGGAGCGCTTATGACTAGAAAATATTTTGGTACCGACGGCATTCGTGGTCGCGTCGGCGAATACCCGATTACTCCTGACTTCATGCTCAAGCTCGGTTGGGCGGCGGGCATGGCATTCCGCAAAATGGGCGCCTGCAAGGTGCTGGTGGGCAAGGACACGCGGATCTCCGGTTATATGTTCGAATCGGCGCTCGAGGCCGGGCTGACGTCGGCAGGTGCTGACGTGATGCTCTTGGGCCCGATGCCGACACCGGCCATCGCCTACCTGACGCGTACTTTTCATGCCGAAGCCGGCATCGTGATCAGTGCCTCGCACAATCCTCATGATGACAACGGCATCAAGTTTTTCTCCGGAAAGGGCACCAAGCTTCCGGATGAAATCGAGCTGATGATCGAAGAGTTGCTCGACACACCGATGACCGTGGTTGAGTCGAGCAAGATCGGCAAGGTTTCGCGGATTAACGACGCTTCGGGTCGTTACATCGAATTCTGCAAGAGCAGCGTCCCGACCGGTACCAGCTTCGCAGGTCTGAAGATCGTGATCGACTGCGCTCACGGCGCGACCTATAAGGTGGCGCCGAGTGTGTTTCGTGAGTTGGGGGCTGACGTCGTTGTACTGTCGGCGCAACCTAACGGCCTGAACATCAACGAAAATTGCGGTTCGACCCATATGGGTCCGCTGCAGGCTGCCGTTTTGGCTGAGCACGCCGATTTGGGTATTGCGTTTGACGGTGATGGTGACCGGGTCCTGATGGTGGATCACACCGGCACTGTCGTCGACGGCGACGAGCTGTTGTTCATCATCGCTCGCGACCTGCATGGGCGTGACAAATTGCACGGCGGTGTAGTCGGCACACTGATGAGTAACCTGGGGCTGGAGCTGGCCCTGGCCGATCTGTCGATTCCTTTTGTGCGCGCCAACGTCGGCGACCGCTATGTGATCGCTGACCTGCTGGAGCGCAACTGGGTCTTGGGTGGTGAAAATTCGGGGCATATTGTCTGCTTCAGTCACACCACTACCGGTGATGCGATCATTGCTGCGCTGCAGGTGTTGATGGCGCTGAAGACTCGCTCCGAATCGCTGGCTCAATCGCGTCAGGCGTTGCGCAAGTGCCCTCAGGTGCTGATCAATGTGCGTTTCGGCGGTGGTGCAAGCCCGCTCGATCATCCTTCTGTCAAAGAGGCCAGCGAACGCGTTACCCAGGCTATGGCTGGTCGTGGTCGCGTGCTGTTGCGCAAGTCCGGGACGGAGCCGCTGGTGCGTGTGATGGTCGAAGGCGAGGACGAAACGCAGGTTCGTGGCTATGCCGAAGAGCTGGCAGAACTGGTTACTGAAGTTTCTGCCTGATTACGGCTTGCCAGCCATGATTGTGTTGGGTAACATCTGCGCCCACTTTGACCGACGAGGTACAGCATGCGTCGCCCTATGGTAGCTGGTAACTGGAAGATGCACGGTACCCGCGCCAGCGTCGCTGAGCTGATCAAGGGCTTGAGTAATCTCGCCTTGCCGAGCGGTGTTGATGTGGCAGTATTTCCGTCTTTCTTGCATATCAATCAAGTGATTGAGGGGCTGGAAGGCAAGTCGATCAAGGTCGGCGCGCAGAACGCTGCGGTGGAATCCAAACAAGGTGCGTTGACCGGTGAAATTGCACCGGGTCAACTGGCCGAAGAGGGTTGCTCCCTGGTGCTCGTCGGGCACTCCGAACGTCGCCAGATCATCGGCGAGAATGATGAAACACTCATTCGCAAGTTCGAAGCGGCACAGGCATGTGGCTTGATTCCGGTGTTGTGCATAGGGGAAACCCTCGAGCAACGCGAAGCCGGGAAAACTCTTGAGGTTGTCGGGCGTCAGCTGGGCAGTATCATTGAGAAGCTGGGTGTTGGTGTCTTTGCAAATGCAGTAATTGCTTACGAGCCGGTCTGGGCCATTGGCACCGGGCTGACTGCTTCGCCGCAACAGGCGCAGGATGTGCACTCAGCCATTCGCGCTCAGTTGGCGGCAGAGAATTCTGAGGTCGCACACGGTGTGCGGCTTCTATACGGCGGCAGCGTGAAGGCGGCCAATGCGGTCGAACTGTTCGGCATGCCGGATATCGATGGGGGGCTCATTGGTGGTGCTTCCCTGTTTGCAGATGAG
>NZ_JBIVBY010000040.1:0-5590 GCF_044746405.1 Pseudomonas sp. NPDC086251
TTAGCCGCCCCCGGCCATG
Organism: Pseudomonas sp. NPDC086251; assembly: GCF_044746405.1. NCBI lineage: Bacteria > Pseudomonadati > Pseudomonadota > Gammaproteobacteria > Pseudomonadales > Pseudomonadaceae > Pseudomonas > Pseudomonas sp. NPDC086251. Next base: position 20 of record NZ_JBIVBY010000040.1, read on the forward strand.
GATGGCCGATGGCGGCGGGCCCCCGGAGCAATGCCTTCGTTACGGCATGCCGAGCCTTAGCGAGGCACCGAATGGATCAGTTCGAGACCGAAGTGTTTGCCGTCCAGATAATCATCGATACAACGGATGATCAGCTCACTGCGCCAGTTTGCGCGTTGTGCCAGCAGTTCGTCACGCGTCAGCCATTTTGCGCCGACAATGCCGTCGTCCAGCTGATAGTCGGGGTGGTGCCTGAGCGGTTTTGCGGTGAAGCAGACCCGTTGATAGGTCACGCCGTTGCTGGGGGCGGTGTAGAGGTAAATACCCACCACACCTGTCGGTTCGACGTCCCAGCCGGTTTCCTCGAGGGTTTCACGGATGGCGGCGTCGATCAGGGTTTCGTCCGGGTCGAGGTGGCCGGCGGGTTGGTTGAGCACCGTTCGTCCGCCCTTGGACTCTTCGACCATCAGGAAACGGCCGTTGTCTTCGACGATGGTGGCGACGGTGATGTGGGGTTTCCACTCCATGGGACTTCCTCGATTCTTACTGATTGAACACGGTCAAATGTGGGAGCGGGCTTGCTCGCGAAGGCGGTGGGTCAGTCGACATCAATGTTGAATGATAAACCGCTTTCGCGAGCAAGCCCGCTCCCACATTTGTTCGGTGTTCACATTTAAAAATAGGTGCCATAAACAGAAACCCCGGCACTGGGCCGGGGCTTCTTTGCATCCTTACAACCTTAAACCAGCGCGGCGATCGCGGTGTTGAAGGTGTTGCTCGGGCGCATGGCCTTGCTGATCAGCTCGGCATTGGCGTGGTAGTAACCGCCGATGTCCACTGGCTTGCCCTGAACGGCGTTGAGCTCGGCAACGATGGTTGCTTCGTTCTCGGTCAGGGTTTTGGCCAGTTGGCCGAACTGCGCTTGCAGCGCCGTGTCTTCGGACTGGGCGGCCAGGGCCTGAGCCCAGTACAGCGCCAGGTAGAAGTGGCTGCCGCGGTTGTCGATGTTGCCGACTTTGCGCGATGGCGACTTGTTGTTGTCCAGGAACTGACCGGTGGCCTGGTCCAGGGTCTTGGCCAGCACCAACGCTTTAGGGTTGTTGTACGTCACACCCAGATGCTCAAGGGAGGCGGCCAGGGCCAGGAACTCGCCCAAGGAATCCCAGCGCAGGAAGTTTTCTTCCAGCAGCTGCTGAACGTGCTTCGGTGCCGAACCGCCAGCGCCGGTTTCAAACAGACCGCCGCCGTTCATCAGCGGAACGATCGACAGCATCTTGGCGCTGGTGCCTAGCTCCATGATCGGGAACAGGTCAGTCAGGTAGTCGCGCAGTACGTTGCCGGTCACCGAGATGGTGTCCTTGCCTTCGCGAGTACGGCCCAGGGTGAAGGCCATCGCGTCGACGGGCGACATGATGCGGATGTCCAGGCCCGACGTGTCGTGATCCTTCAGGTAAGCCTGAACTTTCTCGATCACTACGCCGTCGTGGGCGCGCATCGGGTCCAGCCAGAAGATTGCTGGCGTGGCGCTTGCGCGAGCACGGTTGACGGCCAGTTTGACCCAGTCCTGGATCGGCGCGTCTTTGGTCTGGCACATGCGGAAGATGTCGCCGGCTTCAACCGACTGCTCCAGCAGGGTACGGCCAGCGCTGTCGGACACCCGAACCACGCCGTTGGTCTTGATCTGGAAGGTCTTGTCGTGCGAGCCGTACTCTTCGGCTTTTTTCGCCATCAGGCCAACGTTTGGCACGCTGCCCATGGTGGTCGGATCGAAAGCGCCGTGCAGCTTGCAGTCTTCGATCACCGCCTGGTAGATGGTGGCGTAGCAGCGATCCGGGATCACCGCCTTGGTGTCGTGCAGCTGACCGTCAGTGCCCCACATCTTGCCGGAGTCACGGATCATCGCCGGCATCGAGGCGTCGACGATCACGTCGCTCGGCACGTGCAGGTTGGTGATGCCTTTGTCGGAGTTGACCATGGCCAACGACGGACGAACGGCGTAGACCGCCTGGATGTCCGCTTCGATCGCAGCTTGTTGCTCGGCCGGCAGGGCCTTGATGCGAGCGTACAGGTCGCCGATGCCGTTGTTCAGGTTGAAGCCGATCTGTGCCAGCACGTCAGCGTGCTTGGCCAGTGCGTCTTTATAGAACTCGGCAACGATCTGGCCGAACATGATCGGGTCGGAGACCTTCATCATGGTGGCTTTGAGGTGAACCGACAGCAGCACGCCTTTTTGCTTGGCGTCTTCGATCTCGGCAGCGATGAAGCTGCGCAGAGCGTTTTTGCTCATGACCGCGCAATCGAGGATCTCACCGGCTTGCACGGTGGTTTTTTCTTTCAGGACGGTGGTGGTGCCGTCTTGAGCGATCAGTTCGATTTTGACGGCGTCAGCGGCGTCGATCAGGGCCGCTTTTTCGCTGCCGTAGAAATCGCCGGTGCTCATGTGCGCAACGTGGGACTTGGAGTCTTTGGCCCAGGCGCCCATTTTGTGCGGGTGCTTGCGTGCGTAGTTCTTGACCGACAGCGGAGCACGACGATCGGAGTTGCCTTCGCGCAGAACCGGGTTCACGGCGCTGCCCTTGATCTTGTCGTAACGCGACTTGGCGAGCTTGTCGGCGTCGCTGGTCACGGTTTCCGGGTAGTCAGGGATTGCGAAGCCTTGGTCTTGCAGCTCTTTGATCGCGGCTTGCAGTTGCGGAACCGAGGCGCTGATGTTCGGCAGCTTGATGATGTTCGCTTCAGGCGTGACGGCCAGGTCGCCCAGTTCGGCGAGGTGGTCGGCTACGGCTTTATCGCCCAATTGCTCGGGGAAGCTGGCCAGGATGCGCCCTGCAAGAGAGATATCGCGGGTTTCCACGGCGATATCAGCGGAGGCGGTGAAAGCCTCTACGATAGGCAACAGTGAATAGGTGGCGAGGGCGGGAGCTTCGTCGGTGAAGGTATAGATGATCTTCGAGCGGGTGGGCATATTCGGATTAACTCTCTCTTCTTTGCTAAAGCGTGCGCAGAAAAACTCGAGGGGCGCCGGGTAAGCGCGTTCGTTCAAAGTCATCCATGAGCCGAATGTCGAGATTTGTGCGCGGTGATGTTGGGTGCATCAGTCGAGCGTCAAGCGGGTGGACTGCGGTAACGGTCCTGCTTTTTCGGGCCCGGCATCCCGGCTACTTGTTCAGTGGCAGGAGCGGTCGGCCGTCGTGACTCTGTGGTCAGCGGGCGGCATTATACATAGGTAGCTGGCAATCTGCCGATGGTTCATGCGCAACGATTTTCGTCCATTGGTCTAAAGGTCGCAGGGGCGAGGGCGGCGTAGAGTCTTGCACCGTGCTTGAGTTTGGCGCTTTTCCCTTTGCTTTCAGGCTTGTACGCCGCGAACTGTGCAGCTTTGCGGCAGATGGACAGAACAGAGGGTTTGCGTGCCGATTTAACTGGGGTACGCTCGAACGAAGCCAGATGTTCAATCCAAACAATGGAGTTCAGCATGGGATACAAGAAGATTCAGGTTCCAGCAGTCGGCGACAAAATCACCGTCAACGCGGACCATTCTCTCAATGTTCCTAACAACCCGATCATCCCCTTCATCGAAGGCGATGGCATTGGCGTTGATATCAGCCCGGTCATGATCAAGGTTGTCGATGCTGCTGTTAAGAAGGCTTACGGCGGCGATCGCAAAATTTCCTGGATGGAAGTCTACGCCGGGGAGAAAGCGACTCAGGTTTACGATCAGGACACCTGGCTACCTCAGGAAACCCTGGACGCGGTCAAGGATTACGTGGTTTCCATCAAGGGCCCTCTGACCACGCCGGTCGGTGGCGGCATTCGTTCGCTGAACGTGGCCCTGCGTCAGCAGCTCGACCTTTATGTGTGCCTGCGCCCGGTGCGCTGGTTCGAAGGCGTGCCTAGCCCGGTCAAGAAGCCAGGCGACGTCGACATGACCATCTTCCGCGAAAACTCGGAAGACATTTATGCCGGTATCGAATGGAAAGCCGGCTCGCCGGAAGCGACCAAGGTCATCAAGTTCCTGAAAGACGAAATGGGCGTGACCAAGATCCGTTTCGACGAAAACTGCGGTATCGGTATCAAGCCGGTTTCCCTGCAAGGCACCAAGCGTCTGGCGCGCAAGGCCCTGCAGTATGTGGTCGACAACGACCGCGACTCGCTGACCATCGTGCACAAAGGCAACATCATGAAGTTCACCGAAGGTGCCTTCAAGGAATGGGCCTACGAAGTGGCCGCTGAAGAATTCGGCGCGACCCTGCTCGACGGCGGGCCGTGGATGCAGTTCAAGAACCCGAAAACCGGCAAGAACGTCATTGTCAAGGACGCCATCGCCGACGCCATGCTCCAGCAGATCCTGCTGCGCCCGGCCGAATACGATGTCATCGCGACCCTGAACCTGAACGGCGACTACCTCTCCGACGCCCTGGCGGCGGAAGTGGGCGGTATCGGTATCGCGCCGGGTGCCAACCTGTCCGACACCATCGCCATGTTCGAAGCGACCCACGGTACTGCGCCGAAATACGCCGGCAAGGACCAGGTCAACCCGGGCTCGCTGATCCTGTCCGCTGAGATGATGCTGCGTCACATGGGCTGGACCGAAGCCGCCGATCTGATCATCAAGGGCACCAACGGCGCGATTTCCGCCAAGACCGTGACCTATGACTTCGAACGCCTGATGGACGGTGCCAAGCTGGTGTCGTCTTCCGGGTTTGGCGATGCGCTGATCTCGCACATGTAAACAGCTTCACGCAACAAAAAACCGCCCGACTCAAATGATGAGTCGGGCGGTTTTTTTATGACTGGATGATCGATGCGTCAGCTTAATTCGGTTTGTTGAGTGGTCCCGGTGGATGCGGCCGCAGCTGCTTTGGCGTTTTTGGCGACGGTATCTTCGATCTTGATTGCATGCAGCCCTTTTGGACCCTGAATGATCTCAAAGGTCACGGCCTGTCCGGCTTTGAGGGTTTTATAGCCATCCATGTCAATCGCCGAGTAGTGGGCGAAGAGGTCTTCGTCCTTGCCTTCCTCGTTGATGAAGCCATACCCCTTGGCGTTGTTGAACCACTTGACCTTGCCGACTGCCATGCTCATATCCCTCTGCAACAGACTCCATCACTGGAGTATCATCCAGTACATCCGCAGTCGAATCTTGAAAATAGGATTGACTCCGCGGACCTTTTTTACCCACTGTGGGCTCTATTGGTTGTAACACCGTTTTGCCGATAGTCAAGGTGACCCGGCAGTCGGAGTTGAAATCGTTGATAGCCGTCCCCACTACTGTATTCGCACAACTAACGAACCTTTCTTTCCATGCATGCAATCAGCCAGATTCGACTAACATTCAATCAGGATCGCCCGGCTCTCCAAAAAGATCACCCGGGGACGCACGAGGACGATTCCGCAGGCATTGCTGTTCAGGAGGCTAAGCCTGCTTTACAGGCGCCGCCGATGTACAAGGTGGTTTTGTTTAATGATGACTACACACCGATGGATTTCGTCGTCGAAGTGCTCGAGGTGTTTTTTAACCTGAATCGCGAGCTGGCGACCAAGGTCATGCTGGCCGTCCACACAGAAGGACGGGCAGTATGTGGAGTGTTT
>NZ_JBIVBY010000040.1:5600-53451 GCF_044746405.1 Pseudomonas sp. NPDC086251
GGGAAAGCCAGCATCCGCTACTCTGTGAAATCGAGAAGGACGGTTAATCGCCGGACACTTGGGTATGAGGTGAAGCTATGTTAAACCGCGAGCTCGAAGTCACCCTCAATCTTGCCTTCAAGGAGGCCCGTTCGAAGCGTCATGAATTCATGACCGTCGAGCATCTCCTGCTGGCCCTATTGGACAATGAGGCTGCCGCCACCGTTTTGCGTGCCTGCGGCGCAAACCTCGACAAACTCAAGCATGATTTGCAGGAGTTCATCGACTCCACCACGCCACTGATCCCCGTTCATGACGAGGATCGTGAAACCCAGCCAACCCTGGGCTTCCAGCGTGTCCTGCAACGTGCTGTCTTTCATGTACAGAGCTCGGGCAAACGCGAAGTAACCGGCGCCAACGTGCTGGTTGCAATCTTCAGTGAGCAAGAGAGTCAGGCAGTGTTCCTGCTGAAACAGCAGAGCGTTGCGCGCATCGATGTCGTCAACTACATCGCCCACGGCATTTCCAAAGTGCCGGGGCATGGCGATCACTCTGAAGGTGAGCAAGATATGCAGGACGACGAGGGCGGTGAGTCTTCATCTTCAGGCAATCCTCTGGATGCTTATGCCAGCAACCTCAACGAACTCGCGCGCCAGGGTCGAATCGATCCATTGGTCGGCCGTGAGCTGGAAGTCGAGCGTGTCGCGCAGATCCTCGCGCGCCGTCGCAAAAACAATCCGCTGCTGGTGGGCGAGGCAGGCGTGGGTAAAACCGCGATTGCCGAAGGCCTGGCCAAGCGCATTGTCGACAACCAGGTGCCGGACCTGCTGGCCAACAGCGTGGTGTATTCCCTCGATCTGGGCGCCTTGCTGGCCGGGACCAAATACCGTGGCGATTTCGAGAAACGCTTCAAGGCGTTGCTCAATGAGCTGAAAAAACGTCCGCAGGCGATTCTGTTCATCGACGAAATCCACACCATCATCGGTGCGGGTGCCGCGTCCGGTGGCGTCATGGATGCCTCGAACCTGCTCAAGCCGCTGCTGTCGTCCGGTGATATCCGCTGCATCGGTTCGACCACCTTCCAGGAATTCCGCGGGATCTTCGAGAAGGACCGAGCCTTGGCCCGGCGCTTCCAGAAGGTCGACGTGTCGGAACCTTCGGTGGAAGACACCATCGGCATCCTGCGCGGCCTGAAAGGGCGTTTCGAAGCGCACCACAACATCGAGTACAGCGATGAAGCCCTGCGCGCAGCGGCTGAGCTGGCCTCGCGTTACATCAATGACCGGCACATGCCGGACAAGGCGATCGACGTCATCGACGAAGCGGGTGCCTACCAGCGCCTGCAACCGATCGAGAAGCGCGTGAAACGCATCGAAGTGCCTCAAGTCGAGGACATCGTCGCGAAAATCGCGCGTATTCCGCCTAAGCACGTCACCAGTTCCGATAAAGAGCTGCTGCGTAACCTTGAGCGTGACTTGAAGCTGACCGTATTTGGCCAAGATGCGGCGATCGACTCGCTGTCGACCGCGATCAAGCTGTCCCGTGCCGGCCTCAAGTCGCCTGACAAGCCTGTCGGTTCGTTCCTGTTCGCAGGGCCGACCGGTGTCGGTAAAACCGAAGCGGCGCGTCAGTTGGCCAAGGCGTTGGGCATCGAGCTGGTTCGTTTCGACATGTCCGAGTACATGGAGCGCCACACCGTATCGCGTCTGATCGGTGCACCTCCTGGCTATGTCGGGTTCGATCAGGGTGGTTTGCTGACCGAAGCCATCACCAAGCAGCCTCACTGCGTGCTGTTGCTCGATGAGATCGAGAAGGCGCATCCGGAAGTCTTCAACCTGCTGTTGCAGGTCATGGACCACGGTACGCTGACCGATAACAACGGGCGCAAGGCGGACTTCCGTAACGTGATCGTCATCATGACGACCAACGCCGGTGCCGAAACGGCAGCTCGCGCTTCGATCGGTTTCACCCATCAGGACCACTCGTCCGATGCGATGGAAGTGATCAAGAAGAGCTTCACGCCGGAATTCCGTAACCGTCTGGACACCATTATCCAGTTTGGTCGCCTCAGTCATGAGGTCATCAAGAGCGTGGTGGACAAGTTCCTTACCGAGCTTCAGGCGCAGTTGGAAGACAAGCGTGTGCAGCTTGAGGTAACGGACGCGGCTCGCAGCTGGTTGGCGGCGGGTGGCTATGACTCGGCGATGGGTGCTCGACCTATGGCGCGTTTGATTCAGGACAAGATCAAGCGTCCGCTGGCGGAAGAGATTCTGTTTGGCGAGTTGGCTGATCATGGTGGCGTGGTGCATATCGATCTGAAGGATGGTGAGTTGACCTTCGATTTCGAGACCACGGCGGAAATGGCCTGACTTGTTGTAGCTTTAAAGCGAAAGGCGCCTTTGGGCGCCTTTTTGCTGCTTGTGATTTGGGTGTATATCCGTTGCTGCGGTAACGGCGGCTTAGGGTTTCGCCCTTACGGCGACTCACTTTTTTGACAAACGCCTCAAAAAAGTAAGCAAAAAAAGGCTTGCCCCGGCGTCCGGCCCCTCGCTTAGGCTCGGCGTTCCTTCGCTCCGCTATTCATCTGGGGGCATCGCCTCCGGTCTGCTTCGCGACGACCTCCTCTCGATGTGTTCGGCTTCGCCGAACGGCGCTACGCGCCTAACCCCCAGATGAACACCTCCACTCAGCCTGCCGAAGGGGCGGGCAGATCAAAAACAAGATCAAAAGCTTTCAGGCGAGCTAACGCTCGGCCTTGAGTGGTGAAAAGCGTGGCGTGTATGCCACTTCATTGTGGGAGCGAGCCTGCTCGCGATGGACTCATAGGCGCCGCGTATATCCTGTTGAAGCGCGTCATCGTTGACGTTCTTCGCGAGCAAGCTCGCTCCTACAGGGGGTGGTGGTCTATTCAAATGTGCGGTTGCACACGGTCAAGGCGTTGGCGAAGGCTGCGATCTTTTGATCCGCTTTGGCTCTGGCTCTGGCAACGCTCGGCCTGTTGAGTGGTGAAACGCGACGCGGTAGGCCGCTGTGCTTCTGATTTTCTGATTTTCTGTAGGAGCGAGCTTGCTCGCGATGGACATTAACGATAACGCGTGTTTGCTGGATAAACGCGTCGCCCTCGAGTTCATCGCGAGCAAGCTCGCTCCTACAGGGGGTTGGTGGTCTATTCAAATGTGCGGTTGCACACGGTCAAGGCGTTGGCGAAGGCTGCGATCTTTTCATCCGCTTTGGCTCTCGCTTTGGCTTTGGCTTTGGCTTTGGCTTTGGCTTTGGCTTTGGCTTTGGCTTTGGCTTTGGCTTTGGCTTTGGCTTTGGCTTTGGCTTTGGCTCTGGCTCTGGCTTTTGATCTTGATCTTGATCTTTTGCCCCTTCGGCAGGCCGAGCGTAGGTGTTCATCAGGGGGTTAGGCGCGCAGCGCCGTTCGGCGTAGCCGAACACATCGAGAGGAGGTCGTCGCGAAGCAGACCGGAGGCGATGCCCCCTGATGGACACCGTAGCGAGGGAACACCGAGCCTAGGCGAGGTGCCGTACGCCGGGGCAAAGCCTTTTGCTTACTTTTCGGCGTCTGGAAAAAGTGAGTCGCCGTAAGGGCGAAACCCTAAGCCGCCGTTACCGCAGCAACGGATATGCCCCAAATCCCAAAACCCCAAAACCCCAATACCCAAACAGCAGACAAACAAAAACGCCCGGCATAAGCCGGGCGTCTTGTATTGACTTGATTAACGAGCGCGGTAAGTGATCCGCCCTTTGCTCAAGTCATAGGGCGTCAGCTCGACGCGCACTTTGTCACCGGTAAGAATACGGATGTAGTTCTTGCGCATCTTGCCGGAAATATGCGCGGTTACGACGTGCCCATTTTCCAACTCCACACGAAACATGGTGTTGGGCAGGGTGTCGACGACAGTGCCTTCCATTTCGAAGCTGTCTTCTTTCGACATGCAGTAAAGCCCTCGGTGTCCAATGAATGGCCCGGTGCAACTGCGCCAGGCAAAAGCGGCGTGCATTGTGCCCGAAAAATGGGGTTTAAGCCAAGGGGTTTAGGGCTTGCTCTAGTTCAGGATGACCCAGCGCTGATTAATCAGCAGTTCGATGGGGCGATATTGCGTCTTGTAGCTCATTTTTTTGCAGTTTTTAATCCAATAGCCCAGATAGACCGCTTCCAGCCTCAGGCGCCGGGCCTCGGCGATTTGCCAGAGGATCGCGTAACGCCCCAGGCTGCGACGTTCTTCGGCGGGTTCGTAGAAGGTGTAGACCGCCGACAGACCGTTCGGCAGCAAGTCGGTGACGGCCACGGCCAGCAGCCGTCCGTCGAGGCGGAACTCATAGAAGCGCGAAAACGGCAGGTCGCGCACCAGGAACGTGGCGAACTGATCGCGGCTCGGCGGGTACATGTCGCCATCGGCATGACGCTGTTCGATGTAGCGCTGATACAGGTCGAAATATTCTTCGCTGAACCCGGGTTTGGCCGGGCGCACTTGCAAATCAACGTTACGCTTGAAGATGCGTTTCTGCTGACGATTGGGCGTAAATTGCGCCACAGGGATACGGGCCGGCACGCACGCATTGCAATTCTGGCAATGCGGCCGGTAGAGATGGTCGCCACTGCGACGAAAACCCATCTCTGACAGGTCTGCATAGACATGCACATCCATGGGCTGACTAGGGTCGAGGAACAGGGTAGTGGCCTGCTCCTCGGGCAGATAACTGCAAGAGTGCGGCTGAGTGGCATAGAACTTCAAACGCGCCAACTCGGTCATGATCAACCCTCGGGGGTAAACTTTAAATAAGTGTAAGCCACGCGCGCGAAAGTCGCTCAGCAAACCCAGGTTGCACGGCTGGGTGGGTCCAGATGCTGAGCAAGGTAGCGGGCAAACTCGCTGCGCGGAATGGCCCGGGCGCCGAGACTATGCAAATGGTCGGTGGGCATCTGGCAGTCGATCAGCACAAAGCCTGAGTCTTTCAGATGTCGGACCAGTGTGGCAAAGCCATATTTGGAGGCGTTGTCGGCGCGACTGAACATCGACTCGCCGAAAAACAGCTGCCCCATGGCCAGGCCATACAGCCCGCCGACCAGCTCGCCCTGGTCCCAGACTTCCACCGAATGCGCGTAACCACGCCGGTGCAGTTCGAGGTAGGCGTTCTGCATCGCTTCGGTGATCCAGGTGCCATCGGCGTGGTCGCGCGGTGCGGCGCAGGCGCGGATGACCGCGGCAAAATCCTGATCAAAGGTCACTTGGTAGCGTTGTTGGCGCAGCAACTTGTTCAGGCTGCGGGAGACATGCAGTTCGTCGGGAAACAGCACCGTGCGCGGATCCGGCGACCACCAAAGAATCGGCTGGCCTTCGGAAAACCATGGGAAACAACCGTGGCGATACGCTTGAACCAGACGATCGGCGGACAGATCTCCGCCCGCAGCCAACAGTCCGTTGGGATCGCGCATGGCTTTTTCCAGCGGCGGGAAGGTCAGGGTGTTGCGTTGTAACCAAGTCAGCATGGCATCCGGGCTTGCAGAAGGGGAGGGCGGTGGCGGGCTGGTCGGCCCGCCGTCAAGTGTGCCGTCAAACGGTCGGAATGTCGTCGAGGTATTTCTCGGCGTCCAGCGCGGCCATGCAACCGGCGCCGGCAGACGTGACCGCCTGGCGGTAAACGTGGTCGGCGACATCGCCGGCGGCAAACACGCCATCGATGGCGGTGGCGGTGGCATTGCCTTCGCTGCCGCCCTTGACCAGCAGATAGCCGTCACGCATCTCCAGTTGGCCTTGAAACAGATCGGTGTTGGGCTTGTGGCCGATGGCGATGAACACGCCGGTCAGCGGCAATTCCGTGGTTTCGCCCGTGTGGCTGTGGCGCAGGCGGGCGCCGGTCACGCCGCTGGCATCGCCCAGCACTTCGTCGAGATTCTGGTTCCAGTGCAGGCGAATATTGCCGTTGGCGGCTCGTTCGAAGAGTTTGTCCTGAAGGATTTTCTCCGAACGCAACTTGTCGCGCCGGTGGACGAGGTGGACTTCCTTGGCGATATTCGACAGGTACAGTGCTTCTTCAACCGCCGTGTTGCCGCCACCGATCACTGCGACCACCTGATTGCGATAGAAGAAGCCGTCGCACGTGGCGCAGGCCGAAACCCCTTTGCCGGCAAACGTCTCTTCCGAGGGCAGGCCCAGGTATTGCGCCGAGGCGCCGGTGGCAATAATTAGCGCATCACACGTGTAGGTGCCGCTATCGCCGGTGAGTTCGAACGGGCGCTGCTGCAATTTGGCGGTGTGGATATGGTCGTAGACGATCTCGGTGTCAAAGCGCTCGGCGTGTTTTTGCATGCGTTCCATCAGCACCGGGCCGGTGAGGCCTTCGACGTCGCCGGGCCAGTTATCGACTTCGACGGTGGTGGTCAGCTGGCCACCTGCCTGTATGCCAGTAATGACAACGGGCTTGAGGTTGGCGCGGGCGGCATAAACGGCTGCGCTGTAACCGGCAGGGCCGGAACCCAGAATGATCAGGCGGGAATGCTTCGCTTCGCTCATAAAAACACCTCATAAGCCTTTGTCACAAAAGAGAATGCATGCTCAAATTGAACCGCGCGCAATGGGCTTTTGGCTATGCTACACCCAAGGGTCACAAGCATGGCATCGGACGAACAAACCCGTACAATGCCTGTCTGTAACTGTGCTTGTAACAAAATAAGCAGTACGCGCCGTGTTTATAAAAACCGGGGAGCAGTGTTAAAAGTAGTCCCAGTTGCGCCTGTTAACTTTTTTACCTGCCTGGATTGGGCAGTTTTTTATAGTCATTCAACAGATGGACGCGCCACTGGCGCAGGAAAAGAAGCGTTTTGAAGAAATCCACCGCAGCACCTAAACCAGCCGTTGTTCCGCTCTGGCGCCAGCATTTGCACTACCGACTCAAGGAAGGTGCATTGATCGCCATCGGCGCCTTGTGCCTGTTCCTGATGATGGCCTTGTTGACCTATGGCAAGGACGATCCGGGCTGGAGCCATAACAGCAAGATCGACGATGTACAGAACTTCGGCGGGCCGGCCGGCTCCTACAGCGCCGATATCCTGTTCATGGTGCTGGGTTACTTCGCCTACATCTTCCCCCTGTTGCTGGCGGTCAAGACTTACCAGATCTTCCGCCAACGCCACGAGCCGTGGCAGTGGAGCGGCTGGCTGTTCTCCTGGCGCCTGATCGGTCTGGTGTTCCTGGTGCTGTCGGGCGCGGCTCTGGCGCATATCCATTTTCATGCGGCGACCGGTTTGCCGGCCGGCGCTGGCGGTGCCTTGGGCGAAAGCCTCGGTGACCTGGCCAAGAATGCCCTGAACATCCAGGGCAGCACGCTGCTGTTCATCGCGCTATTCCTGTTCGGCCTGACGGTGTTCACCGACCTGTCGTGGTTCAAGGTGATGGACCTCACCGGCAAAATCACCCTCGACCTGTTCGAACTGTTCCAGGGCGCGGCCAATCGCTGGTGGGCCGCCCGTGTCGAGCGTAAACAGCTGGTTGCGCAGTTGCGTGAAGTCGACGACCGCGTGCATGACGTGGTGGCGCCGACCGTCACCGACAAGCGCGAACAGGCCAAGGTCAAGGAACGCCTGATCGAACGTGAGCAGGCCCTGAGCAAGCACATGTCCGAGCGCGAGAAGCAGGTGCCGCCGGTGATTGCCCCGGCGCCGCCGAAACCGGCAGCCCCGAGCAAACGCGTGGAAAAAGAGAAACAGGCGCATTTGTTCGTCGACAGCGCCGTCGAAGGCACCTTGCCACCGATCTCGATTCTCGACCCGGCGGAAAAGAAACAACTCAATTACTCGCCTGAATCCCTGGCTGCGGTTGGCCACTTGCTGGAAATCAAGCTCAAGGAATTCGGCGTCGAAGTCTCGGTGGATTCGATTCACCCGGGCCCGGTGATTACCCGTTACGAAATCCAGCCAGCTGCCGGGGTCAAAGTCAGCCGCATTTCCAACCTGGCGAAAGACCTCGCGCGTTCCCTGGCCGTGACCAGTGTGCGGGTGGTGGAAGTGATTCCGGGCAAGACCACCGTCGGTATCGAGATCCCGAACGAAGACCGCCAGATCGTGCGGTTCTCCGAAGTGCTGTCGACCCCCGAGTACGACAATTTCAAGTCGCCGGTCACGTTGGCCCTGGGCCACGACATCGGCGGCAAGCCGGTCATCACCGACCTGGCGAAAATGCCGCACTTGCTGGTAGCCGGTACGACCGGTTCCGGTAAGTCGGTGGGCGTGAACGCGATGATCCTGTCGATCCTGTTCAAGTCCGGCCCGGAAGACGCCAAGCTGATCATGATCGACCCGAAGATGCTCGAACTGTCGATCTACGAAGGCATTCCGCACTTGCTGTGCCCGGTCGTCACCGACATGAAAGACGCCGCCAACGCCCTGCGCTGGAGCGTGGCGGAGATGGAGCGTCGCTACAAACTGATGGCGAAGATGGGCGTGCGAAACCTGTCGGGCTTCAACGCCAAGGTCAAGGAAGCCCAGGACGCCGGCGAGCCATTGACCGATCCGCTGTACAAGCGCGAAAGCATTCACGACGAAGCGCCGCTGCTGACCAAGCTGCCGACCATTGTCGTGGTGGTCGACGAATTCGCCGACATGATGATGATCGTCGGCAAGAAGGTTGAAGAACTGATCGCGCGTATCGCCCAGAAGGCCCGTGCTGCCGGTATCCACTTGATCCTCGCGACCCAGCGTCCGTCGGTTGACGTGATCACCGGTCTGATCAAGGCCAACATTCCAACGCGTATGGCGTTCCAGGTGTCGAGCAAGATCGATTCGCGGACCATCATCGACCAGGGCGGCGCCGAACAATTGCTCGGCCACGGTGACATGCTCTACATGCCGCCGGGCACCAGCCTGCCGATCCGTGTTCACGGTGCCTTCGTTTCCGATGACGAAGTTCACCGGGTGGTCGAAGCCTGGAAGCTGCGCGGCGCGCCGGAATACAACGACGAGATTCTTGCCGGTGTCGAAGAGCCCGGCAGCGGCTTTGACGGCGGCAGCGGCGGTGGCGACGATGATGCTGAAACCGACGCGCTCTATGACGAAGCGGTGCAGTTCGTTCTGGAAAGCCGTCGCGCGTCCATCTCCGCGGTTCAGCGCAAGCTGAAAATCGGCTACAACCGCGCCGCACGCATGATCGAGGCCATGGAAATGGCCGGGGTCGTGACGTCCATGAACACCAACGGTTCGCGTGAAGTCCTGGCGCCTGGCCCGGTACGCGACTGATTTGAATTGAACAGCGGTGGCGCAGTGATGCGCCGCCACTCTCCCCACGAATGTTATGAGGACTCCCATGCGTCTTATCCGCATGCTGTTGCTGCCGGTACTGGCTTTGACCACGCTTTCGGCCCACGCCGATGACAAGGACGTGGCGCGTCTGACCCAATTGCTGGAAAAATCCCAGACCCTGACCGCACGGTTCTCCCAGCTGACCCTCGATGGCAGCGGCACCCAGTTGCAGGAAACCGCCGGTCAAATGTCCTTGCAGCGTCCTGGCCTGTTCTACTGGCACACCGATGCGCCGCAAGAGCAACTGATGGTCTCCGATGGCAAGAAAGTGTCCCTGTGGGACCCGGACCTGGAGCAGGTCACCATCAAGAACCTCGACCAGCGCCTGACCCAGACCCCGGCCCTGTTGCTGTCCGGTGATGTATCGAAGATCAGCCAGAGTTTCGACATCAGCGCCAAGGAAGCCGGCGGCGTGATCGACTTCACCTTGAAGCCGAAAACCAAGGACACTCTGTTCGACAGCCTGCGCCTGTCGTTCCGCAATGGCCTGGTCAATGACATGCAACTGATTGACAGCGTCGGTCAGCGCACCAATATCCTGTTCACCGGCGTGAAGGCCAACGAGCCGATCCCGGCCTCCAAGTTCAAGTTCGACATCCCCAAGGGTGCCGACGTGATCCAGGAATAAAACGCAGGACATTGTGGGAGCGGGCTTGCTCGCGAAAGCGGTGGGTCAATCAACATTTTTGTTTTCTGACCCACCGCTTTCGCGAGCAAGCCCGCTCCCACAGGGAACGCGGTGTTACAACCCAGTGAGGTTTGATAAGCAGTGATGGACCTGTTTCGCAGTGCCCCGATAGCTCAGCCCTTGGCCGCGCGTTTGCGTGCGGCCAATCTGGACGAGTACGTCGGTCAGGAGCACCTGCTCGCTCGCGGCAAGCCTTTGCGCGAAGCCTTGGAGCAGGGCGCCCTGCATTCGATGATTTTCTGGGGCCCGCCGGGTGTGGGCAAAACCACCCTGGCGCGACTGCTGGCGGAAGTCTCGGATGCGCACTTCGAAACGGTCTCGGCAGTGCTGGCCGGCGTGAAGGAAATCCGTCAGGCGGTGGAAATCGCCAAGCAACAGGCCGGGCAGTACGGCAAGCGCACCATCCTGTTCGTCGATGAAGTGCACCGCTTCAACAAGTCCCAGCAGGATGCGTTCCTGCCTTACGTTGAAGACGGCACGCTGATTTTCATCGGCGCGACCACCGAAAACCCTTCGTTCGAACTCAACAATGCGCTGCTGTCCCGCGCCCGCGTCTACGTGCTCAAAAGCCTCGACGAAGCGGCCCTGCGCAAACTGGTGCATCGCGCGCTGACCGAAGAGCGTGGCCTGGGCAAACGGCAACTGACCCTCAGCGATGAAGGCTTCCAGATGCTGCTGTCCGCCGCCGATGGCGATGGCCGGCGTTTGCTCAACCTGCTGGAAAACGCCTCGGACCTGGCCGAAGACAACAGCGAGATCGGCGTCGATCTGCTGCAAAGCCTGCTCGGTGATACCCGGCGGCG
The DNA here is from genome assembly GCF_044746405.1 of Pseudomonas sp. NPDC086251. NCBI lineage: Bacteria > Pseudomonadati > Pseudomonadota > Gammaproteobacteria > Pseudomonadales > Pseudomonadaceae > Pseudomonas > Pseudomonas sp. NPDC086251. Next base: position 16,372 of record NZ_JBIVBY010000040.1, read on the forward strand.
TTTCGACAAGGGGGGCGAAGCGTTCTACGACCAGATTTCCGCGCTGCATAAATCGGTACGCGGCTCCAACCCCGACGGCGCGTTGTACTGGTTCGCGCGGATGATCGATGGCGGTTGCGATCCGCTGTACCTGGCCCGGCGGGTGGTGCGCATGGCCAGCGAGGACATCGGCAACGCCGACCCGCGCGCGCTGAGCCTGTGCCTGGCGGCGTGGGAAGTGCAGGAGCGCCTCGGCAGTCCCGAAGGCGAATTGGCGGTGGCCCAGGCCATTACGTACCTGGCCTGTGCGCCGAAAAGCAACGCGGTGTACATGGGGTTCAAAGCGGCGATGCGCAGTGCCACCGAACACGGTTCGCTGGAAGTGCCGCTGCACCTGCGTAACGCGCCGACCAAGCTGATGAAGCAGCTGGGTTATGGCGACGAATACCGTTATGCCCACGATGAGCCGGACGCCTACGCCGCGGGCGAAGACTATTTCCCGGAAGAACTCGAACCACAGCCGTTCTATCAGCCGGTACCACGCGGCCTGGAGCTGAAGATCGGCGAGAAGCTCAATCACCTCGCACAACTTGACCGTCTCAGCCCCCGGCAGCGGAGAAAATAGTGATTCCCTTGATCGTTGCCGTCTCTGCCGGTGGTATCGCCGGTACGCTATTGCGCTTCGCCACTGGCAACTGGATCAACGCTAATTGGCCGCGGCACTTCTATACCGCGACGCTGGCCGTTAATATCGTCGGCTGTTTGCTGATCGGCGTTCTATACGGTCTGTTTTTGATACGCCCGGAGGTGCCGATTGAGGTGCGCGCCGGGTTGATGGTCGGCTTCCTCGGGGGGCTGACGACTTTTTCATCCTTTTCACTGGATACGGTGCGCCTGCTGGAAACCGGGCAAATGCCGCTGGCCCTGGGCTATGCTGCCATCAGCGTATTCGGCGGGCTGCTCGCCACCTGGGCTGGCCTGTCCTTGACCAAACTTTGATAACGAGAGACCGACATGCTCGATTCCAAACTGTTACGTAGCAACCTTCAGGACGTAGCGGACCGCTTGGCATCCCGTGGCTTTGCCCTGGATGTGGCGCGCATCGAAGCGCTGGAAGAACAGCGCAAGACCGTCCAGACCCGCACCGAAGCACTGCAGGCTGACCGTAATGCGCGCTCCAAATCCATCGGCCAGGCCAAGCAGCGCGGTGAAGACATCGCGCCACTGATGGCCGACGTCGAGCGCATGGCGAGCGAATTGAGCGCCGGTAAAGTCGAGCTGGACGCGATCCAGACCGATCTGGACTCGATCCTGCTTGGCATTCCGAACCTGCCACACGAATCCGTGCCGGTCGGTAAAGACGAAGAAGACAACGTCGAAGTGCGCCGCTGGGGCACCCCGAAGGCATTCGATTTCCCGGTTCAGGACCACGTCGCCCTGGGCGAGAAGTTCGGCTGGCTGGACTTCGAAACCGCCGCCAAGCTGTCCGGCGCCCGTTTCTCCCTGTTGCGCGGCCCGATCGCCCGTCTGCACCGCGCCCTCGCGCAGTTCATGATCAACCTGCACACCAGCGAACACGGTTACGAAGAGGCTTACACGCCTTATCTGGTTCAAGCCCCGGCGCTGCAAGGCACCGGCCAGCTGCCGAAGTTCGAAGAAGACCTGTTCAAGATCGCGCGCGAAGGCGAAGCCGATCTGTACCTGATCCCGACCGCTGAAGTGTCGCTGACCAACATCGTGGCCGGCGAGATCGTCGATTCGAAACTGCTGCCGATCAAGTTCGTCGCCCACACGCCGTGCTTCCGCAGTGAAGCCGGTGCGTCGGGTCGCGATACCCGCGGCATGATCCGCCAGCACCAGTTCGACAAGGTCGAGATGGTCCAGATCGTTGAGCCGTCGACGTCGATGGACGCGCTGGAAGGCCTGACCGCCAACGCCGAGAAAGTCCTGCAATTGCTCGAACTGCCTTACCGCACCATCGCGCTGTGCACCGGCGACATGGGCTTCAGCGCGGTCAAGACTTACGACCTGGAAGTGTGGATCCCGAGCCAGGACAAGTACCGCGAGATTTCGTCGTGCTCCAACTGCGGCGACTTCCAGGCCCGTCGTATGCAAGCCCGTTTCCGCAACGCGGAAACCGGCAAGCCTGAACTGGTTCATACCCTTAACGGTTCCGGCCTGGCGGTCGGTCGTACGTTGGTGGCGGTGCTGGAAAACTACCAGCAAGCCGACGGTTCGATCCGTGTGCCTGACGTACTGAAACCGTACATGGGTGGCCTTGAGGTCATCGGCTAAATGGACTATCTGCCGCTGTTCCATAACCTGCGCGGCAGTCGAGTATTGGTCGTCGGCGGTGGGGAAATTGCCTTGCGCAAATCCCGCCTGCTGGCCGATGCCGGTGCGCTGCTGCGGGTGGTCGCACCTGAAATCGAACCGCAACTGCGCGAACTGGTTGCCGGCAGCGGTGGCGAGTGCCTGTTGCGGGGCTACGTCGAAGCGGATCTGGACGGGTGCGGGCTGATCATTGCCGCCACCGACGACGAACCGCTGAACGCGCAAGTCTCCGCCGATGCCCATCGGCGTTGCGTACCGGTCAACGTGGTGGACGCGCCTTCGCTGTGCAGCGTGATCTTTCCGGCGATCGTCGACCGTTCGCCGCTGATCATCGCCGTCTCCAGCGGCGGCGATGCGCCGGTGCTGGCCCGCTTGATCCGCGCCAAGATCGAAACCTGGATTCCGTCCACCTACGGTCAACTGGCCGGTCTGGCGGCGCGTTTCCGCAGCCAGGTCAAACGCCTGTTTCCAGACGTGCAGCAACGCCGGGCATTCTGGGAAGACGTGTTCCAGGGCCCGATTGCCGATCGGCAACTGGCCGGGCAGGGCGCTGAAGCCGAGCGCCTGCTGCAAGCGAAAATCGATGGTGAAGCGCCCGTGGCCACCGGCGAAGTGTATCTGGTGGGTGCAGGGCCGGGTGATCCCGACCTGCTAACCTTCCGCGCATTGCGCCTGATGCAGCAAGCCGATGTGGTGCTGTATGACCGCTTGGTGGCACCGGCGATTCTGGAATTGTGCCGGCGCGATGCCGAGCGGATTTACGTCGGCAAGCGTCGCGCCGATCACGCCGTGCCGCAGGATCAGATCAACCAGCAATTGGTCGATCTGGCCAAGCAAGGCAAGCGTGTGGTGCGGTTGAAGGGCGGTGATCCGTTCATCTTCGGCCGTGGCGGTGAAGAGATCGAAGAGCTGGCGGCTCAAGGCATTCCGTTCCAGGTGGTGCCGGGTATTACGGCGGCCAGTGGTTGCGCGGCGTATGCCGGTATTCCGCTGACGCACCGCGATTATGCGCAGTCGGTGCGTTTTGTCACCGGGCACTTGAAGGATGGTTCCACCGATTTGCCGTGGGCCGACCTGGTCGCGCCGGCGCAAACCCTGGTGTTTTACATGGGGCTGGTGGGGTTGCCGATCATCTGCGAGCAGTTGATCAAGCACGGTCGCGCGGCGGATACCCCGGCGGCGTTGATTCAGCAGGGCACGACGGTCAATCAGCGGGTGTTTACCGGCACGCTGGCGGACCTTCCGCAACTGGTGGCGGAGCATGAAGTGCATGCGCCGACGCTGGTGATTGTTGGGGAAGTGGTGCAACTGCGCGAGAAACTGGCGTGGTTTGAAGGGGCTCAGGCGCAAGTCTGAACACCGAGTCGCCTCATTCGCGAGCAAGCCCGCTCCCACATTCGACCGAGTTCTAACTTAAGAATACGGTTAAATGTGGGAGCGGGCTTGCTCGCGAAGGGGCCCTCAAAACCTCCCCAAACTTTAGATCAGACGCCGGCCCTGCGCCAAACCCCTTTCCCGCTCAACCGCTCCCGATCATGGGCGGCGGTGAAATCCTGCGCCGGCCCCTTCGGCACAATCCCCGTCGGATTGATGGTCTTGTGGCTCCCGTAGTAATGATGCTTGATGTGCTCAAAACTCACCGTCTCGGCAATCCCCGGCCACTGATAAATCTCCCGCAGCCAGTTCGACAGGTTCGGATAATCGGCAATCCGCCGCAGGTTGCACTTGAAGTGCCCGTAGTACACCGCATCAAAACGAATCAGCGTGGTAAATAACCGGATATCCGCCTCCGTCAGGTATTCGCCGGTCAGGTAGCGATTCGCGCCAAGCAACAATTCCAGCCGATCCAATTCGCCAAACACATCATCGAACGCTTCTTCATAAGCCTTCTGCGACGTAGCAAACCCGGCGCGGTACACGCCGTTGTTCACTGCCGGATAAATCCGCTCGTTCAGCGCATCGATCTCACTGCGAAGCGGTGCCGGGTAGAAGTCCAGCTCATTGCCGGTCAATTCATCGAACGCGCTGTTGAACATGCGGATGATTTCCGCCGATTCATTGTTGACGATGCGATTCTGCTGTTTGTCCCAGAGCACCGGCACGGTGACGCGGCCGGTGTAGTCGCTGGTATCGGCGGTGTAGCGCTGGTGCATGAAGGAGAAGTGGTCGAGTTTGTCGCCCGTCGATCCCAGGTTCTGGTCGAAGGTCCAGCCGTTTTCCAGCATCAGCCAACTGACCACCGACACGTCGATCAGGCTGTCGAGGCCCTTGAGTTTGCGCAGGATCAACGTGCGATGAGCCCACGGGCAGGCCAGCGATACGTAGAGATGATAGCGACCGGCCTCGGCGGCAAAGCCACCGACACCACTCGGGCCAGGCTTGCCATCGACGGTCACCCAGTGACGACGTTGCGCCTGTTCACGCTGGAACGCGCCGTCCTTGCTGCTTTCGTACCACTGGTCATGCCAGCGACCTTCGACTAACAAACCCATGTTCAAGACTCCTCAATCCGATAAGCGTTGGAGAGGAGTCTATGCCCATGAGTTCGAACAAATAGCGCAAAGGTTGGAGGGTTATGATCGGTTAAATCGATCTGTCCCGCGCATCCCAATACTGCTGCGCGGTTTCGAAGGCTTGCTCGCGGGTCTGGCCGAGGCCGCGCAAGGCCAGGGCCATGGTCGAAATCAGCGCCATTTGCGGGTAGCTGTCGACCACGTCGCCGCGCCACACGGCTTTCATATGCTCAGGCTCAAGCGAGGCCGGTTTGACGTGGCGCTGGCTCGACAGTTGCGGCCATTCCTCGTCCCAGCTTTCGCCGCCGGTGGTCCCGTACAAGTGACTGTCGGCGTCCGGGTTGATCTCGATCTCGCCGCCATCGCCCTTGACCACAATCGCGGTGTCGCCCAGCAAGCCGCTGGCATCGCGATGCACCGCCTGGTAGCCGGGATGGAAAATGCTTTGCAGGCCGCAGCGCGCGCCCAGCGGATTGAGAATCCGCGTCAGGGAGTGGATTGGCGAGCGCAGACCGAGGGTGTTGCGCAGGTCGATCATTCGTTGCAACTGCGGCGCCCAGTCCACCAGCGGCATGAACGCCAGGCCGCCGTTATCCAGTGCCTCGCCGACCTGTTGCCAGTTGCGGCACAGCGGGATGTTCAACGCGTCCAGCAGTTGTTCGCTGTACAGGCGACCGGCCGTGTGGGCGCCGCCGCCGTGCATGAAGACGCGCACGCCGTTCTGCGCCAGGCACTTGGCCGCCAGCAGGTACCACGGCAAATGACGTTTCTTGCCGGCATAGGTCGGCCAGTCGAGATCGACGGCCATTGCCGGCGGATTCAACCGTTCGCGCAAGGCTTCGGTGAACCCGGCCATTTCCTCGGCGCTTTCTTCCTTGTGGCGCAACAACATCAGGAATGCGCCGAGCTGGGTGTCCTCGACCTTGTCGTCGAGCACCATGCCCATGGCCTCGCGGGCTTCGTCCCGGGTCAGGTCGCGGGCGCCGCGTTTGCCTTTGCCGAGGATCCGCACGAATTGGGCGAACGGGTGCTCGGCGGGTGTTTCGAGGGTCAGCGCTGGGAAATCGGTCATAAGCAATTCGTCGGTTTGGGCAGGCCCGCCAGTTTTGCGGCGAGTTTGGCAGGGGTGCCTTTGAACAATCGGTTCAGGTGCAGGCTGTTGCCCTTGTCCGGGCCCAGCTTCAATGCGGTGTACTTGATCAGCGGACGGGTGGCCGGCGACAACTGGAACTCCTCGTAGAAACTGCGCAGCAGTTCGAGGATTTCCCAGTGTTCGGGGCTCAACTCGATGTCTTCGGCGGCGGCCAGGGCGCTGGCCACCTCAAACGACCAGTCACTCAGTTCGACCAGAAAACCGTCCTTGTCCAACTCGATGGCGCGGGCGCCGACAGTCAGGGAATTCATAGCCAGCTGTTGACCTTGTCGTAATGAATCGACAGCTCGACGAAGGCCGGGTAATCGATGGCACTGGCCCAGTCCGGAACACTCAGCGCCCGGGCCTGAGCGTCTTCGGCCAGTACGAACAGCTTCAAGTTGCGGGCATTCAGAACGCTGAACGGCGCGGTGCCGGGCTGCAAGGCATACGCCGCGTCGCCGGACAGCAGCAACGCATCGTCAGCGCCGATCACGCGCAGGCAACTGGTCAGGCGGTCGTCGCCGAACGGGGAATGAGACAACACATGCAAAGTCGACATCAGAGGGTGATCACCTGGTCGTAACGGTCAATAAGTGCGGTGATTTCGTGAGCGGCCAGCACTTGGGCTTCTTCCAGCGCCAGACCGGCCGGGTCGAGACCGCGTTGCGCAGCGCTGTCGCCACAGACGAACAGGTCTTCGACACCGAACATCGGCAAAGCCTGCAGGTTGGCGCTCAGGTCTTTCTGTTGCAGGGCCTTGGCGTCCTGTTTGGCGGCGAGCTGGAACACCCCGTCATCGAGAAACAGCAGGCCGATCGGCAGATCGAAGGCGCCGCCGGCCAAGACGATGTCCAGCGCTTCCCGCGCGTTCGGCCCGGACCAGGGCGCCTGACGGCTGATGATCAGCAAGGATTTGGGCATCTTATGCACCTCCGAAACACATCAAGCGATCAGCGTCCTGCACCGCATCATGCAACTGGCCGAGGCCGGACAATTCCCACGGCGCGCCGACGGCGACGGCTTCACGCTGATAACGCTTGGCTTCCTCTTCGTTCAACACCCCGCGACGCAGGGCCGCGGCGATGCACACGACGCCATCGAGTTGATGCTCGGACACAAAGGCGCGCCATTGCTTGGGCACGTCCTGCTCATCCTGAGGCGTGACCACGCTGCCGGAGGCGTTGTAGACGCCATCCTGATAGAAAAACAGCCGGACAATCTCATGCCCACCGGCCAGCGCAGCCTGGGCAAACAGCAGGGCGCGGCGCGAGGAGGGCGCATGAGCGGCGGAAAACAGCGCGATGGCGAACTTCATGATGGACTCGATCAGCGAAACTGCGGCCATGATAAAGCTTTCTCGCGGGTGCGGCGAAGGGGGTTTTCCTCAGGACCGAGTCGCCGCCTTCGCGAGCAAGCCCGCTCCCACATTGTCCGTGTGAACACTGGAGATCAAATGTGGGAGCGGGCTTGCTCGCGAAGGCGGCCTGACAGGCACCACCCAACTCAGCGCGGCATATACCCCAACTGCCAACGCCGCGGAATCTTCAGCGACAACACTCCCAATGCCCCGGCCAGCAACCCGCTGACAAACAACGCCTTGAGCCCAAGGTGATGTTCCAGCACGGCACCGAGCACCGCGCCGGCGAACATGCCGGTCCAGGGAATCAGTTGCACGCGCCAGCCATTGCGCCGCTCGCCAAGCATCCAGCGCCCCAGACCCCGGCCGAAGCGCGACAGCGCCCCGGTGACGTAGGTCAGGCCGACCGGCAAACCGTTCACTTCTTCCACGGCGGCATTGAGCATGCCCATGGCAATGATCGCCGCCAGCAGCGCCGGCAATTGTTCGTCATAGGGCCACGCGGCGGAACCACAGAGCAGCGTGGCGATGCACAGCAGCAAGGGCAACGCCCGGCGTCCGCCGAGTCGGCTGACGACGATGCCCAAGGCATTGCCAATGATAAACGTGGCGACGAGGATCAACAGGCGCAGGGTCAGGCCCAGGTCGCCATCGCTGATGGCCACCGCGAGGCGGGTGGTGTTGCCGCTCATGAACGAAACGAAATCGCCGCTGGCCATGAAGCCGATAGCATCGGTCATGCCGGCGAGCACCGAGAGGCTCGCCACCAGCGACATGCCGATGCGTCCGCGCCATTTGCGGGTATGCAGATGGCCCGGGCTGGCGCGATCAGTTGAGTGGGATGGCAACATCGGCGAAGGTCGTCCTTAAGTGGCGACCGTGACGGTCACTGACTCAATCCATATAACTCGCAATACTCGAGCCAGTCCATACCGGCCATCTCGGCCACTTCCTTGTGCACTTCCATACGCTGGGCCTGATAATCCTCAGGCGTCGCGGCGGTCAGTTGCAGCGTCAGCTCCCAGGCAAACAACCCCAGGCGCTCGGCTTCAGCCTCGAAGGCTTCATGCAAGCGCTCATCGCGAAACTGCGCGGCGGTCTCGCCCTTGGCCTGGGCCAACAGCGGGTTGAGGTGGTCGAGTTCGTCGCGCAGTTCAGGGCGCTCATCGAGAAACCGCTTCAGCGCTTGCTCGTGTTGCTGTTCGGTCGCCGCCATGGTCGCTCCTTGATAATGGGTTACGAAGACTGCTTCTTGCTGGCCTTGGCCGCGGCGGCCAGGCATTCGAGGGCAAACTGCTCGGGGTAGGTCATCTGGATCGGCGTGGTTTCGCCTTTGACGGTTCTTTCGCCGTCGAGGATGTAGCGAATCCGCTTGTCGGTGACGCCGATGCGCTTGGCGATCCAGGAAGGCGTCTGGCCGATCTGGCTGATCAGCTTGTCGGCGTATTCAGCGGTCGGTTTGTAGTATTCGGCGTTGGGTGTCATGTGCGTTCCAAAAAAATGTGTGTTGCGCTGTGAATGGCGCGACATGGTGCGCGAATCGTCACGCGGTGTCGCGGTATAAATGAAGTAAAGCAGAACGATACGCCGTGCCACGGTGATACAGTCCGCTTTTTCTTGATGAGCGAACGCAATGCGAATTCTGATGGTGGCGCTGGCCGTGACGTTGCTGGCGGGATGTGCCGGCTCGGCGATGAACGATGCGCGCAGCAAAGCCCCGTATAAAACCCTGAACTCGGACAAACCGGAAAAAGTCGTCGCCCAGTGCGTGCAGTTTTCCTGGCAGGACGAGGCGGTGTTCGGTGTCGATGCGGGGGCGTATTTGCAGCCGGGCGAGAAGGGCGGGACCACCGTTTACACGCGTGCGGCGGAGTCTTTTGTCGACGTGACCACAGATGCGTCGGGGACGGTACTGAGTTATTACGCGCAGCAGGACGATTTTGTCGCCAAGCGCCGTTTGGCGGCGCTCGCGACTTGCCTTTAAGGCCAACGCAGTCCCCTTGTGGGAGCGGGCTTGCTCGCGAAAGCGGTTTTTTATTCAACATTGATGTTGATTGACCCACCGCCTTCGCGAGCAAGCCCGCTCCCACATTTGTTCGGTGTCGATCAGGAAAAGGAGCCTTGATCAGTTGCTCAGGCGCTTCTGGAAAAAAAAGCGCTTGTGGCCCGGCGGGTAGTCGACAATCTGGTCCAGCTCGCTGTAGCCGAGCTTCTGGTAGAACCCCGGCGCCTGGAAGTCGAAGGTGTCGAGCCAGACCCCGATGCAATTTTTCTCCCGCGCCAGGTCTTCGGCCATGTGCATCAGCTTCGTCCCCATGCCCTGGCCCCGGGCCTGTTCCGGCACCGCCAGCAACTCGACGTACAGCCATTGATAAAAAACCCGGCCATACAGACCGCCAAGAATTTCGTCGTGTTCGTCGCGGATCAGCAAGGCAAACGGCTCCGGCGTCGTGGCGCCGGCCTTTGAGGCGTTATAGGCACGCAACGGCAGCACGATGGCATGTTCCTCGGCATCCGTGGGGTTTAGCGACCGTTCGATTCGCAGGGACATCAGCTATTTCCTTATGGCTTGGGCAGACAACAGACCGAAGCCTATCTCGGCCAGCGGTCGTTGTTCCAGCCCCTCAGGTGGAACCGTCGATCGTGCGCAGGTGTCTAGCCTAAACAGCGTCATTCCAGAACGCGGCCGATGAGGACACCCTGTGAATATTTTTGAAGCCTTGCGCGAAAGTCATGAACGCCAACGCACCTATGCCGATGCGCTGATCCAGACCCGTGGCGACACCCCGGAGCGGGTCGAGGCTTACAAGCAACTCAAGTCCGAACTCCAGGCCCACGAAACCGCTGAAGAACGGCATTTCTACATTCCGCTGATGGAATTCGACAACGGCGTCGACCTGAGCCGTCACGCCATTTCCGAACACCACGAGATGGACGAAATGATGGAGACGCTGGACGAGACCGAGATGTCCAGTCCGGCCTGGCTGGCGACCGCGAAGAAGCTCGCTGAGAAAGTCCATCACCACCTCAAGGAAGAAGAGCAGAAGTTCTTCCAGATGGCCGGCAAGTTGCTCGACGACAAACAGAAAGAGACGCTGGCCGGGCAGTATGTGAAGGAGTACGAGGCCCAGCTTCAGTGAGCGTGTTTTCGTCTAAGCTGTGCATCCTCTGACGAAAAAAGGATGGATTGTCATGTCGAACACCGCCGAGCGGGTCAACATCATCGAGTCCCAGGTGTTGTCCCACGACTGGTACCTGCTGAAGAAAATCACCTTCGATTACCAACGCAACAACGGCGAATGGCAACGCCAGACCCGCGAAGTCTACGACCGTGGCAATGGTGCGGCGATCCTGCTTTACAACCGGGAAAAGAAAACCGTGGTGCTGACCCGGCAATTCAGGTTGCCGGTGTTCGTCAATGGCCACGATGGCTTGCTGATCGAAGTGGCGGCAGGCCTGCTCGAAGGGGCGGCGCCGGAAGAGCGCATCCGCGGTGAAGCGGAGGAGGAAACCGGTTACCGCGTGCACCACGTGCAGAAGGTGTTCGAGGCCTACATGAGCCCGGGTTCAGTGACTGAAAAGCTGCACTTTTTCATCGCCGAATACGACGCTTCATCGAAGGTCAGCGAGGGCGGCGGACTGGAGGAAGAGACCGAGGAACTGCAAGTGCTGGAGTGGACATTCGACGACGCGCTGGCGGCATTTGAACGGGGCGAGATCTGCGACGCGAAGACCATCATGCTGTTGCAGTATGCGGCGATGAAAAACATCTTCTAAACCACAAAACAATCCCTGTGTAGCAGCTGGCGCAGCCTGCGTTCGGCTGCGCAGCAGTCGTAAAATTGTGCGCCGCGGTTTACCTGAAACACCGCAGTGACTGGTTTTACGACTGCTGCGCAGCCGAACGCAGGCTTCGCCAGCTGCTACAAGATCGCGTCAATTTGGGAACAAATCATCCATCCTGCGGGCGCCGGACCATTCGCAGCCTTCCAGCGTCAGCAACAATTCCTTCGCTTCAAGCCCACCCGCAAACCCCGTCAATTTCCCCGATGCACCAATCACCCGATGACACGGCGCAATAATCGAAATCGGATTCTTGCCATTCGCCGCACCCACCGCCCGAACCGCACTGGGGTTGCCGATTTGCATCGCAATCTGGCCATAGCTGCGTGTCTCGCCGAACGGAATGGTCAGCAGCGCCGCCCAGACCTTCTTCTGAAATGCCGTCCCGGAAAAATCCAGCTCCAGCTCGAAGTGATCGCGAGTGCCGGCAAAGTATTCCCGCAACTGCTGCGCGGTGCGCACAAGGATCGGATTATCCGGGGCCTCGCTCATCGGTCCAAGCCGCACCCGGCCGGGTTTGTCGTTTTCCCAGAGGATGGCCGCCAGTCGCGTGCCGTTCGCGACCAGCGTCAACTCGCCGACCGGGGACGCCAGTGTGGTGCAGGTGTAAGTCATGCCGGCGAACTCCGCGGATGGGCTGGACAAGCGGCAAGCATACTGCCTCGACGGGGAGGCGCAAAACGTAATCCCAGCCATACTTGCCTCTGCTCTTGAAGCGCGTTCCTCTGTTTATCTGCAGAGCCTAAAAACAAAAAGAGACCGACTCATGAAGTTCGAACCTTTTGCCAAATCGCTGCTGGCGACCTCATTGGCGCTCAGCTGCCTCAGTGCTTACGCCGCCTCCGTGGCCCCGGTCGCGGCCGAAAACGGCATGGTGGTCACGGCCCAGCATCTGGCCAGTCATGTCGGCGTCGATGTGCTGAAAAACGGTGGCAACGCCGTCGATGCCGCAGTCGCGGTGGGTTATGCGCTGGCGGTGGTGTATCCCGCGGCGGGCAACCTGGGTGGCGGCGGTTTCATGACCATTCAACTGGCGGACGGGCGCAAGACTTTCCTCGACTTCCGCGAAAAAGCGCCGCTGGCGGCCACGGCCAACATGTACCTCGACAAAGAGGGCAATGTCGTTCCGGACCTGAGTACCCGTGGCCACCTGGCGGTCGGCGTGCCGGGGACCGTCTCCGGCATGGAATTGGCACTGTCGAAATACGGCACCAAGCCGCGCAAGGAAGTGATCGCCCCGGCGATCAAGCTCGCCGAAGACGGTTTCGTGCTGGAGCAGGGCGATGTCGATTTGCTGGACTACGCCACCGACGTGTTCAAGAAGGACATCAAGGACTCGGGCGCGATCTTCCTGAGCAACGGCGAGCCGATGCAAGTCGGCCAGACGCTGGTGCAAAAAGACCTCGGCAAAACCCTGCGGGAAATTTCCGAAAAGGGTGCCGACGGCTTCTATAAAGGCTGGGTGGCCGACGCCATCGTCACCTCCAGCCAGGCCAACAAAGGCATCATCACCCAGGCCGACCTCGACAAATACAAGACCCGCGAACTGGCCCCGATCGAGTGCGACTACCGTGGCTACCACGTGGTCTCGGCACCGCCGCCAAGCTCCGGTGGCGTGGTGATCTGCGAGATCATGAACATCCTCGATGGCTACCCGATGAAAGACCTCGGTTACCACTCGGCCCAAGGCATGCACTACCAGATCGAAGCGATGCGCCACGCGTATGTGGACCGCAACAGCTACCTCGGCGACCCGGACTTTGTGAAGAACCCGATCGCCCATTTGCTGGACAAAAACTACGCGACCAAAATCCGCGCCGCCATCGACCCGCAAAAGGCTGGCGTGTCCCGCGAACTCAAACCCGGGGTAGCGCCGCACGAAGGCAGCAACACCACGCACTACTCCATCGTCGACAAATGGGGCAACGCGGTGTCGGTGACTTACACCCTCAACGACTGGTTCGGCGCCGGGGTCATGGCGAGCAAAACCGGGGTCATCCTCAACGATGAAATGGACGACTTCACCTCGAAAATCGGCGTGCCGAACATGTACGGCCTGGTGCAGGGCGAAGCTAACGCCATCGCGCCCGGCAAGGCACCGCTGTCGTCCATGAGCCCGACCATCGTCACCAAGGACGGCAAAGTGGTGATGGTGGTCGGTACGCCCGGCGGCAGCCGCATCATCACCGCGACCTTGTTGACCATGCTGAACGTGATCGACTACGGCATGAACATCCAGGAAGCGGTCGATGCGCCGCGTTTCCACCAGCAGTGGTTGCCGGAAGAGACCAACCTGGAAGCCTTCACCACCAGTCCGGATACGGTGAAGCTGCTCGAAAGCTGGGGCCACAAGTTTGCCGGTCCCCAGGATGCCAACCACCTGGCGGCGATTCTCGTCGGCGCACCGTCGCTGGGGGGCAAGCCGGTGGGCAAGAACCGCTTCTACGGCGCGAACGACCCGCGCCGCAATACCGGGTTGTCACTCGGTTACTGAGGCCCGAGGCCATCCCGGCTTACCGGGATGGCCCCGATTTTGTAGCAGCTGTCGAGCTTGCGAGGCTGCGTTCGGCTGCGAAGCAGTCGTCAATTCTGTGCATGCGGTTTTCCTGAAACACCGCAGCGTTTGAATTCACGACTGCTTCGCAGCCGAACGCAGCCTCGCAGGCTCGACAGCTGCTACAAGCTGCTACAAGCTGCTACACGTTGAGGGGGAGCGGATTCGAGTCCGTTTCCGATCTATCGACCGATCAAGGAAGGAACTCCATGACCACCGCACTGTTAGTCATCGACGTCCAACGCGCATTGTGCAGCGGCGAATATGAGTGCTTCGATATCCAACGCGTCATTAAAAACATCAATGGCCTGAGCGCGAAAGCCAGAGCCGCTGGAATACCGATCGTTCTGATTCAACACGAAGAAGAGGGCGACCTGCTGAAACACGGCTCCGTAGGCTGGCAACTGGCCGAAGGGCTGGAAACATCACCGCAAGACTCACGCGTACGCAAAACCACCCCGGATTCGTTCTACCAGACCAACCTGCAAAAGCTGGTGCCGAAGGAGGATTTCGAACGCCTGATCATCTGTGGCCTGCAAACCGACTATTGCATCAACGCCACCGTGCGTGAGGCGCTGAAACAGGGGTATGACGTGGTCCTTGCGGCCGACGCTCATTCCACCATCGATAACGGAAACCTCACCGCCGAAGACATCATTGCCGAGCACAACAAGGACCTTGCGCACCTGACCGGTTCGGTGGCACGGATCGACGTCATCCCGAGCAGCGATGTCCGCGTTTAAGCACCGAAAATCTCGATCAGCTCCGTCAGGAACGCACTGACCAGATCCCGTTGCCGCGCCGAGTGCCGAACCGCCGCATGAAAGCCGACCTCATAGCGCAGCAGTTCGGGATTCAATGGATGCAGCTGCCCAAGCTGTTCATGCTTGGCCGCGTAGTGCTGCGGCAGAAAGCCCAGGTGTTGGCCGGACAGGATGAGCAGGGCGGCGCCGTCCATGCTGTCGGTGAGCACGGTCAAACGCTCGATCGAGGCGGGTGCCGGCATTTCCGGCAGCGGGTGGCTGGGCCATACCCAATCGTATTCGCTGACATCCTCTCGGGTCAGCGCGCCGACGTGCTCGAACAGCGGGTGCGAGGGCGCGCAATAGGCGATCTGGGTTTCCGGGAACAACGGGAAGTAATCAATATTGGGCAAGCGGTGCCAGAAATAACCGATCGCCAGATCGATATGGCTGTTGATGATTTTCTCTTCGAGCAGCGATGACGACAGCTCGGTGAAGTGAAAATACAGCCCCTCATGCCGGGAGCGTAAACGCGCAATGGCCAGGGCGATTTTCTTGTTCGCCACGGGGTCGATTTGACCGAGCAGGCCGATGTTGATGTTGCCCGAGACCTTGCGATTGATGTGCTGGACTTCAACCCGGAAGCCTTCGGCAGCCGCCAGCAACCGGCGGGCGGCCTCGACAAACTGGCCACCCTTGGGCGTCACCGAAAATCCGCCGCGCCCACGTTCGCACAGCCGAAATCCGACCCGCGCTTCCAACGTTGCCAATTGCGCGCTGATGGTCGGTTGCGTGGTGTTGAGGGCGGTTTGCGCCGCCGAGATCCCGCCCGCCTCAACGACGGTCAAAAATACCCGGATCAAGCGCAGATCCAGCTCCGATACAGTCCCCAGCATGCCTTTCCCCATTTTTCACTCACATAGACGCTAATCTATGTAAACAGTGTGCCTGCGATATTTTATAGGCCTGAACAACGCCCTACATTGCAGTGAAACCGGCGATCTGCCCATAAAAACAACAATTCACTGCATAGGAACAATCATATGTCAGGGTCCCCACAGTCTGCGCACGCCCTCGAGGCGAATAGCGGATTGGCCATCGAAGGCCACTCGATCGATTACATTCCGAAAAACGAACGTCACGCCAAACTCAGCAGCCAGGGGCCTTTCTGGTTTTTGGGCAACTTCCACTTCTTCACCATCTCCATCGGTTTTGTCGGCCCGAGCCTCGGCTTGTCAGCGCTGTGGACGATGCTGGCCGGTGCGCTGGGCATCATGTTCGGCACCATCTTCATGGCGTTTCACGGTTCGCAAGGGCCGGAAATGGGCCTGCCGCAAATGATCCAGTCCCGTGCGCAGTTTGGTTATCGCGGGGTGATCCTGGCGCTGATGGCGACGATGTTTGTGTTCGTCGGCTTCAACGTGGTGAACATCTCGCTGATCATGAACGGCCTGGAGCATGTGTTCGGCATCGACCCGACCATCGTCGCCGTGGCCGTGGTGTTGATCGGCGCGCTGCTGTCGATCTATGGCCATGACCTGATGCACAAAGCCTTCAAGTGGGCGTTGCTGGCCACGTTGCCGCTGTACGCGCTGGTCACCATTGCCTTGATGTTCGGCGCAGGGCAGGAGGGCGTGACCCCGGCGACCGACCTGGGTTTCAGCTGGATTGCCTTTGCCACGTTGTTTGCCATCGGCGCGAGCTACAACATTTCCTACGCGCCGTATGTCTCCGACTATTCCCGCTACCTGCCAAAAAACACCAGCCGGCCGAAACTGATCGCGGCGGTGTTCATCGGTGCCTCGTTGTCCGGCAGCTGGATGATCGGCCTCGGTGCCTGGCTGGCGCAGCAGTTGAAAGCGGCGGATGCGCTGGTCGCGCTGAACCAGGTCGGTTCTTCGATGATTCCAGGCCTGGGCAACGTGTTGGTGATTGTCTCGGTCGCGGGCTTCCTGCCGATCATTGCGCTCAACACTTACAGTGCGATGCTGACGTTGTTGACCGGCGTCGACTCGATCAAAAAAATCACCCCGACCCCTCGCGCACGAGTGCTGTCGATTTCGGTGATCAGCGTCATTCTGTTGACCTGCGTGCTGTCGATCAAAGGTGACGGCATCGCGCTGTTGAACACCTTCCTGGTGTTGCTCCTGTACTTCCTCGTGCCTTGGACCGCGGTCAATCTGGTGGACTACTTTTTCGTGCGCAAGGGCCGCTACGCGATCCCGCATTTCTTCACGCCGAAGGGCATCTACGGCGCCTGGCAATTTCGCGGCATCGTCTCCTACCTGATCGGCTTCGCCGCGATGGTGCCGTTCTTCTACATCTTCGATGCCGCCGCAGGCAAAGAAGTGTTCGTCGGGCCGTTGGCGCGCATGCTCGAGGGCGTGGACATTGCCTGGCTGGTGGGCCTGGTGGTGTCGGGCCTGACGTATTACTTCCTCAGCCGTTCGATCGACCTGGCGTACGAAGGCCGGATCATCGACGCGATTACCGAGAGCGACATTGTCGCCATGGCCCATCAATCCGTGGAGGAGGGGCGTTGAACAGCGCAAAAAATACCGTGGTCGCCTGCTGCCAACTGGCACCGAAAATAGGCGACCTCGCTTTCAATCGCACACTCACCGAACGGGCGATTCGCTCGGCGGCCTATCAGGGTGCGCAGGTGGTGGTGCTGCCGGAACTGGTGCAGAGCGGCTACCTGTTTGCCGACCGCGACGAGGCGTTGTCCTTGTCCGAATCGGTCGACGGGCCAATCGTGCGGCTGTGGATGACGTTGGCGAAGGAACTGAACATCGTCGTGGTCGGCGGTTTCTGCGAGCGGCTGGCCGGTGATCAACTGGCCAACAGCGCCGCGATGATTGATGCCCAGGGGCTGCGCGCTGTGTACCGCAAGGCGCACCTGTGGGATGGCGAGAATGAAATTTTCAGCGCCGGCAATGACGCGCCACCGGTGATAGACACGGTGCATGGACGCATCGGCATGCTGATTTGCTACGACCTGGAATTCCCCGAGTGGGTGCGCCTACCGGCACTGGCCGGCGCCGATCTGCTCTGCGCGCCGGTCAATTGGCCCGATGGACCCCGGCCGTTGACCGAGCGTCCGGCGGAAGTGGTGCGGGTTCAGGCCAATGCGTCGGTGAACCGGATGTTCATTGCCGCGTGTGATCGGCATGGTCATGAACGCGGGGTCGGTTGGGTGCAGGGTTCGGTCATTGTCGATGCCGATGGCTATCCGTTGGCCGGGCCGGCAGAGCAGGGCGGCGAGCAGATTTTGCTGGCGACGTTGAATCTGGCTGAGGCGCGGAACAAACGCATCAGTGCGCGCAATGACTTGCATCGGGATCGGCGGCCACCGTTGTATGGGTTGAGTCGGTCGGTCGAGTAACAGTGGGCATGGGCGGCACGATCAAATGTGGGAGCGGGCTTGCTCGCGAAAGCGGTTTCTCATTCAACATTGATGTTGACTGACCCACCGCCTTCGCGAGCAAGCCCGCTCCCACATTTCGTGTGGGGTTGCCGCAGATATCCGCATCGAACTGGACGCCATCGCTGCGCCTATGGCATGGTCCAAAAAATAATACGCCATGTAGTAGCGACCAGGATCAGGACAATGGAGGACGGTAATGAAATCGGCGCCGAGGCGTCGATGGCCACGCTGAAGGCGTTCAATCAGTGCGTGTTGCACGTGGGGCGTCTTGCTCGGGATCGTGGCGCGTCGCAGTTCATTGCCGACGGCTTGCAGGCCTTCAGCTCATTGGTGCCTTTCACATCGGCGTGGTGGGGCGAAATGTCACCGTCGCCCGTTCAAAGCTGGATGCACGGGCGGATCAACCTGCCCGAATCGTTCGCCGTCGAATGGCACAAAGTCGCCGTCAGCGACCGATTTTCCCAGGAGACCTTGAGTCAGCCGGGGGAAGTCGTGCGCGACAGTGGCTTTACCGACCCTTGCGAGGAAGTGAACGACTTTGCGCGGCGTCACGACCTCTATCACCTGATGTGCATCACCTTCGAATTGCCCGAAAGCGGGTTGGTGTTTTTTGTGTGTTTGTACCGTGGCCAACAGGCATCGGCTTTCAATGAGCGCGAAGCCGGTTTGTTTTCGGCCTTCTGCGATCACCTGTTGCAGCTGTGGCGATTCCAGGTGCAGGACATGATCCGGGTTGATACGGGCAATGCCGCAAGCGACTTCGGGGTCGCGCGCCTGGACGGCAGTTTGCTTTATGTGGGGGCAAGCCTGTGCGCTGCCATTCAGCGAGAGTTGCCTGGGTGGAGCGGTTCGATGCTGCCGCCCGAGGTGGTCGAGCAACTGCAAAAAGCGCCCTGCGTCATACGCCTGGGTCGTTGTGCACTGACCCTGAGTCCCAACGCCGAACATGTGATCCTGTCGCTTGAAACACAGTCCCGTGGGGCCGTGCTTGCACCTCGTGAACGAACCGCAGCGATGCTGTTCGCCGCCGGCCACTCCTACAAGGAAATCGCCAAGATTCTGGTGCTGAGTCCTGCGACCGTGCGCACCTACCTGCGCAACTGCTATTTGCAGCTCGGCGTCAAAAGCAAAGTGGAACTGGGCTCGGCCCTGCGTTCGCCAAACACCACACCCTAAGCCCAAGCGCGCCCCCTGTACCAACCTGCGTCCGGCCCTGTAGGAGCTGTCGAGCCTGCGAGGCTGCGATCGGCTGCGCAGCAGCCGTAAACCCTGAACACGCGGTTTTCCTGACACACCGCTTTGCCTGATTTCACGACTGCTGCGCAGCCGATCGCAGCCTCGCAGGCTCGACAGCTCCTACAGGGGCCGATCGCAGCCGTCGACAGCCGGTATTTGCCTCACCCCTCCTCATTTGCGGAGGTCCGTATTTGCGCTGCGCTCTATATCGTGTGCCCTGCATATCAGGGCTTGCACGGCAGTCTGTTCGGGCCACTTCAAAACTATAAAAACAGAGGTGAGGCAGTTGAAACTTTCCAGGCTATTTATCGCCGTTTCCACCGCAACGGCAGTGTCCTGCGTGGCGCTGGTGGGGTGTCAGACGCACGCGTCGACCGCCGCCGACATGGTGATGCGCAACGGCTATGTGTACACCGTCGACGGCAAGAATTCGGTGCAGCAGGCGATCGCCATCACCGGCGGCAAGATCGTCTATGTGGGCAGCGATGCAGGCGTTGCCTCGTACATTGGCACGCAGACACAGCTGATCGACCTGGCCGGGCGCATGCTGATGCCGGGTTTCATCGATGCGCACATGCACCCGGGCGACGGTGGCCGCGCCATGACCTTGTGCGACCTGAAATACCAGACCATGACCCGCAAGGTGTTCCAGGAATCCATCCAGGCCTGTCTCGATGCCGACAAGGACAAGGGCGACGACGTCTGGCTCGAAGTCGGCAGTTGGGACCGCATGGGCATGACCGGCCTCGACGGCGATCCCGACAAATCCACCCTCGACGCCTTGAAAACCAAGCGGCCGATTCAGGTGCGCTCCACTGACTTCCACACCATACTCACCAACTCTCGCGGCCTCGCGGTCGCCGGCATCAACCAGCACACACCCAACCCCAGTGATGGCAAGTACGCCCGCGACAGCGCCGGCAATCCGACCGGCATCTGCGAAGACGGCGCGGCGGAAACCATGGCGGCCGTGGTGCCGCCCGCGACCGACGCCGAAAAACTCAACCAGACCCGCGCGGCGCTCGACGCCATGCGCCAGCAAGGCATCACCAGTTTCTTCGATGCCTTGTCGGGGCCGGAGAGTGGCAAAGCCTTTACCAGCCTGCAGCAGTCGGGCGAGCTGACCGCGCGGGCGTTGCTGGCGATCAAACTCGATCCGGCCGCCGCGGCTGCCGACCCGGATAAAACCATCGCCGAAGCGAAGGCACTGGCCAACACTTACGATCAGGGCGATGCCAAGGTCGCGCCGGGTGTGAGCATGCGCCACGTCAAATTGTTCATGGACGGCATCATCAACGCGCCGGCCGACACCGGCGCCATGTTGACGCCGTACCTGCACAATGCCGGCACCGAAAAGGCGCCTCACTGGGCGCCAGGCCAGAACAAAGGTGAGCTGTACTTCCCGCCGCAAGTGCTCAATCCGCTGCTGCTCAAAGCTGTGCAGGCCGGCCTCGACCCGCACCTGCATGCCACCGGTGACCGCGCGGTGCGTGACTCGCTGAACGGCATCGAATACGTGCGTCAGCAACTGCCCGGCAATGGCTTCCGCCCAGCCATTACGCACAACGAGTCGGTCGACCCCGCCGACTACCCGCGCTTCAAGGCACTGGACGTGACCGCCAACATGTCCTTCCAGTGGGCGCAGCAGGCGCCGTCCACGGTCGATGGCACCAGCGATCATCTCGGGCCTGCGCGGTTTGCCCGCATGGAACCGTCGGGCAGCATTGCCCGCGCCGGCGGCCGGGTGGCGTATGGCAGCGACTGGCCGGTCGACCCGCTGGATGAATTCCTCGCCCTCAAGGTCGGCGTCACTCGCTCGGGCGATCCGCTGAACCCGCACAGCTATGGCCCCAAGTACGCGGGCAGGCTGAACGCCGACCCGGCGCTGTCACGCTCGGAAGTGCTACGCACCATCACCCTGAACGCCGCCGAGCAGCTGAAACTCGACGCGGTGGTCGGCTCGGTCGAGGTCGGCAAGTTCGCCGACCTGATCGTCCTCGACAAAAACTTCATGCAGGTTCCCGAGCAAGCGTTGGCGCGAAATGAAGTGCTGCTGACGGTGGTGGGCGGCAAGGTCGTGTGGGCCAAGGCACCCTTCATTGGCCTTCAAGCATCCGCCTCCCGTCCAGCCCAATAAAAACAAGAGAGCTTTGTGATGCAGCGATTCATTCCCAACCTGTTGGCCGCCGCCCTGGCGTTTTCCTCCGTGCCCGCCATGGCCGCCGCTGACCTGGTGTTGTTCAACGGCAAAGTGTTCACCGCCGAGCCCGGCCAAGGCCTGGTGCAAGCGGTGGCGGTGCAAGACGGCAAGATTCTCAAAGTGGGCAGCAACGCCGACATCAATGCGCTGGCCGACGCCCAGACGCAACGGATCGATCTGGCCGGCAAAGTGTTGATGTCGGGCATGATCGATAGCCACAGCCACCCAGTGGTGGCCGCGTTCGACAGCATGAGGGCCAACCTGCTGGATGAGGTCAAGCCGCTGCCGGAGCTTGAGCAGTGGATTATCGAGCAGGATCAGGCGGGCCATGCGCGGGCCGGTGACGTGATCAGCATCGCCGGGGCGAGTTCGGCCTACTGGGACAAAAGCCGTGAACTCGGCCAGCGCTTCAATCAGGGCCGCTGGGTGGATCAACCGGTAGTCCTCAGCGGCATTGACGGGCACACCGGCTGGGCCAACAACGCCATGCTCAAGCGCCTGAAGATCGACGCGGCACTGGTCAAAGGTCTGTCGGAGCAGGACCGCAGCTATGTGGGGCACGACAAGGATTTCACCCCCAACGGCTATTTCGCCG
Source organism: Pseudomonas sp. NPDC086251 (assembly GCF_044746405.1). NCBI lineage: Bacteria > Pseudomonadati > Pseudomonadota > Gammaproteobacteria > Pseudomonadales > Pseudomonadaceae > Pseudomonas > Pseudomonas sp. NPDC086251. The sequence continues at coordinate 38,288 of NZ_JBIVBY010000040.1, forward strand.
AGTCGCGCTGGGACCAGGTGCGCAGCCAGATCCCCGCGCCCAGCGAAGAGGTGATGTTGAAAGCCGCCCGTGAAGCCGTAAAGGTCAACAATCAATACGGTGTCACGGCGTGGATGGACGCGGCGGCGAATGCCGGCAGCGGCGATTCGCTGTTCGATTTCCAGGCCACCGAGCAGAGCTACGGCGTGCTGCCGCTGTACCGCGAACTGGCCGAGAAGGGTGAACTCAGCGCCCACGTCGCGGCGCTGTTACTGACCAACCCGAAAAGCAAACCGGCCGATCTGGAAGTGCTGGCCAAGGTCATGAAGACATTCGAAGGCGTCCCCAACCTGAGCTTTCCCGGGATCAAGGTCTTCGCTGACGGCGTTCTGGAGTTTCCAGGGCAGACCGCCGCCGTCATCGTGCCCTTCAAGAACAGCCATAAAAACGGTCAACTGCTGATCGACCCGGCGCACTTCGGTGAACTGGTGGTAGCGGCGGAGAAGCGCGACTGGATCGTGCACATGCACGCGGTCGGCGATCGCGCGGTGCGTGAGTCGCTCAATGGTTTTGCCTACGCGCGCTCACTCAACCCGACACCCGTGGCTCACAGCATCAGCCACCTGCAACTGGTCAACCCGAAGGAGTTTCCACGTTTCAAGCAGTTGGGCGTGATCGCTTCCATGCAGCTGCTGTGGGCCACCGGCGAGACGTACACCGTCGAACTGGTCAAACCCTATATCAGCGCGTTTGCCTACGGTTACCAGTACCCCGCGAGATCACTGCATAACGCCGGCGCGGTCATCGCCGGTGGCAGCGACTGGCCGGTGTCCAGCCCCAATCCGTGGAACGCCATTGCCCAGGCCAGCACCCGCAAAGGTCCGCTGGGCGTGTTGAATGCCAAGGAAAGCATCGACCGCCAGAGCATGTTTTACGCCTACACCTTGAATGCCGCCAAAGCCCTGCGCCTGGAGCAACAGATCGGCTCGCTGGCACCGGGCAAACAGGCCGACCTGATCATCCTCGACCGCGATGTGTTCAAGGTCAGCGACGACGAACTGTTCGACACCAAAGTCCTGAAAACCTACTTCGCCGGCAAAGAAGTCTACGCGCCCGCGTCCTGACGATTACCCCCGCAGCACCCGAAAAAAATGCCCGGCTCCTCGTACCGCGGGGGGCTCGGCATCGCCATGCCCGACTTTCCCCCCCGCACCTCCATAACAATAAGAGATTGGTATGAACACACGCGCACTCTTCACCCTGGCCACGCTGGTATTGGCGCCTTTGACCACCCAAGCATTACCCCTCAACGACGACTTCAGCCTGGACATGAGCCTGGCGGCGGTCAGCGACTATCGCACTCGCGGCATCTCGCAAACCCTCGGTGATCCGGCGGTTCAGGCCGGTGCCACGCTGGTGCACAGCAGCGGCCTGTACATTGGCGCCTGGACCTCGAATGTCGATTTCGGCGGCGAATTCAAGACCCGCCAGGAGCTTGAGTACTACGCGGGCTACTACTGGCAGGCGACCGACGCGATCAGCCTCGACCTGGGCTACATCAAGTACAGCTATCCAAAAGAAAGCCAGTTCAACCTGAGTGAGGTCTACGCCATTCTTGATGTGTATGGCGTCAAGCTCGGCGCGTATTACTCGAACGATACGCCGAACGTTTTCGGCGAAGACCAGGACACCCTCTACACCTACCTCAGCTACAAAATCGCCTTGCCGGCCGAGCTCGGCCTCGACCTGCGCGTGGGGCGCGGCGATGTGAAGGATCCGGCGTACTGGTCCACCAACGGCGATAACCGCGAGTCGTATTACGAGTGGGAAGCCAGGCTGAGCCGTGATTTCGTGGGCGTGACCTGGGGCCTCAGCTACATCGATACCGACCTGTCGAAAAGCGAATGCGCCGGCTGGTACGGCTATGGCGATCTGTGCACCGCGACCGTGGTCGCCAGTGCCACCAAGACCTTCTAAGCGTTCAAACCCACACAATAAAAATCAGTTCCTCACAGGAAAACAACGCAATGACCCAGGTCAGCGATAGTCCGCAACGCAGTCCCCTGATCGAGACCCGTTCGATCGATTACATTCCCGAGGCCGAGCGTCATGGCAGTCTCTACAGCCAATTCACCCTGTGGCTTGGCGCCAACCTGCAGATCACCGCGATTGTCACCGGGGCGCTGGCCGTGGTATTGGGCGGTGATGTGTTCTGGTCGCTGATTGGCTTGCTGATCGGCCAGGTACTCGGCGGCGCGGTGGTTGCCTTGCATGCGGCGCAAGGGCCGAAGCTTGGCTTGCCGCAGATGATCTCCAGCCGTGTGCAATTCGGGGTGTACGGCGCAGCGATCCCGATTGTGCTGGTGTGCCTGATGTACCTCGGCTTCAGCGCCACCGGCGCGGTCCTGTCGGGGCAGGCGATTGCGCAGTTGATCCAGGTCAGCGACAGCATCGGCATCCTGATTTTTGCTGCCTGCATCGCGTTCCTGACAATCTTCGGTTATCGAGTGATTCACCTGGTGGGAAGGGTGGCCAGCGTGTTGGGGATCATTGCCTTCGCGTATCTGTTTACCCGTTTGATGACCCTCAACGACATCGGCCTGTTGCTGGAAAATCGCCATTTCGGCTGGAGCACGTTCCTGCTGGCGGTGTCGTTGTCCGCGTCCTGGCAGATCGCCTTTGGTCCTTACGTCGCCGACTACTCACGCTACTTGCCGAGCAAGACCTCGTCGTGGAAAACCTTCACCGCCGTTGGCCTCGGCACGGTGCTGGGCGCCCAGGCGTCGATGGTGCTCGGGGTGTTCGCCGCTGCGCTGGCGGGGGCGAATTTTCGCGGTCATGAAGTGGCGACGATTGTCGGCTTGGGCAGTACCGGCGTGATGGCCTCGTTGCTGTACTTGAGTGTGGTGTTCGGCAAGGTCACGGTGTCTACCCTCAATGCCTATGGCAGCTTCATGTGCGTGGCCACGATCATCAGCGGCTTCCGCAGTCGTCTGGAAATAACCGCCAGGCAGCGCATGCTGTTTGTGCTGCTGATTGTCGCGGCATCGACCACGCTGGCGCTGCTGGGGCAGTACTCGTTTTTGAACAGCTTCAAGTACTTCATCCTGTTCCTGCTGACGTTCTTCACGCCGTGGAGCGCGATCAACCTGGTGGATTACTACTTCATCAACAAGGAACGCTACGACATCCCGGCACTGTCCGATCCGGCCGGTCGATACGGTCGCTGGAACGTGCTGGGGATCAGCGTGTATGTCATCGGCGTATTGATCCAGTTGCCTTTTGTCGACACGCACTTCTACTCCGGGCCGATGGTCGCGCAGCTTGGCGGCGTGGATATTTCCTGGATCGTCGGGTTGGTGGTGCCGGGCATTCTCTATTTCTGCCTGGCGAGGAATTCCGCGCTTGCGGTGTCGGTTGAGCGGGGTTCAAAGACTTGAGTTAAAACGCAGGAGTCGATGCCTGAAACGTCGGGTCGCTTCGCTGAAGCGACCCGTGCGGACTCAGTCGATGCAGGCGTACACCACCAGTTCCACAAGCATTTCCTCCCTGGCCAGGCCGGCCACCACCAGTGCCGCGCGGTTCGGGTAGGGCGGCTTGAAGTACTCGGTGTACAGCTCATTCACGGTGGCCAGGTAGCTGCGATCGGTGACGTAGATCATCACTTGCGTGACCGCATCGAGCGAGCTGCCGGCGGCCTCCAGGGTATGGCGCAAGTTGTCCAGGGTCTGCCGGGTTTGCGCAACGATGCCGCCCGTGACGACCTGGCCCTCACGGTTGATGGGGATCTGCGCGGTGTACAGCGTGCCGTTGCCGACAACGGCCCACTCCAGTGGGGCGCGAGAGGAGAAGAGGTCGGTCTTGATGGCGTAGTTCATCGATGAATTCCTGATGCATGTTTGATGTTTTTTATCGGGCGTCGCTGCTTTCACCGGCACCGCGGCGCCGCGATTCTTCCGTGCTTTCCACCAATACCTGTTCACCTAATTTCTTGAGCATGGCCCAGACGCCATCATCGACCTCCAGGCCGCCGGCGAGCCGCTGGTGTGCGGCATTGGCGAGCGTTTGCTGATCCAGTTCCAGACTGGGCGCAACGTCTTGCCCACTCAGGCGTGGCAGCAAATTGAAGTGTCGGGAGATCAACACGTTGATGCTTTGCTCGTCGCTCTGGGCAGGTTGTTGCAGGTCGTACACGCGCAACGACGGGCTGCTGTGTCCGTCCCCGAGCGTGGCGACCAGTTCCTGGCGCGCATCGCGCCAATAGACGCAAAAGTTCAGCCCTTGATCGGCACATCGCGCCAGATAGCCGAGCAACAGAATGCGGTTGTGGCAATGGCGGATACGGATCAGTGCGCTGCCGCCGCGTAAAGCCTTGCTGATGCCCAGTTCGACGGCTTGAGCGGCGCAGCGCAACACGCTTTGGCCGTGAGCATCGAGGGTCAACTGGGCGGCATCTTCGTAGCAGGTATCAAAGGGCCGATCGACTTCATCGTGGAGGTAGACCAGGCTTTTTTTCAGGGCGCCGATGCCATCGAGGCCCTGCACTTGCAGCCACGCGATCATGTCGGCGGCGTCGTCGCAGTCTCCCGGCGCAAAGCCGATGCCTTCAAAGGCTTTGCGGCAGACGACCTGAATTTCATTCAGCGAAACACGCATATCAGTGTTCTCCGGCAGCAGTGGCCAGTTCAGGCATCACGGCAAAATTCCAGTCATCGTCGAAAGGCTGACCGATCTCGCTGACCAGTGGCGCCCCCTGAAACAACGTGATGCGCACCCAGCGGCTGGACTTGGGATCGAACTTGCCGGCACCGAAGAACGCCAGCTTGCAGCGCAGCAAGTCGATCGGCAGCATGTTGCGATCCATCAGGTTGGCGCGGATTTCGCCGTAGGCGCAGCGGGCCATGCCCTGCAAGCGACAGACCGTGCCTTTGAAATGCGGCTGGGCGAGCAGGAAGTGCGCGGTCAGTTGTTGTGGATGCTGTTCCAGGTAGGCGAGCAGCGCGTTGTGGCAGCGTTGAATGTTTTGCGCGATACCCAGCTGCATTTCCTTCTCGGCGCCAGGCTCCAGTGCCCGCTCGCCCAGGCGCGGTTCTTCCTTTTCAGCCGAGCGATACCAGAAAAAATGGTTAGCCTCATGGCTGCCAAGGTTGTAGTCGAGTGCCCAGCGGTACTGGCGTTCGATCAATTCGCGCAGCTCGCTCAATGGCATGTCGGCATTGAGGCGAAACCCTTCCTTGATCGCCATCTGTTCGGCCAAGGGGTCGACCTGTTCGGGGTACAGCTCCAATAACAGGCTGACCAGCAATTCCTGGCAACCCTTGCCGCAGTGCGTTTCGGTCCATGCCTGCAAGCGCAACCACAACCCGGTATCGGCCGGCTGACGGACACACCACTCGGCCAGTTGCCCCAGATCGGCCAGGGTTTGTTGATCGATCGTGCTCTGGCGTTTGTCCTCGGTGGTGGTTTCTTGCAGGTGTCGGCGAGCGCGCTCCAGCAGCGAGCGAAAGCGTTGAACGCGCGGCACGTCGGCCGGTTGCGCGATCACCCGCGACAGGCCGGTTTCCCGGGCCCATATCCATTGATTGACCAGTTGTGGGTGATTGACCAGGAACGGTGCCATGCCCAGTCCCGTGGAGTTGCCAATCCCCAGATAGCGTTGCAGGCCGATGTCCAGCCCGACAGCGCGTCGCGGATTGCGCGCTCGGGCCATGTGTTCGATCTGCTCGATGCTGAAGTGCCGCAGCAGGTAGACGGTAAACATCTGGGCACTGAACGGTTGAGTGAAATCCGCGTTGCCTTGCAAGCAACTGTAGTCGGCAATGCCGAACTTGCCGTTGCCATAGACGGCCGTGGTGCGATACAGATAGCCCACCTCGGCGAGCTGCCGAGGGTCCGGCTGGCAGCCCTCGGCCAATGCCCCGAGGAAACGTTCGAAGTTGCGAAGACTGCGGTTGGCGCGCGAGAGCACCAGCACGCGGGCGTCGAAGCGCCCGGCTTCCTGCAACGGTACATTACGACGCAAATCCGCCAACTGTTGCGCGTCGACATCACCGGCGAGCAAGACGAAGCTGACGTCCCACTGATCGGCGATGACCCGGTCGCTGCGCTTTTCCGCGGGCAGGAACATCGAAAAAATCACGCAGTGATAGTGAGCGTTGGGCGTATCGATTCGATAAATAGCCGTGCCATAGCCCTCGGTATCCAGGTCGAAGCCAATGCGCTGGATGCGCCATTGCTCGTTCATCATCCGGCGCATGCTGCTGCGCACAAAACTCAAGCGACTCTGAAAATGGTTGCCCAGGCGATCCAGATCCATGACCTGTGCGGCGGGCCGCAGGTCCGGTTGTGAGGCTGCTTCGGCGTCGGGGTACGACATGATTGCGCTTCCTGAGTTGTTCATCATCAGACGGCCTGTTCACGCGCCATGTGCCGGGCGATCCGCAGTGCATCCCAGAGCGAGGGCAGGATCAACAGCGACACCGGGACTGCGGTGATCACGATAAAGGATTGCAGCGCGGTCACACCGCCCGAACCAATGGTGATCAGCACGACCGCGGCAAGCCCCATGCCGATGGCCCAAAACGCTCTCAGCCATTTTTTCGGTTTGTCATTGCTCGACATGGCCATCGCGACAGTGAAGGCCATGGCATCGCCATTGGTGGCAACCGAGATGAAGCTCAAAAACAGAAACAGCGCGGAGACCAGCCCACCCAGCGGCAGGTTCTGAGTGACCCCCAGCAGCAGGGCTTCGGGTTGCGCGCCGTTGGCGGTGACGATCCCGGGCGTTTGCAATTCCAGGCCGATGCCGGTCCCGCCGACCACGGTGAACCAGAACATGGTCACGATGGGTGCGATGATCGACAGCGTCATGATGACTTCGCGGATGGTCCGTCCACGGGAGATCTTTGCCACGTACAGCGCCACCATCGGCGCATAACCAATGAACCAGCCCCAGTAGAAGACCGTCCACCAGTCCAGCCACTTTGGATCGGCACGAAACAGTGTCATCGGAATGAACTGTTCCAGGTGCAAGGCGAACGCCGACGGGAAACCGCCCAGGATAAAGGCGGTCGGGCCAAACACCACCATGAACACCGCGAGGCCGATCATCAGCCAAACGTTGATCTCGCTGACGAAGCGAATGCCCTTGAGGCCCACCAGGCAGGAGGTCGTGTATAGCACCGTGACCAGGATAATGGTGATGGATTGAACCACCAGGTCGTTCGGAATGCCCCACACCGAATGCAGCGCACTGCTGATTTGCAGGCCGAGGAAACCGATCGGACCGATGGTGCCGGCCACCACGGCGATGATGGACGTGGCATCGGCCAGCGTGCCGATCGGGCCGTTCAGCGCACGCTTGCCGAGCAGTGGATACAGCAGGGTCCGAGGCGCCAGCGGCAAGCCTTTGTCGTAGTGCAAATGCATCAACACAATGGACAGCAAACTGCCCAGCACCGCCCAGGCGAGGAAGCCCCAATGCACGAACGATTGAGCCAGCGCGGCGTGTGCAGCGGCTTCGGTGTGGGGTTGCACCCCGGCGAACAAGGGCGGCGGGCTGGCGAAGTGCATCATCGGTTCTGCGGCTGCCCAGAACGCGCCGCCGCCGGCGAGCAGGGCGCACATGATCACGGCGATCCAGTTGAAGGTGCTGGTGTCAGGGCGTTGGTCGACACCGCCAAGCCGCACGCGCCCGCATTTGCTGAAGCAGATAAACAGGCTCACCGCGAAGGTCAGCAGCATCAGTATTTGCCAGTACAGGCCAAAGAATTTCGTCGACCAGGCGAACAGCGTGTTCACCAGGCTCGACATGCCGTCGATGTCCACCAGGGCTGCAATCAGGAAGGCGCCGAGGAAGCCGCCACTGATCAGAAACAGCGGCCAGTCGATGTCTTTTCTGGAGGCGACAAGACCCAGTGGCGGGGTCTCGGCTTGCAATGAGGTGGTTGTTTTCATGATGCCTCCAAAATACGCGCTTGAGGCTGTCCGTCGCCGGTTGGGGAGATGAACGGGACGCTATTGTTGTTGTTGTTTTTCATGCTGTCCTCACGGTTGCTATCAGGCGTCAGGTTTGTGGGGTCGTAGCGGTTTCCAGCAGGCGCAGCCAGTTCAGACCCATGATGTTTCGCACCTCGTGTTCGTTGAAGCCGCGAGCCTGCAGGCCACGGGCGATGACGGGGAAATCGCGGCTGTCGCGGAACCATTGCAACGGCGCCGGCCAGTTGGCGTTGTCGGCCGAGCCTTCGCCGTAATCCTTGTCCTTGCTCCAGCGCCCGTTACGCATCCACTCGAGTACGCCCAGCGGTTGCTGCTGGCACAAGTCGGTGCCGATGCCGATGTGCTCGACACCCATCAGGTCCGCGGTGTTGGCGACCATGTCGCAGAACGACTCGAGGGTGCAGCCCGACGCACCCTTGAGGTGGAAGGGGTACGTGCTGAAACCGAGCAGGCCGCCGGACTCGGCGATGCCGCGCAGGACCGCGTCGGACTTGTTGCGCTTGGCGACGTGGAAACTCGACGGGTTGGCATGGGAGACAATCACCGGCCGGCTCGACAGTTCGATGGCTTCCAGGGTGCTGCGCTCGGCGCTGTGGGACATGTCGATCAACATGCCGACGCGGTTCATCTCACTGATCACCTGGCGGCCGAAACGGCTGATGCCGTTGTCTTCGCGCTCGTAGCAACCGCTGGCCAGAAGGCTTTGGTTGTTATAGGTGAGTTGCATGACCAGCACCCCGAGCTGGCGGAATATCTCCACCAGGCTGATGTCGTCTTCGATGGGGGAGCAATTCTGGAATCCGAAGAAAATCGCGACGCGGCCTTCCTGATGCGCCCGACGAATATCCGCCGCCTCGCGCACCGGTCTGATCAGCTCGGGCCAGGTTTCGAAACGCCGATTCCACTCGCCGATCCGCGACAGGGTTTCCCGGGCATTTTCGTGGTACGCAAGGGTGGCGTGGACGGCGCTCAGGCCTCCGGCCTGCATCTGGCGAAAGATCTCCTCGCTCCAGTTGGAATACTGCAGGCCATCGATCATCAATAAGTCGTTCATGCTGATCTCCGATTCAGGGGCGCACATAAGTGGTCTTGACCACGGTGTAGAAGTCGCGGGCGTATTGCCCTTGTTCGCGGGGACCGAAGCTTGAGTTTTTGCGCCCGCCAAACGGCACGTGGTAATCGGTGCCGGCGGTGGGCAGGTTGACCATCACGCAGCCGGTGCGGGCGCGGCGCTTGAAATCGCTGGCATGGCGCAACGACTGGGTGATGATGCCGGCGGTGAGGCCGTATTCGGTGTCGTTGAGCACGGCGAGGGCTTGTTCGTAGTCGGCGACCCGAATCACGCAGGCAATCGGACCGAACACTTCTTCGCGGTTGATGCGCATGTCGTTGTGGCTATTAATGAACAGCGCCGGACGCATGTAGTGCCCGGCAGGTTCCAGTGCCAGCCGCTCACCGCCCTCGATCAGCGTCGCGCCTTCTTCGATGGCCAACTGCAAGTACTGAACGTTCTGCTCAAGTTGACGGGCTTCAGCCACCGGACCGATTTGCACGCCGTGTTCCAACGCGTGGCCGACCTTCAACTGGCGCATGCGCGCCGTCAGTGCGGCGACAAAGCGGTCGTGAATGCCGTCACAAACGATCAGGCGCGAGGAGGCCGTGCATTTTTGCCCGGTGCCGAAAAAGGCACCGTTCAGCGCACATTCGACGGCGATGTCGAGATCGGCGTCATCGAGCACCACCAGCGCATTTTTGCTGCCCATTTCGAGCTGGCAGCGCACCAGATTAGTGGCAGTGGCCACCGCTACGCGACGCCCGGTCTGCAGCGAACCGGTGAAAGTCAGCGCATCGATATCGGCCGACTGGATCAGGCTTTCGCCGACGACACTGCCGCTGCCCATGACCAGGTTGAAGGTGCCTGCCGGCAGGGCCTGGCGGCTGATGATCTCGGTCAGCGCCCAGGCGCTGGCCGGCACCAGATTGGCCGGTTTGAACACCACCGCGTTGCCAAAGGCCAGAGCCGGGGCAATCTTCCAGGCAGCGGTGGCCATCGGGAAATTCCACGGGGTGATGATGCCGACGACGCCGACGGGTTCGCGCTGGACTTCAATCTCGATGCCCGGGCGCACCGACGCAGCGGTCTCTCCCAACTGGCGCAGCACTTCGGCGGCGTAGTAATGGAAGAACTGCGCGGAGCGATTGACTTCGCCGATCCCCTCGGCGAGGGGTTTGCCTTCTTCACGGGAGAGCAGGTGGCCCAATTCGTCCTTGCGAGCCATCAGCTCATTGCCGATGGCCATCAACACCTGTTGGCGTTGTTCCAGGCCAGTCGCCGCCCAAAGTGGCTGCGCCTCACGCGCGGCGGCAATGGCCGCCCGGGTTTGCTCGGCACTGGCCTGGTGGTAGTGACCGATCAGGTCTTGAACGTCCGAAGGGCTGTGGTTGGCGATAACGCCTTGGCCTTCGCACCAATCTCCAGCCAGGTAATTTTTATAGGGTTGGTCTGTCATGGGAACCTCCGATTGCGTGGTTCCCATCTTGCGAGTATTAATCTGCAAATAAAAATTAATAAAAAAAATGAAATGATAAGGAAAACTTACCGTGTTGCCTGAGCTGAAGATCACTCAACTTCGTTACTTCGTGCTGGTCGCGCAGCTGAAAAGCTTCCACGGAGCGGCCAAACAGGCCTATCGCACCCAACCTGCGCTGTCGCTGGCCGTTCGAGAGCTTGAGCAGAAACTCGGCCAGGCGCTGTTCGAGAAAGGAGGGAAAACCGAGCTGACACCGTTTGGCGAACACTGTCTGCCGCTGTTCCAGGACCTGCTTGCCCATCACGACCGGATTGCCCGCGAGGTGAGCCTGCTGGCCCGGCATGAAATCGGGCAGGTGAGCATCGCCACCGTGCCGTCGGTGGCCAGCCGGTTGTTGCCACACTTGCTCGCGCGCTTTGTTGGTGAGCACCCGAAAGTGCAGATCAGTATTCAGGACGGTAACGCCGACAGCGTGCAGCAGTTATTGGCCCAAGGGCAGGTGGACTTCTGCATCAGCAGCGTCTGGATGCCGGATGAGAACATTGATTTCCTGCCGATCCTGAGTGACCAGGTGGGTGTGGTGTGCCGACGCGATCACCCGCTGGTGGCGGCCGGCGGGGCATTGCACTGGTCCAGCCTGCAAGCTTATCCACTGGTGCGCAACGGCACTTCGCGATTGCTCGAAGGCACCGACGCCGCAGAATTGCTGGACAGCAGTTTGCTGTTTGTCTCCAACATGATTTCTTTGATAGCGATGCTCGAAGAGGGCATCGGAATCACGACGCTGCCTTCGCTGGCGTTTCCGCAGGGCAATGAACAACTGGTGTTCCTGCCCCTGTCGGAACCCAAGGTGGAGCGCCAGATAGGTATCTTGTGCAGAAAAGGACGCAGCCTGTCACCCGCTGCGACGGAGCTGATGAATTTCCTCAGGACGAACATGCAACTCAAGGACGCGAGCGACACGGGGGCGTGAGCACGGTGATTCAACGTTCGGGGAGGTGCCAGCTTTCGCGCAGTTGTTCGTATTGCTCCTCGGGCAGTTGAATCAGCAACGGGGATTGGCGCGGGTCGAGCCAACTGAACAGCCGGGTGATGTCCGCTTGATCCATGGCGGTGCAGCCAAGCGTCGGGGACGTGGGGCTGCGCCAGATGTGCAAGAAGATGCACGAGCCTGAAGCGGGAGAGGCCGGGATGTTGTGTTCGACGACGATGCCTTTTCGATACAGCTCATCCATGCTGCGCATGTGTTCTGAGCTGTTCCAGTCCTTCGCTGTGGTCGCTCCGTCGACCAGCTCGTTGTAGCGTTGGGACTGGCTGTCATCCACGCATTCGACGGTAGGTGTCAGTGCAAGGTAGGGCAGTTTGGTGTCGGCCGAATTGTCGTAACCGAACGCCGTTCCCAGTGTGAAGATTCCGGCCGGTGCCTTGCCATCGCCTTCACGTTTCACCGGGCCTTCGCGTTGATCAACCTGGGTCAGACCCTTGCCCCAGGCCAGTCCGCTTTTGCCCAGGACTACCGGAAACGGCGCTTGGTATTTTTCAAAGCGGTTGCCCTGGCGGACATAGCGCTGGGCGGTTCCTTGGGTGTCCGTCCAGTTTTTGCTGGTGACCACGATCAATTGGTTACTGCTGTCGAGAACGCCGTTGGACGCCAGCGGGGTGATGGGGAAATCCATGACGTTCGTCAACGTCTCGTCGCGGGTGTAGGTGAAGTGCCACCACTCCTTTGAGTACCCGACAAAGCCTTGTTTTTCCATGGCACTGGTGAGTATCTGGCGATTTTTCCGGGCGGCCGCGTTGATCGTCGGGTTGTCGGTGTGCGCCGGTTCATCGAAGCAATCGAAGCCTGTGCCCATATCGAGCGCGCCGTCGTGCCAGCGCTGGCCGTAAGGTGCGGTGCAATCGACAGGCTTGGCGGACGGTGTCCAGGTGTCGGCGGGCAGGGCGTGCGGACCGGTCAATGTCAGGTCGACGGTGCCGCCCTTGGAGTGATTGGAAACCCGTGCCACATACCCCAGACGCCAGAAGTCTTTCTTGTCCAGACGCGGATAGAACTCGCCCTTCAGCGGGTCACCCGGTTCGATCGCGAAATGTCCCATGTCCGCAACGGCACGGCTGGGGCGATAGCAATCAAATACCTTCAAACCGTAGCCTTCGCTGCGCAATGCCGTTTGTACCCGAGCAAGGGCCTTGGCTGCCTCCTGCGACAACAGGCATTCCGGCGCCGCGTAACCGTCGAGTGGGTGCCCGGTGAAGTTGTGGGGGCCGGCATAGCGGATGTCTTGCTCGATGCTCGGATCAACCGTGCGCACATACACCATGTGCGCAGGCCTTGGCTCGGCGCTGGCGAGGTACGGCACGATCAGGCTCAGGTAGAGGAGTTTGCACAGCAGGCGCATGCGAGGCTTCCAGAAAAGGCGAATGCCTCATCATGGCTTCAAACCCGCTTCGCTGCCATGCAGTTGTTGATCGGCATGGCAGGACGCGGCCTGTAGCAGCTGTCGAGCCTGCGAGGCTGCGTTCGGCTGCGCAGCAGTCGTAAAACTGAGTGCTGGGTTTTAATGACACACCGCATCGTCTGATTTCACGACTGCTTCGCAGCCGAACGCAGCCTCGCAGGCTCGACAGCTGCTACAGAACTCAATAGTCCTCCTGCTACAAATCAGTCGCGGTAGACGGGGAAGTCAGAGCACATCGCTGCCGCCTGGCGGGCGACGTTCGCCTCGACATCGGCATCGCCGAGGTGATCGAGGATGTCGCAGATCCAGCCTGCCAACTCGATGCTCTGGGCTTCCTTGAAACCACGGCTGGTGATCGCCGGCGTGCCGATGCGCAGGCCGGAGGTCACGAACGGCGATTGCGGGTCGTTGGGTACGGCATTCTTGTTGACGGTGATGCCGGCACGGCCGAGGGCAGCGTCGGCGTCTTTGCCGGTCAGGCCCTGGCGGATCAGGCTGACCAGGAACAGGTGGTTATCAGTGCCGCCGGACACCACGTCGTAGCCGCGCTCGATAAAGACGTTGGCCATCGCCTGGGCGTTGCGGATGACTTGCGCCTGATAGGACTTGAAGGCCGGCTCCAGCGCTTCCTTGAAGCACACGGCTTTGGCCGCGATCACGTGCATCAGCGGGCCACCCTGGCCACCGGGGAACACCGCGGCGTTGAGCTTTTTCTCCAGTTCCGGATTGGCCTTGGCCAGGATCAGGCCACCGCGCGGGCCACGCAGGGTTTTGTGAGTCGTGGTGGTGACCACGTCGGCGAACGGGATCGGGTTCGGGTACAAACCGGTCGCCACCAGCCCGGCGACGTGGGCCATATCCACAAAAAGGTAAGCGCCAACCTTGTCAGCGATCTGACGAAAACGTGGGAAATCCAGAGTCTTCGAGTAGGCGGAGAATCCGGCGATGATCATCTTCGGTTGGTGCTCGACCGCGAGGCGTTCAACTTCGTCGTAATCGATCAAGCCGGTCGTGGTGTCGATGCCGTATTGCACGGCGTTGTAGAGCTTGCCGGAAAAGCTGACTTTGGCCCCGTGGGTCAGGTGGCCGCCGTGGGCCAGGCTCATGCCCAGCACGGTGTCGCCAGCCTGCAGCAAGGCCAGATAAACCGCCGCGTTGGCCTGGCTGCCGGAGTGTGGCTGGACGTTGGCGTAGTCGGCGCCGAACAGTTGCCTGGCGCGATCGATGGCCAGTTGCTCGACCACATCAACGTGTTCGCAGCCGCCGTAATAACGCTTGCCCGGATAGCCTTCGGCGTACTTGTTGGTCAGGCCGCTGCCTTGCGCTTCCATCACCCGTTGGCTGGTGTAGTTTTCCGAAGCGATCAGCTCGATGTGGTGCTCTTGCCGCGCATCTTCGGCGTTGATCGCCGCCAGCAGTTCGTCGTCGTAGCCTTTGATCTGGTCGTGTTGGCTGAACATGGTGAAGTCCTCTCTATGAACTGATATTTACCTGTAGGAGCGAGGCTTGCCCGCGAAGAGGTCATAACGGCCGCTAAAAGCTTCGCGGGCAAGCCTCGCTCCTACAGGGGTTTGTGGTGTTGTCAGGCGTAGTCGGCGATTGAGGGGCAGGCGCAGATCAGGTTGCGATCACCGAACACGTTGTCGACGCGGCCCACGGGTGGCCAGTATTTGGCGTCAATCAAGCTCTGCAAGGGGTAAACAGCCTGCTCACGGCTGTACGGATGCGTCCACTCGCCGACGATTTCCGCCGCCGTGTGCGGGGCGTTTTTCAGTGGGTTGTCGTCCTTGTCCAGCGTGCCGTTTTCCACCGCGCGGATTTCTTCGCGGATGCGGATCATGGCGTCGCAGAAGCGGTCGAGTTCTTCCTTCGATTCACTTTCGGTCGGCTCGATCATCAGCGTGCCGGCCACCGGGAACGACATGGTCGGGGCGTGGAAACCGAAGTCGATCAAGCGCTTGGCGACGTCATCGACGCTGATGCCGCTGCTGTCTTTCAGTGGGCGCAAATCGAGGATGCATTCGTGCGCCACCAGGCCGTTGCTGCCGGTGTAGAGCACCGGGTAGTGCTCTTCGAGGCGACGGGAAATGTAGTTGGCGTTGAGGATCGCCAGTTGCGAAGCGCGCTTCAAACCGGCGCCGCCCATCATGCGAATGTACATCCAGGTGATCGGCAAAATGCTTGCGCTGCCGAACGG